>NZ_JAIZ01000253.1:0-4466 GCF_000710465.2 Kitasatospora sp. MBT63 | reverse complement strand
AACCACGCACCCGTACTCCCCGACCGGCACCCACTCGGGCGAGCCGCTGCCGTCCACCGGCAGCGGGCCGCTGCTGCCGGTCGGGGTGGCGGCGGGCAGCCTGCTGGCGGCCGGCGGCACCGCGTTCCACCTGTCCCGGCGGCGGCGCCGCGGCCGGCACGGCTGATCCGGTCTGCGCCCCCTGCTGCCCGGCCGCCGGCCGGGCAGCAGGGCGGCGGTCAGTGACGCTGCGGCCGGGCGGCGCCGTCCTGCTCGGCGAGGAACCGCTCGACGCTCTCCCGCTCCGCGGCGAAGGCGGCGAGCGGTTCGCCGACCACCCGGCCGGCCAGCTCCACGGCGAGCTCGCCGAGCCCGGCCCGCAGCTCGATCTCGGCCAGCTCCCGGTCGAGGGCGATCGAGGCGCGCGCGGAGGTGACCAGTTCGGCGCGCTCGCGCTGCCCCTCGGCCCGGATCGCGGCGATCAGCGCGGCACCCTCGTCGGTGGCCTCCTGGCGGATCCGGGCGGCCTCGTGCTGGGCGGCGCCGATCTCCGCGCGCAGCGCGGCCAGCGTCGCGTCGGCCTCGGCCCGCAGCGCCTCGGCGCGTTCCTGCCGGCCCTCGGTGGCGTCCCGCCGCCCGGCGAGTATTCGTTCGGCCCGGGGGAGGATCACCTTGGCGAGCATGGCGAAGATCAGGAAGAACACCACGAGTCCGAAGGCGAGTTCGGCGTAGTTCGGCTCCAAAGGTCCCATGGTGCCGACGATATGCATGATTCTGCTTGTGTGTCGCGTGAATTGACGGGGAGACAGCTCACATCCGGATCAGGTTTGACTGCTGCGTGGTGCGTGCAGGCTGTGCAACGATCGCCACAGACCAGATCGGGCCACCACAACCTCCCCGGGGGCGCGCCGTGCCGGACTGCATCGAGTTCCTGACCGACGAGGGCGCCGTGGTCCGCGTCGAGACCGCCGCCGCCGACGGCCACCCGGATTCGTACGGCGCCCCCTACGGCATGGAGCCGGTCGGCCGGGGCGTGGACGGGCAGGTCCGGCACGCCCGGGCCGGGTTCGAGCAGGCGCTGGACGGGGTCAGGGCCGCCGCCGCGGCCGCGCTCGCGGTGTTCCGGGACGGCACGCTCCGGCCCGACGGGGTGGAGATCGAGTTCGGCGTGAAACTGACCGCCGAGGCCGGCGCCCTGATAGCCCGCACCGGCGGCGAGGCCCACCTGACCGTCAGACTCTCCTGGGGAGGCGACCGTCCGGGCAGCCCGGACCGGCCCTGAGTCCGCCGATGCAGGAGGTCCGCTGGCTGGTCCGGATCGACACGGAGGCGGCCGCCCCCAGCGTCGGGGCGGGCATGCTGATCTCCGAGCGGGAGGTGCTCACCTGCGCCCACGTGGTGCACGGCGCCCGGCGGGCCACCGTCCGCCTGGTCAACCGCCCCGACCACCCCGCGCTGTCCGCCACCGTGGTGCTGCGCGGCCCCTGGCCCGGACGTCCGGCCGGCGGCGGTGACGTGGCCGTGCTGCTGCTGGACCGCCCGGTGCCGCCGGAGGTGGCCGGACCCGCGGTCTTCGCCCCGCCGCACCGCTGGGCCTGGCAGGGCGCCGCCCTCGCCGCGTACGGCTTCCCGGTCGGCCACGACAGCGGGCTCAGCAGCGAGGTCCGCCTCACCAGGGGCGGCTTCCGGATCGGCGGCGAGCAGCTCCAACTGGAGCACGAGGGCACCGGGATGCCGCTCTCGCCCGGGTTCAGCGGCGGACCGGTGGTGATCGCCGACACCGGCGAGGTGGTCGGGATGGTGACCGCCGCCCAGGACACCCTCGGCATCCCGCGCAGCCCCGGCGACCGCGGCCGTCCGGCGGTCCGGCTCGGCCGGATGCTGCCCGGCGAGGTGATCGCCGGCTATGTGCCGCAGCTCGCCGACCGCCTGCCGCAGCTGCCACTGCCACCGCTGGCCGTACGGGAGTTGAGGCTGCTGCTGGTCGGTGCCGCACCTCCGGCCGATCCGCTGGAGCTGTACCGCTCGGCCGTCGGCCCGCTCGGCTGCCAGGAACCGCCGACCCGGCCCGCCACCCTCTGGGAGGCCTGTTGGTACCTGCTGACCGAGACCCTGGCGCCGCCCGGCCGGGCCCACCCGGCGGTCGCCTTCGTGAGCCGCACCGCCGAGGCCGCCGAAGCTGCGGGGGCCATCCGGCTCGGCACCGACCTGCGGGGCTGGCTGGCCGACTGGGCGCTCGCCGACGACGACCCCGCCCAACCGCCGCCCGCCGCCCCGGGATCCCCCGCCGCAGGAGCCCCCGCCGCGGGGTCCCTTGCCGCGGGGTCCCTTGCCGCGCCGCCCGCGGCCCCGGCGGCGCCGGGCGGCGAGCGCTGGCGCCCGATCCTGGTCGAGATCAGCCCGAGCGGGGCCGGCCGGGCGTTGTTCCACGTGACCGTCTCCGCCGTCCGGGCCGGCCGGACGGTCGACCCGCACAGCCGGGCCGCGCTGCGGCTCGGCCCCGGCATCCGCCGGTTCGTCCGGGAACGCATCGACCACGAGCTCGGCCTGCTGGAGACCGACGGCGCCGAACTGGTGGTCTTCGCCCTGCCCCGCCGGCTGCTCACCGAGCCCGTCCACACCTGGGCCAGGGACACCGACTACGGCCCGCTCGGCGCCGACCACGCGGTCGTCGTGGTCGACGAGCAGCGTCGCGCCGACCCCGCCGACCGGCTCCAACTGGAGCGCAAGTGGGCCGCGTTACGGGACCACCGGACCACCCGGCTGCACGCCCTGGCCTGCGCCGACCCGCCGGACCACAAGAAGCTGTACCACCAGCTGCGCCCGCCCGAGCGCCCCGAGCTGCCCGCCTTCCCCGGCCCGCCGCGCGGCGCCCCCTACGACCGGCTGCTGGCCGCGGCACTCAAGGCCGGCGCCCCCGCGGTGCTCTGGGCCCGGTGCCCGTGCCCCACCGAGCACGCACCGGCCCGCAGCTGCCGCGGAGAGCAGTTCCTGGCCAGACTGGCGGCCGAACTGGTCGATCTCGGGCCTGCCGATCTCCCGCGCCGGGTCAAGGAGTTGCGGCACCGGGTGGAGGAGAGTGACGATCCTCGGGGGCACTGGGCGGCCGACCTGGTGCTGCTCTGGGAGGACCCGCAGATCGTGCCGAGCCCGGCCCGTCCGTTCCGTACCGTCCCGACCGCACCACCGCTGCGCGGCACCGACCCGTGACCGGCCGCGAGAAGTCCCGAGCCCCGACCGCACCCCGTTCAGCGCCCACCGGCGACGCGAGACCGACCAGGAGCACAGGCCCATGCCGTTGAAGCGGATCTACCGAGGCGCCGCCGAACCCCACGACGGCATCGCCGAGTTGCCCGCCCCGCCGCCCTGGCGGGCCTTCGACGGCGGCCCCGTGCTCGACCGGCCCGCCGGACCCGACGGGGCCGGACCGACCCCGGTCGGCCACCGGGCCCAGACCTTCCGCCCCACCCGGGAGACCGTCGAACTGGTCAACGCCGCCCTGCACCTGCGCCGCCCGCTGCTGGTCACCGGCCCGCCCGGCGGCGGCAAGTCCAGCCTGCCGTACGCGGTCGCCCGGGAGCTGGGGCTCGGCCCGGTGCTGCGCTGGAACGTCACCAGCCGCTCCAGCCTGCGCGACGGCCTCTACCAGTACGACCCGCTGTCCCGGCTCTACGCCGCCAACCAGGCCGGCCCGGACGCCCGCTCCTCCGACCTGGACGAACACCTGCGGCTCGGCCCGCTGGGCACCGCCCTGCTGCCGTACGGCCGCCCCCGGGTGCTGCTCATCGACGAGATCGACAAGGGCGACCTGGACCTGCCCAACGACCTGCTGCACGTCCTGGAGGAGGGCCAGTACGAGATCGACGAACTGGTCCGCGCCGCCCCGCAGCAGCCCGAGGCCCGGGTGCTGACGGCCGACGGCGGCACCCGGGCGCCGATCCGCGGCGGCCGGGTCCGCTGCCGGGCCTTCCCGTTCACCGTGCTGACCAGCAACGCCGAACGGGAGTTCCCGGCCGCGTTCCTGCGCCGCTGCGTGGTGCTGGAACTGCGCCGGCCGCAGGGCCCCGAACTGGAGGCCATCGTCAAGTCCCACCTGCCCGAGGCGGACGCCGAGTTGGTGGACGAGCTGGTGCAGGTCTTCCTGTCCCGCCGGGAGGAGGGCGAACTGGCCACCGACCAGCTGCTGAACGCCATCTACCTGACCAGCCGGCCCGAACTGGCCGACGCCGCCGACCGGGCGGCGCTCGCCGCCCAGGTGATGCCCTACCTCAGCCGCGGCCGGGACGACGATGTCTTCTGAGACCGGCGGCCTCGACCGGCTGGCCGCCCTGCTCACCGGCCTCGGGCTGGGCGAACCCGGCCCGGTCGAACTGGCCGAGCTGCTCTGGCTGGCCGCCCGCGGCGCCGAGGCCGGCGCCGACGCCGAGCCGGAACCGGCCGCCCCGCCCGGCGAGGACGGGCGGGACCCGGACGGGCCCGGCGGCGCC
>NZ_JAIZ01000252.1:25148-27476 GCF_000710465.2 Kitasatospora sp. MBT63 | reverse complement strand
TGGCGAAGTAACCGATCTTCACGGTGTCGGCGGACAGCTTCTTGTCCGACGCGCCGGAGGCGGCGGCCGGGGCGGCGGAGGCCTTGTCGGTGCTCTTCGAGCCGTAGCTGCACGCGGTCACCAGGCTGAGGGCGGCGAGCGAGGCGACCGCGGCCGCGGCGGAGCGTCTGATCCGGCCGCTGACGATGCGCTTGCGGGTATGCGGAAGACCGGAACGGAGGGTCATCTGAGGTGTCCTTCGTGGCAGGAGCGTCGGTGGGACGCCCGGTTCAGGGAAGTGTCGTGGTGCGGTCGGCATCGGGGATGCCGGGCAGGCCGGGCCGGCCGTGCTGGGGGAAGGCGGCCCGGTGACAGGGGATCAGCGCCCCTGTCCGGCCCCACATCGCGTCAGGCCGCCCTGGCCGCTGCCGAGGACGCCGCTGCCGATGCGGCCGCCTTCCTTGTCCATGCCCGAGAACGCCTCGCGGGACATCAGACCCAGTCCTCCTCGTTCGGATCGGTGGTGCGTACGGTGTCGAAGGCCTCGCCCGCCATGCCGGCGGTGAGGGTGGTGCCGTCGGCCGGGTCGATCAGCAGGAACGATCCGGTCCGGCGGTTGGTGCGGTAGTCGTCGAGGGCCAGCGGCTCGGCGGTGCGCAGTACGACGTGGCCGATGTCGTTGACGTGGAGTCCGTCGGTGCCGGTGCGCTGCTCCAGCGAGTCGATGTCGATCCGGTAGGTGATCTCCTTGACCAGTGCGCGCACCGTGCGGGTGGTGTGCTTGAGCAGGACCTTGTCGCCGGCGCGCAGCGGGTGCTCGTTGAGGTGGGCGACGGTGGCCACGATGTCCTTGGTGGGGGCCGGGGTGGGTCCGGCGGCGATGAGGTCGCCGCGGGAGATGTCGATGTCGTCGGCGAGCCGGACGGTGACCGACTGGGGGGCCCAGGCGATGTCCGTCCCGGCGCCGAGTGCGTCGATCCCGGCGACCGTGGTGGTGTGGCCGGAGGGCAGCACCGTGACGGTGTCGCCGACCCGCAGCACCCCGGAGGCGAGCTGGCCCGCGTAGCCGCGGTAGTCGGGGTTCTCCTCGCTCTGCGGGCGGATGACGTACTGGACCGGGAAGCGGGCCGGCTCGACGCTCGGGTCGCTGCCGACCGGGACGGTCTCCAGGTGCTCCAGCAGGGTCGGGCCGCCGTACCAGTCCATGTGGGCGGACGGCTCGACCACGTTGTCGCCGGCCAGTGCCGAGATCGGCACCGCCACCACGTCCTTGACGCCCAGCGAGGCGGCGTAGGCGGTGAACTCGGCGGCGATGGCGGCGAAGACCGGCTCCGCGTACTCCACCAGGTCCATCTTGTTGACCGCGAGCACCACGTGCGGGACGCGCAGCAGGGCGGCGACGGCCGCGTGCCGGCGGGTCTGCTCGACCACGCCGTTGCGGGCGTCGACCAGGACGACGGTCAGCTCGGCGGTGGACGCGCCGGTCACCATGTTCCGGGTGTACTGCACGTGCCCGGGGGTGTCGGCGAGGATGAACCGGCGCCGGGGGGTGGCGAAGTAGCGGTACGCCACGTCGATGGTGATGCCCTGCTCGCGTTCGGCGCGCAGGCCGTCGGTGAGCAGCGCCAGGTCGGGCGCCTCCTGGCCGCGGCGGCGGGAGGCGTGCTCGACGGCCTCCATCTGGTCCGCCAGGACCGACTTGGAGTCGTGCAGCAGCCGGCCGACCAGGGTGGACTTGCCGTCGTCGACGGAGCCGGCGGTGGCGAAGCGGAGCAGCGAGGTGGCGCTGGTCTCGATGGTGGTGCTCATGCTTAGAAGTACCCCTCGCGCTTGCGGTCTTCCATGGCGGCCTCGGAGAGCTTGTCGTCGGCCCGGGTGGCGCCGCGCTCGGTGAGGCGGCTGGCGGCGATCTCGGCGATGACGTCCGCGATGGTGGCGGCGTCGGAGTCGACGGCGCCGGTGCAGGACATGTCGCCGACGGTGCGGTAGCGGATCAGCCGCTTCTCGACCGTCTCGTGCTCCTTGGGGCCACCCCACTCGCCGGCGGTCAGCCACATCCCGTCGCGCTTGAACACGTCGCGCTCGTGGGCGTAGTAGATCTCCGGGAGCTCGATGTTCTCGCGCTCGATGTACTGCCAGACGTCCAGCTCGGTCCAGTTGGAGAGCGGGAAGACCCGCACGTGCTCGCCGACCGCGTGCCGGCCGTTGTACAGCGACCACAGCTCGGGCCGCTGGCGCCGCGGGTCCCAGGCGCCGAACTCGTCGCGCAGCGAGAACACCCGCTCCTTGGCGCGGGCCTTCTCCTCGTCGCGGCGGCCGCCGCCGAACACGGCGTCGAACTTGTGGGAG
>NZ_JAIZ01000252.1:0-25057 GCF_000710465.2 Kitasatospora sp. MBT63 | reverse complement strand
CCAGCAGCGGCACGGTCTGCAGCGGGTTGCGGGTGCCGTCCGGACGCTCGCGCAGCCGGCCGTCGTCGATGAAGTCCTGCACCGAGGCGACGTACAGCCGCAGGTTGTGCTGGGCGGCGGTGCGGTCGCGGTAGGCGATGACCTCGGGGAAGTTGTGCCCGGTGTCGACGTGCAGCAGGGCGAACGGCACCGGCGCCGGGTGGAAGGCCTTCAGCGCCAGGTGCAGCATGACGATCGAGTCCTTGCCGCCGGAGAACAGGATCACCGGCCGCTCGAACTCGCCCGCCACCTCGCGGAAGATGTGCACCGACTCCGCCTCCAGGGCGTCCAGGTGCGACAGCGCGTACGGGTTGCCGTCGGTGGCGACCAGGCTCTGGGCGGCGGTGGTCATGCGAGGCCCCTCTCGGTCAGGAAGGCGTGCAGATCGGCTGCGGACTCGGCAACCGTTCGGCCCTGCGTCTGAATGCGGAGCTCCGGGTCGGCCGGGGCCTCGTACGGGTCGTCCACCCCGGTCAGGCCGGAGATCTCGCCGGCGGCCTGCCTGGCGTACAGGCCCTTGACGTCGCGCTCCGAGCAGAGCTCGACCGGGGTGGCGACGTGGATCTCCAGGAACTCGGTGCCGTTGGCCGCGTGCCGCTCGCGCACCGCGGCGCGGGAGTCAGCGAACGGGGCGATCACCGGGGCCAGCACCTTCACACCGTTGGACGCCAGCTTCTCGGCGACGAAGCCGATCCGGGTGACGTTGGTGTGCCGGTCCTCGCGGGTGAAGCCGAGACCCTTGGAGAGGAACTCGCGGATCTCGTCGCCGTCCAGGACCTCGACCTTGTGGCCCTCGGCACGCAGCCGCTCGGCCAGGGCGAAGGCGAGGGTGGTCTTGCCGGCGCTGGGCAGCCCGGTCAGCCACACGGTGGCGCCGCGCTCGCAGCTGGCGGCCCGGGAGGCCGCCTCCGCGGTGCCCCCGGCGGCCAGGGTGTCGGCTGTCGTCACGGTGGAGTCTCCAGTGGGTAGGTGGTGAGGGTGGTTCAGAGGTGGATGCCGCACTCGGTCTTGCCCGAGCCGGCCCAGCGGCCGGCCCGGCCCTGCTCGCCCTCGCCGGGCTTGGCGGTGCAGGACAGCGGCGAGCAGCCGATCGAGGTGTAGCCCTCCCACAGCAGCGGGTTGAGCAGCACGCCGTTGGCGGCCACGTAGGCGTCCACGTCGCCCTGGGTCCAGCGGGCGATCGGGGCGATCTTCACCTTGCGGCGCTTGGGGTCCCAGGCGACCACCGGGGTGTTCGCCCGGCTGGGGGACTCGTCGCGGCGCAGGCCCGTCGCCCAGGCGTCGTAGCCGCCGAGACCGCGGTTGAGCGGCTCGACCTTGCGCAGCGAGCAGCACAGGTCCGGGTCCCGGTCGTGCAGGTTCGGCCCGTACTCGGCGTCCTGCTCGGCGACGGTCAGCTTCGGGGTGAGGGTGATGACGTTGACCGGCATCACCGCGGCCACCGCGTCCCGGGTGCCGATGGTCTCGGCGAAGTGGTAGCCGGTGTCCAGGAACACCACGTCCACGCCGGGGAGGACCGAGGAGGCGAGGTGGGCGACCACGGCGTCCTCCATCGAGGAGGTGACGCAGAACCGCTTGCCGAAGTTCTCGGCGGCCCAGCGCAGCACGTCCTGGGCGGACGCCTCCTCCAGGTCGCGGCCGGCCGCGGTGGCCAGCGCCTCCAGATCAGTCGCGGTGCTCATCCCGATTCCCCCCGTTCGACGGTGACAGCAGGCCGAGGAACTTCAGCTGGAACGCCCGGCGGCAGGCGTGGCACTCCCAGGCGCCGTGTCCGGCCTCGGACGGGCGCAGGTCCTCGTCCCCGCAGTAGGGGCAGAAGAACGGTGCGGCACGTTCACTCATGACAGCGCCTCCTCGTCGGCCCGGGCGGTCCACTGGGCGAACCGCTCGCCCTCCTTGCGCTCCGCCTGGAAGCGGGTCAGCACGCGCTCGACGTAGTCCGGCAGGCCGTCCTTGGTGACCTTGAGGCCGCGGACCTTGCGGCCGAAGCCGGCCTCCAGGCCCAGCGCGCCGCCGAGGTGCACCTGGTAGCCCTCGACCTGGTCGCCGTTCTCGTCGGTGACGAGCTGGCCCTTGAGACCGATGTCCGCGACCTGGATGCGGGCGCAGGCGTTCGGGCAGCCGTTGATGTTGATGGTCAGCGGCTCGCCGAACTCCGGCAGGCGGCGCTCCAGCTCGTCGATCAGGGTGCGGCCGCGCTCCTTGGTCTCGACGATGGCGAGCTTGCAGTACTCGATGCCGGTGCAGGCCATCGTGCCGCGGCGGAACGGGGACGGGGTGACCCGCAGGTCCAGCGCCTCCAGTCCGGCCACCAGCGAGTCGACCCGGTCCTCGGCGATGTCCAGGACCAGCATCTTCTGCTCGGCGGTGGTGCGCAGGCGGTCGCTGCCGTGGGCGGCGGCCAGGTCGGCGACCTTGCCGAGCAGTTCGCCGTCGACCCGGCCGACCCGCGGCGCGAAGCCGACGTAGAACTTCCCGTCCTTCTGGCGGTGCACGCCGACGTGGTCGCGCCAGGTGCCGCTGGGCTCCTTCGGCGCGGGGCCGTCGATCAGGTCGTACTTGAGGTACTCGTCCTGCAGCACCTGGCGGAACTTCTCCACGCCCCAGTCGGCGACCAGGAACTTGAGCCGGGCGCGGTTGCGCAGCCGGCGGTAGCCGTAGTCGCGGAAGATGCCGATGACGCCGCCGTAGACGTCCGCGACCTCCTCCAGCGGGACCCAGGCGCCCAGCCGGACGCCGAGCTTGGGGTTGGTGGACAGGCCGCCGCCGACCCACAGGTCGAAGCCGGGGCCGTGCTCGGGGTGGACCACGCCGACGAAGGCGATGTCGTTGATCTCGTGGGCGACGTCCAGCAGCGGCGAGCCGGAGACCGCCGACTTGAACTTGCGCGGCAGGTTGGAGAAGTCCGGGTTGCCGATGAAGCGGCGCTGGATCTCGTCGATGGCGGGGGTGCCGTCGATGATCTCGTCCTCGGCGATGCCGGCGACCGGGGAGCCGAGGATGACGCGCGGGGTGTCGCCGCAGGCCTCGGTGGTGGACAGGCCGACGCCCTCCAGCTTCTGCCAGATCGCGGGCATGTCCTCGATCCGGATCCAGTGGTACTGGACGTTCTGCCGGTCGGTCAGGTCGGCGGTGTTGCGGCCGTACTGCTGGGAGACCTCGGCGATGGCCTTGAGCTGGGCCACCGTCAGGCGGCCGCCGTCGATCCGGACCCGGAGCATGAAGTACTCGGCGTCCAGCTCGTGCGGCTCGAGGATCGCGGTCTTGCCGCCGTCGATGCCCTCCTTGCGCTGGGTGTACAGCCCCCACCAGCGCATCCGGCCGCGCAGGTCGGCCGGGTCGATCGAGTCGAAGCCGCGCTGGGCGTAGATCGTCTCAATGCGTGTCCGCACGTTGAGACCGTCGTCGTCCTTCTTGAACTGCTCGTTCGGGTTGAGCGGGGTGAAGTGCCCCATGCCCCACTGGCCCTCGCCGCGGTGGCGGGTCACCTTGCGGGCGGCGGCGGGACGGCGCGCGGCGGCGCTGTCGACCTGGGGCTCGACCGGTTCGGGAGTGGGGGCCATGGTGTCGTCCTCTATCGGCTGGCGTGGTTCGGGGCGCTGGCGTCCCGGGCGCGGCCCGCTCCCACCTGCGCGTTCTCGACGGGGAGACGGCAGGAAGTCGATGAGCGGTGACCTGGTGCCCGAGGGCGCCCGCGCATCCGCTGAGCGGGATGGCGGAGGGGTGCGCCGGGTGCGGTGGTGGCAGCGGGGTGGGGCTCAGGTCACCGGACAGATGGCGCTGGACACGCGAAGGAGATCGACGTGGAGTCGACCTACTAGGGTGGTTCCGGCGCTCGGCATGGCAAGAGATTCGCATGGCGCACGACCCCCGGTCCACCATCGTCCGCATTCTGGACGCAATGGTTTCGGAGGGTGAGATGCCCGGCCGGGTGCGGCCGGTCCGCCCGCCCGGCGGACCCGAGCCGCCGCAGTCGCGGCCCCGGCCCGCGGGACGGCCGCGGCGGCACCCCGGTGGGCATCATCGGCAGGGGGGCGCGGGCCGATACCGTAGGGGGCGTGCAAGCAGCAGGCAACACCTCGCAGGACACCCCCGGCCAGTCCGCCGAGCGCCCGGCCCGACGCCGGGGCGGCCGCCGACGTGCGGCGAAGCAGAACACCTGGCGCCGGACCATCTGGGGGCTGGTCAAGGACACCACCAACACCTGCGTCGAGTACCGGGTCACCGGACTCGCCGCGGAGGCGGCGTTCTTCACCCTGCTCTCCATCCCGCCGCTGCTGCTGTGCCTCGCCGGCACCCTCGGCTACCTGGACGACATCCTGGGCGCCGGCACCATCGACAAGCTGAAGGACGACATCGTCTCAGCCACTGGGACGGTGCTCTCACAGAGCTCGGTCGAGCAGATCGTCCAGCCCCTCCTCAGCAAGGTCTTCGACAGTGGCCGCCCCGACCTGATCTCGATCGGCTTCCTGCTGTCGCTGTGGTCCGGCTCGCGGGCGCTCTACATCTTCATCGACACCATCACCGTGATGTACGGCCTGGACGGCAAGCGCGGCATCGTCAAGACCCGCCTGATGTCCCTCGGCCTCTACCTCGGCGCCCTGGCGATCGGCTCCCTGGTGCTCCCGCTGCTGGTGGCCGGACCCGGCCTGGTGATCAACGCCGTGCCGGACTCGGCGGCCCTGGTCAACGCGCTCTACTGGCCCGCCATGATCCTGCTGCTGATCGTCTTCCTGACCACCCTCTACCACGTGGCGGTGCCGGTCAGCACGCCGTGGCGGGAGGACATCCCGGGCGCCCTGGTGGCCCTGGTGGTGCTGGTCGTCTGCAGCGTGCTGCTGCGGCTCTACCTGGTCAGCTCGATCGAGGGCAGTTCGGCCGACGGCCCCTCGGTGTACGGCTCGCTGGCCGCCCCCGTCGCCGTCCTGCTGTGGATCGGCGTGGTCGCCCTCGCCGTCCTGATCGGCGCGGCCATGAACGCCGCCCTGGACCGCCGCTGGCCCACCGTGCAGACCGCCGACGCCCGCGCCGAGAACGAGCGCGCCAGCGAGGAGGCGGCCGCCACCCTGGTCCGCGAGGTGGCCGCCCGGCGCGCCGCCGAACGTGCCGAACGCGCCCGCGAACTGGGCCTCGGCGACGGCGTCGACGAGGAGCTCGACGAGGACGACGACGGCCTGCCGCCATCCGAGTACCCCGAGCGGTGGGCCGCGGTCCTGCCGCCGCACAACCTCCGCGGCCGGCTCGGCGGCTCCGGCCCCCGCCGGGTGCCCCCGCCGCCGCCCGACAGCGATCGGCCCGACTGGCCGCAGCACCCTCCCGAAGCCCCCTTCCCGGGCTCCTGGGACGGCCGGTAGCCGCCGCCGGAAAACCGGTGGTGACCCACCGGGCCGGTGGGCTAGCGTCGGGGACGTCCGGACCGGGCCCCGTACGGGGCTCCGTTCAGCCGTCGTACGAACCAGGAGGTGAGGACCGTGATGGCAGTCGTTGCGGTGAGCGCCCTGCGCGCCCAGAAGCCCACTGTTCCCACCCCCGTGGTCTCCGGCTGACTCCGATCCCTGTGTTCCACCGCGCACCACCGGTGCGCCGACGCGCCGTGCGCGCAGCCGGGGCCGCACCCTCGAAGGGTCCCCCAGTTGAACCTCCCCAACGCTGCCCACCCGCTCTCCGGCTTCGGCTGGGACGAGAGCAGGGCCGCCGAATTCGCCCCCCTCGCCGAGGGGGGCCTCACCCCCGCGCGGATCGCCCGGGTCGACCGCGGACGCTGCGACGTCCTGCTGGCCGATCCCGACACCGGCGAACTGCGCACCGTCCGCGCCGACACCCGGCCGGTCGCCGGTCCCGACCCGGTGGACAGCCCGTGCACCGGCGACTGGGCCGCGGTCGACCTCGCCGCCACCCCGCTGCCCACCGTCGCCGCCCTGCTGACGCGCTCCACCGCGATCGTCCGCAAGGCGTCCGGCGGCCGCTCCGACGGCCAGGTGCTGGCCGCCAACATCGACACCGTGCTGATCGCGGTGTCGCTGGCGCTCGACCCCGACCTCGGCCGGATCGAACGCTTCCTGGCCCTGGCCTGGGAGTCCGGCGCGGAGCCGGTGGTGGTCCTCACCAAGTGCGACCTGGTCGACGACGCCGACCACATCCGGGCCGACGTCGAGGGCATCGCCCCCGGCGTCCCCGTCCTCGCGGTCAGCGCGGAGACCGGGGAGAACATCGACGTGCTGCGGGCCTGCGCGCCCGGCTCCAGCGCCCTGATCGGGCAGTCCGGCGCCGGCAAGTCCACCCTCACCAACGCCCTCGCGGGCCGGGACGTGATGACCGTCCAGCAGACCCGCGACAGCGACGGCAAGGGCCGGCACACCACCACCACCCGCGAGCTGGTCCCGCTGCCCGGCGGCGGCCTGGTCATCGACACCCCTGGCCTGCGGGAGGTCGGCCTGTACGGCGGCGAGGGCCTCGGCCAGGCCTTCGCCGAGATCGAGGAACTCGCCGCACGGTGCCGCTTCGACGACTGCGGCCACCACAGCGAGCCGGGCTGTGCGGTGCTGGCCGCGCTGGAGGACGGCACCCTGCCGTACCGCCGGATGGAGAGCTACCGCAAGCTCCAGCGCGAGAGCGCCTGGATCGCCTCGCGCACCGACGCGCGGCTGCGCAAGGAGCAGCTGCAGAAGTGGAAGACCATCACCAAGTCGATGCGCGGGCCGAACAGCCCGACCAGGCACCGCTGAACCACCGCACCGCGGGGCCGCCCCGGCCGTGAAGGGCTCGGGGCGGCCCCGCGGCCGTTGCGGGGCGGGGCCGGTCAGTGCGGCAGGTCGCCGGTGCGGATCACCTCCGCGTACCAGCGGGCGCTGTCCTTGGGGGTGCGCCGCTGGCTGGCGAAGTCCACGTGCACGATGCCGAACCGCTTGCTGTAGCCGTACGCCCACTCGAAGTTGTCCAGCAGCGACCACAGGAAGTACCCGCGCACCGGCGCGCCGTCCGTCACCGCCCGGCGCACCGCCGCCAGGTGCCCGTGCAGGTAGGCGACCCGCTCGGGGTCGTGCACCGCGCCGCTCGGGTCGGTGTAGTCCTCGTAGGCGGCGCCGTTCTCGGTGACCAGCAGCGGCAGACCCGGCAGGTCGTCGCGCAGCCGGGTGAGCAGCTCGTACAGGCCGTCCGCGTCGACCGGCCAGCCCATCGCGGTGCGGCTGCCCTCGGCGGGCAGGAAGCGCACGCCCTCGTCGGCCGGCCACGGTGACAGCTCGCCGGCGTGGCCGTCCTGGCGGGGTGCCGGGTCGGCGGGGTCGTCGGCGGCGACCACGGTCGGGGTGTAGTAGTTGATGCCCAGCGAGTCGATCGGACGGGAGATCTCGGCCAGGTCGCCGGCCCGGACGAAGGACCAGTCGGTCAGGTGCGCGGTGTCGGCGAGCACGTCGGCGGGGTAGCGCCCGTGGAACACCGGGTCGAGGAAGATCCGGTTGGCCAGGCCGTCGATCCGGCGGGCCGCGTCCAGGTCGGCCGGGCCGGTGGTGAGCGGCCGCACCGCGGCCAGGTTGAGGGTGAGCGAGACCTCGGCGCCGGCGGGCAGCGCGTCCCGCAGCGCGGCGGTGCCCAGGCCGTGCGCCAGCAGCAGGTGGTGGTGGGCGGTCAGGGCCGCCACCGGGTCGGTCCGGCCGGGGGCGTGCACCCCGGAGCCGTAGCCGAGGAAGGCGTTGCACCAGGGCTCGTTGAGGGTGGTCCAGGTGGCGATCCGGTCGCCGAGCCGCTCGGCGGCGAGGGCGGCGTACTCGGCGAATCGGTACGCGGTGTCGCGGTTGGTCCAGCCGCCGTCGTCCTCCAGCTCCTGGGGGAGGTCCCAGTGGTAGAGGGTGGCGACCGGGGCGATGCCGTGGGCCAGCAGCTCGTCCACCAGGCGGTCGTAGAAGTCCAGGCCGGCCCGGTTGGCCGGGCCGCGGCCGCCGGGGCGGATCCGCGGCCAGGCGAGCGAGAACCGGTAGGCGCCCAGGCCCAGTTGGGCCATCAGCGCGACGTCCTCGCGGTACCGGTGGTAGTGGTCGGCGGCGATGTCGCCGGTGTCGCCGTTGCGGACCTTGCCGGCGGTCCGGCTGAAGGTGTCCCAGACGGACGGGGTCCGGCCGTCCAGGGCGGCCGCGCCCTCGATCTGGTACGCGGCGGTGGCCGCGCCCCAGACGAAGCCGGCCGGGAAGCCGCCGGCGCGGACCGGGGAGGGCAGTGCGTCGACGGTCATCTCACCTTCCAGGGGTGTGGGTCGGGGGTTCATCCCTTGACGGCTCCCTGCATGATGCCGCCGACGATCTGGCGGCCGAGCAGTGCGAAGACCACCAGGACGGGCAGGGTGCCGAGCAGGGTGCCGGCCATCACGATCGACTGGTCGGGCACGTAGCCCTGGCCGAGCGACTTGAGGGCGACCTGCACCGTGGGGTTCTGCGAGCTGAGTGCGACGATCGGCCAGAAGAAGTCGTTCCAGGTGGCCATGAAGGTCAGCATGGCGAGCACGGCCATCCCGGGACGGGCCACCGGCAGCACGATCGACACGAAGATCCGCAGCGCCGAGGCGCCGTCCATCCGGCCGGCCTCGATCAGCTCGTCCGGCAGCGCCTGGAGCAGGAACTGCCGCATGAAGAAGACCCCGAACGCGGAGACCAGCGAAGGCAGGATCACCGCCGGCAGCTTGTTCTGCAGGTCCAGCCGGACGATCACCATGAACAGCGGGATCACCCCGAGCTGCGGCGGGATCATCATGGTGCCCACGGTCAGCGCCAGCAGCAGCCCCCGTCCGCGGAAGCGCAGCTTGGCGAAGGCGAACCCGGCCAGGGTGGAGGAGAGCACCACGCCCGCGGTCACCGCCGAGGACACCACCAGCGAGTTGAACAGGGCGCCGCCGATGTCGGCCTGCGCCAGCGCCTCGCCGATGTTGTGGAACAGGTTGGGGCCGGGGGTCAACGCCGGGGTCGGGGCGCTGAGTTCGGCGTTGGAGCGGCTGGCCGCGACCAGCGTCCAGTAGAACGGGAACACCGCCAGCAGGGTGGCGACGGCCAGCACCGCGTACGCGAGTGGGCCGCCCCGGAGCGGGGAACGCCTGGCGAGCTTCATCACGATCACCGGTCCGTACGGTTGCGCCGGGCGGCGACGGCCGCGTTGACCAGGGCCAGTACCACGATCAGCAGGAACATCACCCAGGCCACGGCCGCGGCCCGGCCCAGGTGGAAGAAGGACCAGCCCTGCTCGTACAGGTACAGGCCGAGGGTCTGGTACTGGTGCGAGATGCCGCCGCCCGCGTTGCCCTCGTACAGCAGCGGCTCGCCGAACAGCTGGGTGGCGCCGATGGTGGAGACCACCACCGTGAAGACGATGGTCGGCCGCAGGCCGGGCACCGTGATGTGCCGGAACTGCTGCCAGCGGGAGGCGCCGTCGACGGCCGCCGACTCGTACAGCTCGCCGGGGACGGCCTGCATGCCGGCCAGGTAGATCAGCGCGTTGTAGCCCGTCCAGCGCCAGGTGACGATCGCCGAGACACCGAGCTGCGAGGCCCAGGTGGAGGCCTGCCAGTCGACCGGGCCCAGCCCGGCGCTGCCCAGCAGCCAGTTGATCAGCCCGTAGTCGCGCCCGAACAGCTGGGCGAAGACCAGGGTGGCGGCGGCCACCGAGGTCGCGTACGGCATCAGCATCGCGACCCGGAAGAAGGTCCGCCCGCGCAGCCGGTAGTTCAGCAGGTGCGCCAGGCCCAGCGCCATCAGCAGCTGCGGCACGGTGGACAGCACGCCGATGGTGAAGGTGTTGCGCAGCGCGTTCCAGAAGAACGGGTCCTCGAGCAGCCGGGTGTAGTTCTGCAGCCCGAGCCAGTCCATCCGGTCGGCGGTCTGCAGCTCGACCCGGTGCAGCGAGACGTAGGCGGTGTAGAGCAGCGGGAACAGTCCGAAGGCGGCGAACAGGGTGAAGAACGGCGCGACGAAGCCGTACGGGGCCAGCCGCCCGGTCCGGCGGCGCCGGGGGACGGTGGCCGCGGCGGGCAGCCTGGCGGAGGTGGAGACGGCCATGGGATGGGGTCCTTCGACGGGGCTCCGGCCGGGTCCGGTGTCGGGGACCCGGCCGGGAGCGGTGAACCGGCCTGACGTCAGCTGCCGTTGGCCTTCTTGATGTTGTCCAGGGCGTGCTGCCAGGCGGTCTGCGGCGCGGTCGCGGTGCGCTCCACCTCGCCGAGCGCGTCGGTGAACGCCTTGGTGATCACGCCGTCGTCGGTGCCGAGCACCTGAGCGGGCATGTTGGCCGCGGACTCGCTGAAGATCAGGCCGATCGGCGCGTTGTTGAAGTACGGGTCGGTGGTGTCCTTGATGGCGGCCTGCGCGCCGGTGCTGGACGGGAAGGAACCCTGCTTGGTGAAGAGCTTGGCCTGCTGCTCCTTGGCGGTCAGCCACTTGATCAGCTCGGCCGCCTCCTTGGGGTGCTTGGCGGTCTTCGGCACGGTCAGGTACGAGCCGCCCCAGTTGCCGGTCTTCCCGGGGCCGGGCGCGATGTCCCACTTGCCGGAACCGGCGTCCGCGGCCTGGCCCTTGATGTAGCCGATCATCCAGGCCGGGCAGCTCAGGGTGGCGAACTTGCCGGTGGTGAAGGCCTTGTTCCACTCCGGGGTCCACTGCGGCAGCTTGGCGGACAGCCCGTCCGCGACCAGCCGGGTGGCGTCCGCCCAGGCGGTCTTCACCGCGGGGCTGCTGTCGTGGACCGGCTTGCCGCTCTCGTCCGCGTACCGGATCTTCTGCTGGCCGACCTCGGCGGTGAACATCCCGGCCGCGCTGTCGGTCCAGGCGTTGCCGGCCTCCGCCTTGGCGGCGTACTGCTTGCCCAGGTCCAGGTAGCCCTGCCAGGTGGACCACCGGGCGGCCAGCTCGGTGCGGTCGGTGGGCAGCCCGGCGGCCTTGAACAGGTCGGTGCGGTAGCAGATCGCCTCCGGGCCGATGTCGGTGCCGGCGCCCAGCACCCGGCCGTCGGCGGTCTTCACGGCGGCGCCCTTCCACGGCACCAGGTCGTCGTTGACGCCGCCGAGCCCGAGGGTCTTCAGATCGGTGAACTTGTCGGCCTGCTTCTGCACCACGCTGGCCACCCGGCCGACCTCCAGGCCCTGGACGTCGGCCAGTCCGCCGCCGCCGGCCAGCTTGGTCTGCAGCGCCTGCCAGTACTGGGCCTCGTCCTGGGTGTCGGTCTGCTTGACGGTGATCTCCGGGTGCAGCTTCATGTACTCGTCGTAGAGGCCGCTCTCCTTGAACCCGAAGGTGCCGAAGAGATCCACCGTGAGGGTGACCTTGCCGCCGGCCGCGTCCGCGGAGCCCGAGCCGCCGGAGCCGCAGCCGGTGAGCAGCAGGGTGGCGGCGAGCGCGGTGGATCCGAGGGCGGCGGCGGTGTTACGGACTCTGAACGGGCGCATGGGGGTGCCTCCTGGCGCAGCAGGTCGTGGGTGGCGAGGTGCCGGAGCGGCGGTGCGGGAGAGGATGCCGAGAGATGCTGAGAGCGCTCTCAGGTGGTGCCAGGAGAGTGCCCGGCGGCGGACCGGCCCGTCAAGCCTCCGAAACCTGAACGTAATATTGGGGGTTGGCGGTGTGGCGCATTCACGCCTTGGAGGCGGCAGTCCGGTCAGGAGCGTTGACAGTGCCTTGCGGCGGCTCTAGCGTCCCCACCGCTGAGAGCGCTCTCACCCACCGCCCCCCACCCGAGGTGGACCCATGAAGCTCAGATCCGCGCGCCGCCCGGCAGCCGCCGTCGTGGCGCTCGCCCTCGCCGCCGCGGCCGCGCTGGCCTCGACCGTCGGCGCAGGCAGCGCCGCCGCCGCGACCGTCCCGGTCGGCCTCGGCGGCTACAGCGACAGCCGGCCGGCCGGCACGGCCGGCCCCGCCAACTCCGACGGCGCGCCCGTCACCCCCAAGGTCACCGCCCGGATGGCCGGCCAGGCCGTCCCGACCAACGACTGGTGGTCCTCGCTGGTCTACCAGCGCTACGCGGGCAACCCGTACTCGGAGAACATGTACGGCCACCCGCTCACCTACAAGGCGGTGGCGGCCGGCCTGGAGGTCGGCTACCCCACCACCCCGACCATCACCCCCGACGGCCGCCAGTACGACTACACCCACACCCGGGACCTCACCCTGGGCGTGGCCGGCCTCGACTCCCCGGACACCAAGGTCGACGGCTGGAGCGACTGGACCGTCACCCCGTACTGGGCGGACGGCGCGCACACCTTCAGCGCCACCATCGGCCACGGACTGCCGTACGTCTACGCCCACGCCACCGGCGGCGCGGCGCAGGTCACCACGGCCGGGACCCCGACCGTCTTCGCCAGCCAGGGCAACGTCCTCGGCATCACGGTGACCGGCCACCACTACGGCCTGTTCGCGCCCACCGGCACCAGCTGGAGCGTCAACGGCACCACCCTGAGCGCGGCTCTCGGGTCCAAGGACTACTACTCGGTCGCCGTCCTGCCCACCCCCGCCGACCTGGACCTCTACCGCGGCTACGCGTACAGCTTCGTCACCGGCACCCGCGCCGACTGGAGCTACCAGGCCGCCGCCGCCACCCTCACCACCGGCTACACCGTCACCACCGCCCCGCAGGAGGGCACCCGCACGGGCACCCTGCTCGCCCTCTACCCGCACCAGTGGCAGGCCGCCACCGACCCGCTGACCGGCCTCGGCTACGTCTCGCCGCGCGGGCCGATGAAGGTCCGCGAGGGCAGCGGCTTCACCACCGTGCAGAGCGTGGGCGGCGTGCTGCCGTCGCTGCCGGACACCGGTGCCTACGACCGTGCCGCGCTGGGCGCCCTGGTCCGGCAGGAGGCCGACGCCGCCGACCCGTTCGCCGGTGCCACCGACACCTACTGGACCGGCAAGGCGCTCGGCAGGCTCGCCCAACTCGTCCCGATCGCCGACCAGTTGGGCGACACCGCGGCCCGGGACAAGCTGCTCGGCCTGATCAAGGGCAAGCTGCAGACCTGGTTCCGGGGCACCGGCTCACCCGGCTTCTCCTACGACGCGGTCTGGAAGACCCTGATCGGCTACCCCGCCTCCTACGGCACCGACGCCGAACTCAACGACCACCACTTCCACTACGGCTACTTCGTCCAGGCCGCCGCCACCGTCGCCCGCTACGACTCCGCCTGGGCCGCCGACAGCGCGTGGGGCGGAATGGTCAAGCTGCTCGCCAAGGACGCCGCCAACGCCGACCGCACCGACACCCGCTTCCCGCTGCTGCGCAACTTCGACGTCTACGCGGGCCACAGCTGGGCCTCCGGCCACGCCGGCTTCGCCGCCGGCAACAACCAGGAGTCCTCCTCGGAGTCGCTCGACTTCAGCTCAGGACTGATCCTCTACGGCTCCGCCACCGGCGACACCACCCTGCGTGACCTGGGCATCTACCTCTACACCACCGAGGCCAACGCGGTGGAGCAGTACTGGTTCGACGCCGACCGGGCGAACTTCCCGGCCGCATTCGGCCACGACACGGTGGGCATGGTCTGGGGCAGCGGCGCCGCCTACTCCACCTGGTGGACCGCCGCCCCCGGCATGATCCACGGCATCAACGTGCTGCCCGTCACCGGCGGTTCGCTCTACCTCGGGCGCCGCCAGGACGAGATCCGGGCCAACCTGGCCGAGCTCAAGGCCGGCAACGGCGGCGTGTTCACCGACTGGCGCGACCTGCTCTGGGAGTTCCAGGCGCTCGCCGACCCGGCCGCCGCCAAGGCCGCCTGGGACGCCGGCAACGCCGGTTACACCCCGGAGGAGGGCGAGTCCAGGGCCCACACCTACCACTGGATCTACAACCTCGCGACGCTCGGCACGCTCGACCCCACCACCACCGCCGACACGCCGACCGCGGCCGTCTTCGCCAACGGCGCCACCCGCACCCACGTGGCGCACAACTACACCACCGCGGCGCGCACCGTCCGCTTCTCCGACGGCTACACCCTCACCGTGCCGGCCCGCTCCACGGCGAGCGAACGCGGCACCACCCCCGACGGTGGCACCGGCGGCCCGACCGGATCCCCCTCGCCGTCGCCCTCGCCGTCCCCGTCGCAGTCCACCTCCCCGTCGCCGTCGCCCTCCTCATCGCCGTCGGTGCCGCCGACCACCGGCAGCACCTTCCACCTCCAGCCCGGCGGCGTCCTCACCACCGCCTACGGCAGCGGCGCCACCGCGGACCAACTGCCGTCCGCCGACGGCGGCAACCACGACGGCACGCCGTACCGGGCCAAGGTCTACGAGGTGCGCAACCTGAACGGCACCCCGAAGCCCGGCGCGGCGACCGACTTCGACCTGTACCTGGACGCGGGCTCCGCCGTCGGCCTCGGCCAGCAGGTCAGGATCTCCTACGACCTGACCGGCGACGGCACCTTCGAACGCGTCGAGACCTACCGCTACTTCGCGACCGACCCGGTGGCCGGCTGGGAACGCTACTCGGGCGCCACGGCCGGGCTCGCCGCCGCGACCGGCACGCTCGGCACCCTCGACCACGGCACCGTCCGGGTGGAGGTCTGGCCCGCCATCGGCAACGCTCCGGCGCAGCTGCGGGTCGGCGCCACCCAGGGCCAGGGCAGCGCCTCCGTGCTGCGGATCCCGTTCACCTGACGGACGGGAGCCGCGGAGGGCGGCCGGGCGGTCGCGGGACCGCCCGGCCGCCCGCGTTCCGCCTACCGCCGCACCCTTGCTCAGCGGCCCGGTGCCACGCCCTTGTTAGCGGCCCGGTGCCACGACCACCCGGAAGCGTTCCAGCACCACCTCGGTGGAGTCGTCCACCGTGAACTCCGGTTCCTCCAGGACCTCCAGCAGCTCCGGACTGCGCCAGAACCCCTCGTGGGTCGCCCGCCACTCGGCCACCGTCCGGTACCCCTCGCCCTCGTCCAGCGCGTGCTGCAGGCCGACCTCGCCGAGCGGGACCACCCGTACCCCGGTCACCTCGATCACGGCCACCGGCCGGTCGTCCGAGTCGACCACCGCCTGCCGGTCGCCAGGGGCGGGCAACTCCTCGCCGAGCTTGCGGTACTCGGCCAGCAGGCCGGTGGTGCTGGTCTTGGCGCCGCTCAGCACAGCGGCCACCAGGGCGTCCCGGAGCGGCCCCGGGAAGGCGAACTCGGACTTGGGCAGGCCGGCGTACGGATCATCAGTCATGGCCCGACGGTAGGATGTTCACCGCCGTGGCGCTGCGAATAATCCACGCCGGCGGGGCGGCCATGAGCGCGAGGGGGCGGCTGTGCGGTGGGGGAGAGCGGCCGGTGCGGCGGGTGCCGCCGTACTGGCGGTGGCGGCCGTCGCGGGCTGCGGTACCGGCCATGACGGCCCGGCGCCGTCCCGGCCCTCGCCGAGTACGGACCGGTGGCGGGCCTCCGAGGTCGAGACCGACACCGGGCCACTGGCCGAGGCCCTCCCGAGGCTCGGCGAGATCGTCGCGCTGCACTGGCAGGAGGAGTCACCGGGTGGCAGCTCCCGGCTCCCCGGGCCGACCGATTACTTCCTGCGCGGGTTCGTCCAGCTGCGCCCCGGCGCGGTGGCCGCGCTGACCGCCACCGCCACCGAAGCCGGGACGCTCAGGCCCGTGGAGCTGCGGGCCGGGGAGCACCTCGGAGCCGCCGTCCCGGCCGCCCTCGCGCCGTACGCGCCCGCCGGGGGCGGCTGGGTGCACAGTGCGGCGCTCGACGAACAGCTGGTGCGCGCCGACCACGCCGAGCTCTACTTCCACCCGGCCTCGGACACCGTCTACCTCTTCGGCGTCAACCTGGGCCGGGCCGACGCCGTCACGGTCGGTACCGACGGCGCCGCGGCCACCCCTGCTGCCACGCACTGAACTCCTGCCGGGCACGGCGCCGGGCTAACCGCTCTCGCCGGTGCGCCCGGAGAGCCGTTCGTGGCGCTGCCGGGCGGCCTGCGGGGTGCCGAGGCCGAGCCCGAACGCGACCTCCTGCCAGGTGAAGCCGCGGCCGCGGGCCATCGTGATCAGCCCCTCCTCCAGCTCCTCCAGCTCGGCACGGGCCTGCGGCAGCAGGGTCAGCGCGGCGACGATGTCGGCCCGGTCCACCTCCGGCTCATCGGGGTCGGGCAGCGCGGTGCCGCTGAGCAGCAGTGACACCAACCTGGCGGCCTCGTGCGGGGAGGGCAGGTGGGCGTTGGCCTGACGGCGGCGCTGCTCCTCGGTGGCGGCATGCCGCTCGGCGATCCGGAACAGGGCGGCGGCGGTGCGCTCGGCCCGGGCCTGATGGGCGTCGGGCAGTGCGAAGGGGTCGTCGGAGGTCATGGATCGACCCTCCTCCGGGCCCGGCCTGTTGTCAACGGATTATGTTGAACACTTCGTTCAAGCAGGTGCGGGTCGGCCTGCTCGGGCCACCCGCTCAGGCCGAACCGCGCCGTACCAGCCGGGTCGGGGTGATCACCGAGGTGGGGGCCGCACCCCGGCCGACCGCCGGTCCGCCCTCGCCGGACAGGTGCCGCAGCAGCAGCCGCGCCATCAGCCGCCCCATCTCCTCGATGTCCTGCCGGACGGTGGTCAGCGGCGGCTCCGTCCACGCGGCGATCGACTCCACGTCGTCGAAGCCGACCACCGCGACGTCCTGCGGTACCCGGCGGCCGGCCTCGCGGAGCACCCGCATTGCGCCCGAGGCCATCGAGTCCGAGGCGGCGAACACCGCGTCCAGGTCGGGCCGCCGGGCCAGCAGCTCGGCCATCGCCCGGCCGCCGCCGTCCGGCGTGAAGTCCCCCTCGGCGATCAGTCCGGGGTCGCCGTCGGGCAGCAGATCGCGGTAGCCGTCCAGGCGGTCCACCGACGAGGTCTGGTCGAGCGGGCCGGTGATGGTCGCGATCCGGCTGCGGCCGAGCTCGCGCAGGTGCTGGACGGCGAGCCTGGCCCCGCCCCGGTTGTCGCTGTCCACGTACACCAGCTCCCGGTCCGACTCGGCGCCCGGCCAGCCGGGCCGGCCGCCGACCACGAACGGAAGGCCGACCCGCCGGGCGATCTGCGGCAGCGGATCGGAGTGGTGCAGCGAGAACAGCAGCACCCCGTCGACGTGCCCGCCGGCCAGGTAGCGGCCGACCCGGTCGTAGTCGCGCTGCTCTTCGATCATCAGCAGCACCATCTGGTTGTCGGCCGCCGACAGCTCGCGGCCGATGCCGCGCAGGTGCTGGGCGAAGAACGGATCGGAGAAGATCCGGCTCTCCGGCTCGGCGACGACCACCGCGATGGCCTGGTTGCGGCGGGTCACGAGGGTGCGGGCGGCCAGATTGGGCACGTACCCGAGCTCATCGACGGCCTGCCGGACCTTCTCCCGCAGCTCCTCGCGCACCCCGGCCCCGCCGTTGACCACCCTCGAAGCGGTCGCCCGGGAGACTCCGGCCCGCTCGGCCACCGACTCCAGGGTCGGCCGCGCGAGGCCGGCGGTGCCCCTGCCCGGCGGCTGCTGCTCCGGTAGTTCGGCCACGGTGTGCTCCTCTCGCGGACTGTTCCCCGCTGAGCCTATCGGGTCGGTCCAGCGGCTGAGAGCGCTCCCAGGGTGGGGGTCGACCCGGGCCCGACCGCCGTGTCCGAAACCCGCCGGTCGAGGCTCCGCGGATGCCGCAGACTGGAGAGCGTGATCGACGACGAGACCAGGTACCGGGCGGTGGACAGCCGCGACGCCCGCTTCGACGGGGTGTTCTTCACGGCCGTCCGGACCACCGGCATCTACTGCCGGCCGAGCTGCCCGGCGGTCACCCCGAAGCGGGTGAACTGCTCCTTCTACCCCACCGCCGCAGCCGCCCAGGGCGCGGGCTACCGGGCCTGCCGCCGCTGCCGTCCGGACTCCGTCCCGGGCTCGCCCGAGTGGAACCACCGGGCGGACCTGGTCGGCCGCGCGATGCGCCTGATCGGCGACGGCGTCGTCGACCGCGAAGGCGTGGCCGGCCTGGCCGGCCGGCTCGGCTACAGCGCCCGCCAACTCCAGCGCCAGCTCACCGCCGAACTCGGCGCCGGGCCGCTGGCCCTCGCCCGCGCCCAGCGTGCCCAGACCGCCCGGCTGCTCCTGCAGACCACCGAACTCCCGGTCACCGAAGTCGCGTTCGCCGCCGGCTTCGCCTCCGTCCGGCAGTTCAACGACACCGTCCGCGAGGTGTACGACCGCACCCCGAGCGGCCTGCGCACCGAGGTCGCGGCCGGCCGCCGCGGCGGCGGCACACCCGGCACCATCAGCCTGCGGCTCGCCTACCGCGGCGCGCTCGACAGCGCGCACCTGATCGACTTCCTGGCGCTGCGCGCCGTCCCCGGGGTGGAGGAGGTCGTCCCCGCGGCCGTGCCCGGGGCGCGCACCTACCGCCGCACCCTGGCCCTCCCCTACGGCCACGGCATCGCCGAGGTCGACGGGCTCCGCCCGGACGACCCGCCGACCCGCGGGTGGCTGGACTGCCGGCTGGTCCTGGCCGACCTGCGCGACCTCACCACGGCCGTGCACCGGCTCCGGGCCCTGTTCGACCTCGACGCCGACCCCGACACCGTCGACGGCCAGCTCGGCGCCGACCCGGCCTTCGGGGCCTCGGTCCGGGCCCGCCCCGGCATCCGCTCACCCGGCCACGTCGACCCGCACGAACTCGCCGTCCGGGCCGTGCTCGGCCAGCAGATCACCGTCGCCGCCGCCCGTACGCTCGCCGGACGGCTGACCGAGCAGTACGGGGAGGCGCTGCCGCAGCCGAGCGGCGGACTGCGGCTGCTCTTCCCGACCGCCGCGGCGCTCGCCGAGGCGGCCCCCGAACACCTCGCGATGCCGGAATCCCGGCGCCGGGCCCTGCGCGGCCTGTGCGCGGCCCTCGCCGGGGGCGCGGTCCGGCTCGACGGCGGGGTGGACCGCGAGCAGGCCGCCGCCGAACTGCTCGCGCTGCCGGGCATCGGCCCCTGGACGGTCGGCTACCTGCGGATGCGGGCGCTGGCCGACCCCGACGTCTTCCTGCCGACGGACGCGGGCGTACGCCACGGCCTGCTCCGCCTCGGCCTGCCGGGCGACCCGAAGGCGGCCCAGGCGGCCGCACCGGCCTGGGCGCCCTGGCGCTCGTACGCCGTGCACCGGCTCTGGGTGGTGGCCGGCGGGCCGGCCGACGGGCAGGTCACCGTACCGGCGGCCGGGCAGGTCACCGGGCAGGTCACCGGGCCGGGGGCCGTGCCGGGTGGCCTGACCAGGGTGGCAGCACGACTCGTGGACAGCACAACTCTCGTGGACAGCACAACTGAGGAGAAGGCATGACAACGGCGTTCACGACCATGGACAGCCCGCTCGGGCAACTTCTGCTGAGCGGCGTGTACCAGGACGATGGCCCGCTGGCGCTCACCGCGGTCACCGCCCCCGGTCAGAAGGGCGCGCAGACCGAACCGGCCGACGGCTGGGTGCCGGACGCGGACGCCTTGGCCCCCGCCGTGGAACAGCTCACCGCGTACTTCGCGGGCGAGCTGACCACCTTCGACCTCCCGCTCGCCCCGGTCGGCACCGAGTTCCGGCAGCGGATCTGGACCGCGCTCGACGACATCCCGTACGGCACCACCGTCACCTACGGCTGGCTGGCCGACGCGGCCGGGCAGTCGCCGCGCGCGGTGCGGGCGGTCGGTGGCGCGGTCGGTGCCAACCCGCTGCTGGTGATCCGCCCGTGCCACCGGGTGCTCGGCGCGAACGGCGCACTGACCGGCTTCGCCGCCGGGACGGACAACAAGCGGCTGCTGCTGGAACTCGAGCGCGGCGCGGCCCTGGTCTGATCCGGTCTGATCCGGCTTCGGGTCCCGCCTGCGGGGCCGGGACCGTTACCGGTGCCGTCAGCCGGTGCCGGTGATGCTGCCGGACCCGGTCACCGTGGCGCTGCTGCCGCCGGTGCTGCTTCCGCCGCCGCTGGTGAGGGAACGGGCGAGCTGCTCCAGCCCGGGCAGGGCCAGCATGACGGCGTCCCGGTTCTCGGGGGAGAGGCTCTCCAGTGCGTCGGCGAGGCGGCGCTCGTGGGCCTGCCGCCAGTCGTGCAACTGCCGGTGGCCGGCCTCGGTCAGCGCGATCCGGGCGGTCCGGCGGTCACCCGGATCGGCCTGGCGGTCCACGAAACCGGCGTCCAGCAGCTTCCCGATCAGCCCGCTGACGGTGTTCGGCGCCAGCCGCTGCCGCTCCGCCAGCTCACCCACCCGCAGCGGCGCGGCGGCGAGCGTCTGCAACAGCTCCACCTGCGCCATCGGGAGCGACTCCCACGGGTAGTCCGTCCGGATACTGCTGCGCAGCGCGCGGCGGAGCCGGGTGATCACATCGGTCAGCCGCTGCGCGCGGGCCAGCCGGGCCGACTCCTCCAGGGCGGAGGACCCCGGTACCGAGGGTTCGGACGGCGGCGGAACTGGCGTAGGCTGCGGCGGCATGGCGGACAGCGTATCCGGTCGCCGCCGTCCGGTCGGCCGCTGACCAGCTCCGGAGCCGATCCGCTTGGTGCCCGATCCGTTCGACACTCGATCCGTTCGACACCTGATCTGCTCGGCATGAGATCTGCTCGACATGAGGTCTACTCGGTGACGGATCTACTCGACATCAGATCTGATCGTTGCCGGAACGTCTCTGCTCAAGATTATCTCTGCGGGCGATATATTGGCCGGGTGTCCACCCCTGCTCTCGCCCGCCGCCTGCTCGCCAGTCCGCTGCTCGCCGAGCGGCCCCGCCCCCGGGCGGTTGCCGCCTGGCCGCACGCGCACTGGCTCGCCGTCGGTACGGTCTGCGTCGGCGCGTTCCTCGGGCAGCTCACTGCAAGCATCACCGCCCTGGTGTTCCCGGCGCTGCAGGCGAGCTTCCACGCCGGCCTGGCCGAGGTCGAGTGGGCGGCGCTCGCGTACCTGCTGGTCCTGGTCGCCCTGCTCGCTCCGGTCGGCAGGCTCTCCGACGTGGTCGGCCGGAAGACCGTCTACCTCGGCGGGTTCGCGGTCTTCGCGCTCGCCTCTCTGGCCGCGGGCCTGTGCGGCGGCCTCGGTCTGCTGGTGCTCTGCCGCGCGGTCCAGGCGGTCGGCGGCGCGATGATGCAGGCCAACAGTGTCGCGCTGGTCGCCCGAGGGGTGCCGGCGCACGCGATGCGGGCCGCGCTCGGCATCCAGGCTGCCGCGCAGGCGCTCGGCCTGGCGCTCGGCCCGACGCTGGGCGGCCTGCTGGTGACCCATGCCTCCTGGCGGTGGGCCTTCTGGATCAACGTGCCGATCGGTCTGTTCGGCATCCTGGCCGGCTGGTTCCTGCTGCCGCGCACCCGCCCGACGGCGTCCGCCGCCACCCCCGTACGGGCGCCCGCGCCGGTGCCCGGACCGGCGCCCGTACCCGTACCTGTGCCCGTACCTGTGCCCGTACCGCCGTGCGCCGCGGAGCCGCATGCGGCGGTGGCGGTGGCGGTGGCGGTGGAGGAGGGGCGGTTCGACCTGGCGGGGCTGCTGCTGCTCGCCGGTGCGTCCGCCACCCTGCTGCTCGCGCTGTCGACCGCTTCCGGGCTTCCGTTGCCGGGCTGGGCGGTGCTGGTGCTGCTGGCCGCCTCGGCGGTGCTCTCGGTGGCCCTGGTGCGCCAGGAGCAGCGAGCCGACCGTCCGATCATCGCCCCGGGGCTGGTCAACACTCCCGGCATCAGGGCCGGTCTGGTGCTCGCCCTGGTGGGGTACCTGCTGCTGTTCTGTCCGCTGGTGCTCGGCCCGGTGATGCTGGCCGGCGCCGGTGCGCCGGCGACCACGGCGGGCCTGGTGATCACCGCGCTGCCGGGTGCATTCGCGGTCGCCGCCACTTTCGGCGGCCTGCTGCTGCCGCGCGGGTGCACGGACGCCACTCGGTGCCGGGTGGGAGCGCTCGGTGCGGCCGCGGGCCTGGGTGCGATGGCGCTGCTCCCGATCGGGGCGGGCACCGCCGTACCGGCCCTGCTGGTGATGGGGTTCGGGCTCGGGTTGCTGCTGCCCGCCAACAACGCGCTGGTGATGCGGGCGATCCCGGCGGAGAGTTCGGCGGTCGGCGGCGGCATGGTGAACACGGTGCGCAGCCTCGGTACGGCGCTGGGGACCGCGCTGCCGGTGCTGGGCGTCCACCTGGCGGGCCATCGGTCCGGTGGCCGGGCCGTCCTGCTGCTGCTCGCGGTGATCGCGCTGGCGGCCGCCGGCTCCGCGGGCGCCTCCGACCGGGCCGCCGCCCGGCGCTGACGCGGCGCCGGACGCCTTGTCGCGCTGTGCACGTCGGACGTCCGAACGTCCCGGGCACGCGACCGAGTTGGGCCGGACACGCGACCGGGGCGGCCGGATGCGCGACCGGGGTGGGCCGGACCGCCGTGGTCAGGCCCACCCCGGTCGCGTCCCGGCGGCGTGTCGGTTGCCGCCGGGACCGTGGTGTCAGGTGTCAGGTGAGCGGCTTGGCGCCCCGCTCGGCGAGCATGTCCGTGATCAGGCCGATCTCGGCCTGCTGCCCGTTGATCATCGTCTGGGCGAGCCGCTTCTCGGCCGGGTTGGTGCTGGCGTCGACGTACGCCTGGGCCATCCCCAGCCCGCCCTTGTGGTGCTCGATCATCAGCTGCAGGTACCAGACCTCGGCGTCCCGGCCGTTGAGCGAACGCAGCCGGTCCAGCTCGGTGTTGGTCGCCATGCCGGGCATCAGCGAGCCGTCGTGCGCCTCGTAGGTGTGGCCCATCCACGCCATCGGCTTGGCCGCGGAGGTCTGGGTCAGCCCCCACTGGTCGAGCCAGCCCATCAGCATGCCGCGCTGGTTGGCCTGGGTGTTGATGATGTCGAAGGCCAGCGTGCGGACGGCCTCGTCCCCGGTCCGGTCGCGGACGATGAACGACATGTCCACCGCCTGCTGGTGGTGGGCGGCCATGTCCCGGGCGAAGCCCGCCTCCGGGGAGTCGGTGGCGGGTGTCGCCGCGGCGGTGACGGCCGTGCCGGAGGCGGGCGGACCGCCCGCCAGCAGGGCGGGCAGACCGAGGCCGAGCGCCACCACGGCCGCCAGAGCGGCCGGCCACCAGAGCCGGCGCCGGGGTGCCCCGGCCGGTCCGGCGCCGAGCTCCTCGGGCCCGGCCACCGCGGTGGCGGTGGCGCCGGCGTTGGCGTCCGGGCGGTTCTTCCCGGCCGGGGTCACTTCATGGCCCCGTTGCTGCAGGACGCGCCGGGCTCCTGGGTCTGCGGCCCCTGCACGTACTTGGTGAAGAACTGCTCGACCCGCGGGTCGGTGGCGCTGTCGACCTTCAGCTGGGTGCCCCAGGCGTTGAGGGTGATGGTGCCGGCCTCGTCCGGGTACGGGCTCATGAAGGAGTACGGGGTGACCTTGACCTTCTCCGAGAGCGCCTTGATGTCGTCCGGGGTGGCCTTGGCGTTGTAGGTGACCCAGACGGCGCCGTGCTCCAGCGAGTGGACGGCGTTCTCGTTCTGAACCGGCTGGTCGTAGACGTTGCCCATGCAGGTCAGCCAGACCGGGTTGTGGTCGCCGCCGACCGGCGGGGTCTGCTGGTAGGTGACCTTGGTGCTGACGTGGTTGCGGGTGAGGTTGTCGAAGGTCTGGACGCCGTCGATCGGGGCGTTCGCCGCGTCCTTGCGCGCCTTGTCGGCGGCCGCGGCGGCGGCCTTCTTGTCGTCCCGCTTCTGCTTGGCGTCCAGCGCGATCCAGCCGCCGACGGCGACCATGCCGCCGATCAGCACGGTGGCCAAGCTGATGGCGATGAACTTGTTGCGCTTGTCGCGGCGTTCCTCGGCGGCGCGCAGCTCGGCGATCCGGGCCCGGCGGTCGGCGGCCTGGTCGGCGCGGCCGCCGGGGCGGCCCTGCCGGTTCGCCGACTGCTTGGACTGCTTGGAGGCGGAACCCATGGGATGTCCTTGTCCCCGCCGTGCGTTCTGGCACAGCGGTGTGCGGGGTGGTGGGGTGCGGCGGAGCCGCCGGGCCGAGCGGGGTCGGCCGTGATCCGGCGGTGGGTTCCGCTCAGGTCCGGTTGACTTGGAGGATGTGCAGGTCGGGCGAGTGGTCGGCGCCGTGCAGTGCCCCGGCGCAGGCCCCGGCCGCGGTCGGCAGCCGGGCCGGGACCAGCCGGGCCGCCACCACGGTGGCGGGCTGCGGGGGAGCGTTCGGGAGCTGGGCCTCGGGTCCGCAGAACGGATGGTTCGAGCAGCCGCTGCCCGGGACCGGGTGCCCGCCGTCGGCGGTGCACCAGGTCAGCGGGGTGTTCTCCGACCCGGCCGGGGCCGCCGGCCGGGCCCGGCCGTGGTGGCGGTCCTGCTGGCGGTCCTGGTGGTCCGGGACGGCGTGGCCGACCACCGTGGTCACCGGGAGCGGGGCGGCGGCCGGGTGCGCGCCGACGGCGCCGGACCGGTCCGCGCAGGGCAGCAGCGCCATCAGGCCGGTCAGGAGCAGGGACCACAGCACCACGGCCGGACGGGGGACCGCGGGTGCGGCTCTCCCCGGCGGGGGTACGGTCGGCCCTGGCACGGTCATGCGCACATATTAATCAGCCGAACGAGTGATGTGATGCCCCTCGTCGGCCTTCCTGGGCCTGCTGGTCACAAGCGGGTTGCCGCTTCATCGCCCCTGGTTGGGGCACTTCCGACAAGCCCGGACGGATCGTCCCCCGAGATGGCCGGAACGCCCCTCCCACGGGATGGCCGGTTGTCCCGGAATCCCGGACACGGTCGGTTCCGGTCGGGAACAATGACGACGAGGCCGGCACCGGGGGCCGCTCGGCGGTCGGCGCGCGCTCGGCAGACGGCACACACGGACGAGGAGCGGCCAGTTGAGCGACCAGGGTGCACACCCGCAGCTGCGGCCGGAGGACGGCTGGTGGCACGCGGTCTACCAGGGCCCGGCCGGCACCCTGCCGGACACCCCGGACGCGGTGCCGGACGCGGGCAGTGTGGACGACTGGTTCAACTCGGCGGCCGGGGTGATCGGTGCCCCGCGCACGGCCGGCTCCGTTCCCCACCCGCCCGAGGGCACCGTCCCCGCGCCGGAGAGCCCGGCGATGGACAGCCCCGCGCCGGCGCTGACCGCCGAGCCTGCCGTGACCGCCCCCGTACCCGC
>NZ_JAIZ01000251.1 GCF_000710465.2 Kitasatospora sp. MBT63 | reverse complement strand
CCGGGCGGGCGGGCGGGCGTGGATGGTCGGGAACGGGGTGTGGGGTGGGCACCGACGCGCTGTCGGTGCCCACCCCCTGTCGGGTAGGGGCTCAGGCGAGGTAGTCGGCGACCAGGGCGGCGAACTCGGCCGGGTTGAGCACGGTGATGCCGAGTTCACGGGCCTTGGTGAGCTTGGAGCCGGCCTGGTCGCCGGCGACGACGAGGTGGGTCTTCGCCGAGACGCTGCCCGAGGACTTTCCGCCCGCGGCCTCGATCAGCTCGTTCATCTGGTTGCGCGAGAGGAGCTTGAGAGCGCCGGTCATGCTGCCGGTGACGACGACCTTCTTGCCCGCGAGGGGTCCGGCTCCGTCGGGGGCCGTGGCCGGGGCGGCGGGGTCGGTCGCACCGCTCACGCCGGCGGAGCCGGGCTCGGCGGTGTTGACGCCTGCTGCCACGAGCTTGTCGAGTACGCCGCTCAGTTCCGCGAGTTCGGCGACGATGACGGGGGCCTTCTCGGGGCCGATCCCCTCGATGGCGGAGAAGTCGTCGGCGGTGGCACTGCGGACCGCTTCGAGGGTTCCCAGGTGGCGGGCGATGCGGCGGGACATGGAGCGGCCGGTGCCGCGGATGCCGAGCGCAGCCAGGAGGCGGCTGAGGGGCTGCTGCTTGGACGCCTCGATGGCGGTGAGGAGCTTGTCGGTGCTGGCCTCGCCCATGCGGTCCAGACCCAGGAGCTGGGAGCGGGTGAGGGTGTGGAGGTCGGCGATGTCGGTCACGAGACCGGTCTCGACGAGCTGGTCGCAGAGCTTGGTGCCGAGGCCGTCGATGTCGAGCTGGTCGCGTCCGACGGCGTACCGGATGGCGGCGAGCTGGCCACACGCGCGGCCCCGGACGCACCGCCACCGTTCCTGGGAGGAGTCGATGTCCGCCCCGCACCTCGGGCAGGCGGAGGGCGGGACGATGGGGGTCTCCTCGCCGGTGCGCTGGTCGGTCGCCGGGCGCTCGACGCGGGGGATGATGTCGCCCGCCTTGACCACGACGACGAGGGAGTTGAGCATCAGGCCGCGGCGGGCGATGTCGGCGGGGTTATGGAGGGTGGCAAAGCCAACGGTGGAGCCGTCGATCTCGACGGGCTCCAGGATCGCGCGCGGCGCGATCACGCCGGTGCGGCCGACGTTCCACTCGACGCCGAGCAGGCGGGTGACGCGCTCGACGGCGGGGAGCTTGTAGGCGGCCGAGTGGTGGGGGAAGCGGGAGCCGACGCCGGCGTCGGCCTGGTCGGTGGCAGTGTCGGCCTTGATGACGACGCCGTCGATTCCGAAGGGCAGGGTGGGGCGCAGCGCGGTGATCTCCTCGACGCGGGCCTGGAGTTCCTCGACGGTCGTGCAGAGCTTGGGGGCGGCGGGGGTCTGGGCGGGGGTGGCGATGCCGAGTGCGGCGAGGCGGTCGAGGATCTCGTGGTGGGCCAGGTGGGCCAGGTCGGTGGAGTGGCCGTCGAGGGGGAGGGCGGCGTACAGGTAGGCGGTCAGGGGGAGGGTGTAGGCGCGGTCGCGGGCACGGAGGGTTCCGGCGGCTCCGTTGCGCGCGTTCGCGAACGGGGCGTGGCCGTGCTCGGTGCGCACCCGGTTGGCGTCCGTGAACTGGGCGGTGGTGAAGAGGGCTTCGCCGCGGACTTCGAGCGTGGCGGGTTCGGTCAGGGTGGTGGGCAGGCCGTGGATGTTGCCGATCTGGTGGGAGACGTCCTCGCCGTGGGTGCCGTTGCCGCGGGTGATGATCTGAACGAGGCGCCCGTCGCGGTAGCGCGCGGCGATGGCCAGGCCGTCGAACTTGGGCTCGACCACCCAGCCCTGCGGGGTGCGGCCGATGCGGCGGGTGAGGGAGTCGGCCCAGTCCTGGAGGTCGGCCGGGCTGAACACGTTGCTCAGGCTCAGCATCTGGCTCGTGTGGGGGACGTCCCCGGTCACCGGAGCCGTGCCGACCTTGCCGGTGGGGGAGTCCGGATCACGCAGATCGGGGTTGGCCTGTTCGAACGCGGTGATGGCGAGCAGCAGGGTGTCGTAGGCGGTGTCGTCGAGCGGGGACTGGCCGTCGGTGTAGTACAGGGTGGCGGCGCTGTTGGCATGCTGTACGGCCGCGCGGTAGGCGGTGGGGTCCAGGGGGGCGGCGGTGGTGACGGTCATGAAGTGATCCTCTCGTTCGGGTGTGACATCTGGGCTGGTGAGGCCCTGGTGGGTGCATATGAAGCGGTGATTTGCGCGGGATGCGCGCTGCCCGCGTGGCGGCGCGCATCCCGCTCGCTGGGGCGGCCGGCCTACGCGTGGTCGCCGGAGGCGGCGTAGGTGCGGTCTGCGCAGTCGCCGCACTCGCCGTCGTATCCCTCGCCGTCGGCGGTGGACTCGCGGCAGTCGGCGTTGGCGCACATGTCCTCGGTGCTGACCCCGTCCACCTCGACCAGTCCTTCGTCGCCCTGGTCGGCATCCAGGCGGAGCGCCCCCAGCGTGATGTTCCCGGCGGGCACCGCTGCGGTCACCGGGTGCATGCCGGTGAGTGCCGAGAGGGCCTCACGGGCCCGCTGCTCGGCGTCCTCGCTCACCTCGCCCTGGTCGCTGTAGGCGATAGCCATCACCTCCGCCGTCATCGGGTAGGTGTGGGCTCCCTCAAGGACCGCCGTCTCGGTGTCGGAGGTGACGCGGCCGGTACCGGCCTGGATGGTCACGCCGTTCAGGCGGAGACCTTCCAGGGTCAGCTCGGGCAGCAGTTCGCCGTCCTCGCTGATGGTGTCGAGGGCCTCGAACGCGCTCCGGCGTGTCTGGGCCCTGACGCTCAGGGAGATGGTTCCGCGGACGAGGTGGGCGTAGGTGCCAGGCACGGGTGTCCCTTTCACGGCGGCGATGGCTGGGTGCTGAACGGGGGTGGTGCGCGACCGCCGGGGGCAACCCGAGCAGTAGTTATAAGTTGCAGCATCAAGTCATTCAAGGCAATGTTGAAGCGGGTCACTGGAGGAACGGGGCGATGGCGCAGGTGAGGTCCTGGTGGAGGCTTCTGATGACAGCGAGGTGTGGCTCGCGGACCTCGGCTGCTTCCCCGCCGCTCTCCTCGTAGATGCCGGCGAGGGTGTTGCTGAGCTGGTCCGCGGCCTTGTGGGCCTGCCAGAGCTCGTCGGTTGTCGCCATGTGGTGCCTCCTGGTGGCGGTCGTTCTCGGTGGTACAGGGCTGGGGGTGGGTTG
>NZ_JAIZ01000250.1 GCF_000710465.2 Kitasatospora sp. MBT63 | reverse complement strand
GCTCGGGCGCGCCCCGGTGCGAGTGGGGCCGGCGGGCGGGGGCCGGCTGCTCCCCGCCCTCGCCCGGCGGCTGCGGCGGTCTCTGCTCTGGCTCCACGGTCGGTCGTCCCTCCCCCGGGCCGCAGGTCCGGCCCTGTCGACTGCAGCATAGGCAAGTCCCCATCCGTTAAAGGCTTTTGCGCGAAAGCGAGCGAACATGAACGGTCCGGGCGAGGTTTATCGATCATGAAGGCCGTGCGCGGGAGATGTGACGACGCTCACACATATTTGCGGTTTCAACTTATCTCTGCCTAATGTCCTCCCACGTTCGTGGTCACACGGACCCAGCCACCCGGAACGCCGAGTCCTGCCGCCGGGTGCGCTGGCAGTGCCGAAAACGCACCGCGGCAGGAGCGGGGGAACCAGGTAGGTCGCCCGGAAGCGGTACGCCAGTACCGGGACCGGGCTTGGGGTGAAGCCGTGCTCAGCACGGCCGGGCAACTCCAGCCCGAATCCGACAGCTCACCTCGTAGGCGTGGGAGAGGAACGCGTCTTCATGCTGCCCATCAGCGCCTCCAAGCGTGCCCGTCGCATCATCGCCACCACCGGTGTGGTCGGCATCGGTCTCACCATCCCCTGCCTGACCGCCGGTTCGGCCTCCGCCGCCTCCGTCGCCACCTGGGACAAGGTCGCCCAGTGCGAGTCCTCCGGCAACTGGAGCATCAACACCGGCAACGGCTTCTACGGCGGTCTGCAGTTCACCTCCAGCACCTGGGCCGCCTTCGGCGGTACCTCGTACGCCGCCCGCGCCGACCTGGCCAGCAAGGACCAGCAGATCGCCGTCGCCGAGAAGGTGCTCGCCTCCCAGGGCCCCGGCGCCTGGC
>NZ_JAIZ01000249.1 GCF_000710465.2 Kitasatospora sp. MBT63 | reverse complement strand
GCGGGGCGGCCGGATCGGCGGCCACGGCCCCGGCGGGGTGCTGCTCGGCGCGGCGGTGCTCGGCGGGCGGCGGAGGCTCCTCGTGGCCCTCCTGTTTCAGCCACGCGGCCAGCAACTGGTCTGCCAGAGCCACCGTGTCTCGGTGCGTCCGGGGTGTGGTGACGGTCATCCGATAGGGCGGCGGGGCGTGCTCGGGTGTCATGCGCGGTACCTCCCGGGGTGCGGCGGTGGGGCCTGAAGTCCTCCATCTGGTCGGCCGGCCCGGTCGGGCGGCCTGCTCTGCCGGTGTCTGCGATCCGTCCGTGCGGTGCTGCCGTGACGTGTCCTGCGCGAGGTGCGGGCGGGTGGTCCCGGCGGCCCGGTCGGGCCGTCGGACGCCGTGCCCGTCCGCACTCCTTGTGGTAGAAGACGAAAGGGCCCGGAGCGGAAGTTCCGCTGCCGGGCATTGTTCATTCGTTCGAGTGTTACCCCGTGGCATTGCTTGCCTGCTGGGCACGGGGCGTGGTCGGGTTCAGACCGGGACCTCCACGAAGCTGCGCCCGGCCGCCTCGGCGTGCGCGGTCCCGCCGGTGTTCTCCGCCAGCCAGGCGTGAAAACCCGTCACCTCCGCCTCCGGCACCCCGACTTCGATCCTCACCCCGTCCGCCGTGTAGACCAGGCCCCGCACCTCGTGGCCGGCCGCCCGCAGCTCGTTCTCCAACCGCCCGGCCCGGGTGTGGCCGGCGGTCACGGCGAGCAGCGCCACCGGCCGCCGCTCCAGCAGTCCCGCCTCGTCCAGCGCCAGGGAGACCGAGCTCCCGTAGGCCCGTACCAGTCCGCCCGCGCCCAGTTTGATCCCGCCGAAGTAACGCGTCACCACCGCGACGGTGTCGGTGATCCCGCGCCGTCGCAGCACCTCCAGCATCGGGACGCCCGCGGTGCCACCCGGCTCGCCGTCGTCGCTCGACCGTTCCCGGCGCTGGACGTCCCCCACCACGAAGGCGGTGCAGTTGTGCCGGGCGTCCCAGTACTCCTTGCGGACGGCCGCCACGAAGGCCTGGGCCTCGTCCTCGTCGCCGACCCTCGCCAGGTGGCAGATGAACCGGGACTTCTTGACCTCGGTCTCCTGGCTGACGGAGCGCCGGAGGGTCAGGTACGGCCTGGGGCTGGGCTCCGACATGGTGCGGGGTCTCCAGAGCGGTTCACGGGGCGGGCGGGACGGGAGCGGGACGGCGCGGACTGCCCGCTCGCCCGTCCACGGAGAACGGAAACCCGGGAGAAGCAGCAGGCCGGCGGCGCCCCCCTGCCCCCGCCAGCCTAACGCGGGCCCCAGCCCTGGCGGCCCGGCCCGACCCCGTCAGCGCCTCCTCGGTGCCCGAAGTCGCCCGAACCCGCTCGAACCCGCCCGACCCGTCAGCGCCCGGCGAGCGCGTCCAGCTGCCGGCGGTCCAGGCCGGTCAGCCCGGTGACCTCGGCCAGGTCCACCGCGCCGCAGTCAAGTCCGCGCAGCACGTAGCCGCTGAGCGCCCGGGCGGTGGCCGGCTCGTCCATCACGTCGCCGCCCGCCTTCGCCACGTAGGCGGCCAGCCGGGCGGCCGCCGCCGCGAGCCCCTCGCGGTAGAAGGTGTAGACCGCCGCGTACCGGGTCGGCAGGTGCGCCGGGTGCATGTCCCAGCCCTGGTAGTAGGCGCGGGCCAGCGAGCGGCGGACCAGGTCGTGGTGGAGCTTCCAGGCCGCGTGCACCTGCGCGGTCGGCCCGGTCGGGATGACGTTGGTCGAGCCGTCGGAGAGGCGAACGCCGGTGCCGGCCGCGGCCACCTGCATGACGGCCTTCGCGTGGTCGGCGACCGGGTGGTCCATGCTCTGGTAGGCGGCACTGACCCCGCAGGAGGCGCTGTAGTCGAAGGTCCCGTAGTGCAGGCCGGTGGCCCGGCCCTCGGCCGCCTCGATCATCCGGGCCACGGTGGCCCGCCCGTCGGCGCCGAGGATCGCCTGGGTGGTCTCGATCTGGATCTCGAAGCCGATCCGGCCGGCCGGCAGCCCGGCCCGCCGCTCGAAGTCCTCGAGCAGCCGGACCAGCGCCGTCACCTGTTCGGCGTAGGTGACCTTCGGCAGGGTGAGCACCAGCCCCTCCGGCAGCGGGCCGGCGGCCAGCAGGGTGGCGAGGAAGAGTTCCAGGGTCCGGATCCCGCGGTCGCGGACCGCGGCCTCCATGCACTTGATCCGGATGCCGATGTACGGCGGGGCGGTGCCGTCGGCCACCGCGGCGGCGACCAGTTCGGCGGTGCGGACCGCGGCGGCGTCCTCCTCCGCGTCGGGGCGCGGGCCGTAGCCGTCCTCGAAGTCGATCCGCAGGTCCTCGACCGGCTCGCGCTCCAGCTTGGCGCGGACCCGGGCGTGCACGTCCGCGAGCAGCTCGTCGGCCGGGACGCCGAGCGCCTCGGCCAGCTGCGCCGGGGTGGCCGCGTGGGTGTCGAAGGCCTCCAGCGCCTGCCGGCCCCAGCTGCTGACGGTGTCGGCGGCGAACGCGTCGGCCGGGACGTAGACGGTGTGCACGGGCTGGCGGGTGCCCGGGTCCCCGGGGTACCGGCGGGCCAGGTCCGCGTCGACCGGCGCGAGCAGCGCGTCGACGGCGGCACGCGCGGCCGCCGAGAACGAGGCCCCGCCGCCGGGGTTGCTACCGTCCACCTGGACCTGCGACATCCGGACTCCTCCACGACACAGACAGCATCTTCAACAATTTGTTGATGTGAAGGTAACGGCGGTGCGTCCGGGGCGTCAATGGCCGCCCGAGGGGCGGACCGGGGCTCCGTCGGCGCCCGGCCGGTCTACTCGCGGCCCGCGGCGACGTAACGGTCCTGCAGGTGCTGCCAGATCCGGTCCAGGTCCTTGGGGTTCACCGAACCGTCCGGGCGGCTGCCGGCCACGTTCCACTCCCGGGTCAGGAACTCGGCGAACCGCTGCTGGTCGGGCTGGCTGTCGTAGACGTCCATGTAGCTGATCAGCGCCTCGAAGCAGACGTCCGGGTCGAGCGGCTCCGGCGCCGGGCGGCGGCCCGCCCACTGCTCGTCCGGCTCCGCCGCGGCCGCCCGGTCGAACGGGAGCTGCTCCGCCACCGCCGCCTGCGGCTCCGCGTGCAGCTCGCCGTCGAGCCGCACCGGGCGGTGCCCGATCCGGATCGGCTCGGCCTCCGCCACCTGCTCGGGCCCGGCCGCCACCGGCCCGCCGGCACCGACCGGCGCCCGACGGCCCTCGGCCTCGCGCTGCGGAGCCGGCCTGCGCTGCTCGGACACCCAGCCCTCCGGGCCGCGCCGCTCGGCGGCCACCGGCCGGTCGGCCCGCTGCCGCTGCTCCTGCCGGACCGGAACCTCGACCGGGTCCCCCGCCGACCGGGTCGGCCGCGGCGGCTTGAACCAGGGCGAGGCCTGCCCCGGCGTACGCGCCGTCCGGGCGGCCTCCTCCATCTGCTCGGTGTGCGCGCGGACCGCACGCGCGGTCCAGACGTTCAGCTCGCTCTGCTCCGCCGCCGGGCGGGCCGGCTGCTCGTCGCCCTGCGGATCCTGCGCGTCCCGCAGCCGGACGGCCGCCAGCTTCGCCAGCGTCGGCACCGCCATCGCGGCGGACACCGCCGACGCCGCCGCCTGGTCCTGCTCGGCCTGCCCGGCCTGGGCCTCCTGCGGCTCCGCGCTCTCGGCGCGGATCGCGACGGGCTCCTGAAGGCTCGCGGTGGTCAGCGTCGAGCGACCGGCCTGCGGCCCCTGCACCGCGTGCAGCGGTCCGTCGATCCGGTCCAGCACACTCGGGTCCAGCGGCACACCGTACTTGGCGAGCTTCAGCGGGAGCAGTGCCTGGAACGGCGCCGACCGGCGCCAGCCCCGGCCGTACCGGAACCGCAGCTGTGCCCGGTACACCAGGCGATTCTGCTCCAGACGCACCGTCTCGTCGTAGGACCGCAGCTCCCAGAGCTTCATCCGCCGCCACAGCCGGAAGGTCGGCACCGGCGACAGCACCCACCGCATCAGCCGCACGGACTCCATGTGCCGGTCGGCGGTGATGGCCGCGATCCGGCCGACGGCGTGCCGGGAGGCCTCGACCACGACCACGAAGAGCACCGGGATGACGGCGTGCATCGCCATGCCGAGCGAGTCACCCCAGGAGGCGGCGGCGTTGAACGCGATCGTCGCCGCCGTCAGCAGCCAGGCCGTCTGCCGCAGCAGCGGGAACGGGATCCGCAGCCAGGTCAGCACCAGGTCCAGCGCGAGCAGGACCACGATGCCCGCGTCCACACCGATCGGGAAGGCGTAGGAGAAGGTGCCGAATCCTTTCTCCAGGGCGAGCTCTCGCACCGCGGCGTACGAGCCCGCGAACCCGATGCCGGAGATCAGGCAGGCGCCTCCGGCCACCAACCCCAGCAGGACCCGGTGGGCACGGGTGAGGGATGGACGTGACATTCGTTGATCAACCCCTGGGGACTCGGCTGCTGCCGTACGCGACCGTTGCCGCCGGATCCGCTCGCGTCGGACACCCTCGTCAGACAGGACCACTGCCGGGCACACAGGAGCGCTGCGCGTGGGACCGGTTCGGCCCACCGGATACTACTCGCACACGCGTTTCGTCCGACCCCACCCGGGGCCCCGGTCAGCCCTCGCCGGCTCCGTTGAGATGCGCAAGTACCGCCAGGACACGGCGATTGGCGTCCTCGGCGGGCGCGAGTTCCAACTTCGTGAAGATATTGGCAATGTGCTTCGCGACCGCTCCGTCGCTGATCAGCAGCCTGGCACCGACCGCCGAGTTCGAGCACCCCTCGGCCATCAGGCCGAGCACCTCGCGCTCGCGCGGCGACAGCCGCCCGACCGGCTGCGAACGGGCGTTGCTCTGCAGCAGCTTGGCGATCACGTCCGGGTCCATCGCGGTACCGCCGGCCGCCACCCGGCGGACCGCGTCGATGAACTGGTCGGCGTTGAACACCCGGTCCTTCAGCAGGTAGCCGACCCCGCCCGAGCCGTCCGCCAGCAGTTCCCGGGCGTAGAGCTGCTGGACGTGCTGGGAGAGCACCAGGACCGGAAGACCGGGAATCCGGCGCCGCGCGGCCAGTGCCGCCTGCAACCCCTCGTCCGTCAGGGTGGGCGGCAGCCGCACGTCCACCACCGCGACGTCCGGCCGGTGCTCCAGCAGCGCATCCAGCAGGTCGGGCCCGGTCTCGACGGCCGCCGCGATGGTGAAGCCGTGTGCCTCCAGCAGCCTCGTCAGACCTTCGCGGAGAAGGTAGAGATCCTCGGCGAGGACAACGCGCACGGCAGCTCCATGGTGATGGTCGTCGGCCCGCCCGACGGGCTGTCGAGCGTCAGAACTCCGTCGAAGGTACCCAACCGCCGCTCGATCCCGTACAGCCCGCCACCCCGTTCCATGCTCGCCCCGCCGCAGCCGTCGTCGGTGACCGTGACCCGCAGCTGCCCGGCCCGGTACAGGATGTCCACCCACACCTGCCCGGCACCCGAGTGCTTGGCCGCGTTGACCATCAGCTCGCTCACGCAGAAGTACACCGCCGCCTCCACCGGCGCCTCCGGCCGGCCCGGCAGACTCACCGTCACCTCCGTGGCCAGCGGCGCCTCCAGCGCCAGCTCCCGCACCGCGTCCGCCAGCCCGCGCTCCGCCAGCACCGGCGGATGGATGCCCCGCACCAGGTCCCTCAGCTCCTTCAGGGCCTTCGCCGAGGACTGCCGCGCCTCCGCCAGCAGCGACCTGGCCGCGGCCGGATCGCTCTCCAACAGGTGCTCGATGGTCCCCAGCGTGAGTCCGATCGCCACCAGCCGCGCCTGGGCACCGTCGTGCAGGTCCCGCTCGATCCGGCGGAGCTCCGCCGCCTGGGTCCCGACCGCGTCGGCCCTGGTCGCCGTGAGATGCTCGACCCGCCGGGTCAGCCGGGCCTGCTCCTGCCGTCCCCCGCGCTGCCGGTCGAGCGTCCGCTGCAGCCACCTCCCGTACAGCCGGACCCCGTACGGCGCCGACAGCAGACCGATCGCGAGCGCGAACAGGCCCTGGATGCCGTGGACCGCCATCGCCGGCACGGAGGCCAGGCCGGAGCCGTCCTGCCAGTCGAGCAACGCCGCGGCCCCCGCCACCACCGCCACGCCACCACCGAAGACCGCCAGACCCAGCACCGGGAGGGTGAGCACCACGGCCAGCGCCCCGTTCACCACCATCGCCCTGACGTCCCGCCAGGTCGCCGCGTCACCCGCCACCGTCCGCACGTACAGCACCGCATCCGCACTCCAGCGGTTGCGGTGGTACGAACGCCCGGTCCACCAGTGCCCCCGCTCGTCCACGGTCGCCACCGGCACCCGCGCGTACGACACGGGGAGCTTGATCCCGTACCACTCCAGGGCGGCCCGCCGCGTCGACCGTGCGCTCAGCCGGGACCACGCGATCAACGCCACCGGCCACAGCAGCGCGCCGACGAACGCCCAGAAGACCTCCTGGAAGGTGTACCACTGGTCGTCGAGCAGGCGGGTGAGGCAGATCCCCAGCCAGACCAGCAGCACGAACGGGCCGGCCGCGGCCCGGACCGCCAGCAGCAGGCAGCGTCCCAACGCCTGGACCGCCCCTCCGAGCCACCCACGGAAGCGTTCCGCCGATCCCGTCACCGCGGTCATGCTCTGCGTCGCCATCCGTGTTCCCTCTCGCTCCACTGCCTCCGTACGGTCACCAGTCTGTCGGGACCGGCGGGTGGAAACACTGGCCCGGGGACCACGATCAAGGTGGTGCTAGGTCCACCCTCCGATTCACGGTCGTGCGACCGGGTCCGGAAATGCGAGAAGCCCCTCC
>NZ_JAIZ01000248.1:8903-22033 GCF_000710465.2 Kitasatospora sp. MBT63 | reverse complement strand
CGGAGCAGACCGGCCAGGCGCCGGGGCCCTGGGAGGCGAGGACCTTCTCGGCGACGTTGATCTGCTGGGCCTTGGTGGCGAGGTCGGCGCGCGGGGCGTACGAGGTGCCGCCGAAGGCGGCCCAGGTGCTGTTGGTGAACTGCAGGCCGCCGTAGAAGCCGTTGCCCGAGTTGATCGCCCAGTTGCCGGTCGACTCGCACTGCGCGACCTTGTCCCAGGTGGAGGCCGGGGCGGCGGACGCCCCGGTGGCCGTGACGAGTCCGGCCACCGGCAGGGCGATGACCGCACCCGCCATGACGACCATCCGAACGCGCTTGCGCTTGGTGGCGGTGGTGGCGGCAGCGGAAGTCTCGTTACGGAAAGTCAAAGTGAATCCTCTCGAAGTCCTCGGGGAAGGCGTGCCGCACCCGCCCCGCAAGGGGGCCCGGCCGGTCCGTCTCTACGCATGGCGGCCGGTCACGCAGGGTGCGGACCGTGCTGCCGTGGTCACCGCCTCCGCCGGTCGCGGCACGAGGCCGTCGGACGGGCGGGCACCGGCCGCAGTTCCCGTACGGGAGCGGGTGGTGCGCCAGGGGGTGAACCCGGGGAGTGCGCTGTGCACTGGTTTCGAAGCTACGGGTGCCCCGGGGGCGGCACAAGGATTTCCGAAGAAGTACCAGTTCAGCGAGGTGTTTCCGAAGGTAACGCGGCGCCCGGACCCCCGGAATCACGGGCCCGGACGCCGCTCGCCGGCGCCTTCCGAGGGCGATTTGTGGCCCCGGTCACCGGGATCCGCCTGTGAGGCCGCGCACATTGTCGACGCAGCGTGACGGTGCACCGGACGGCCGGTCAGCGGTCGGCGGGCGCCGCGATGGCCTGGGTCACACCCGGCTCGGGACCGGCTCAGGACCGGGCGGGCCCGGCGGCGGGGGAGGGATCGGAGAGGTAGCAGCGCAGCAGCCGCTTGCACTCCGCGATCAGCGCCGGATCGCCGGCCGGGTCGGTGCGGAAGGCCAGCTTGAGGACGGCGTCGGCGCACTCCAGTCCGACCCGGACGGCGAGCGGGAAGGCGGTGGGGTCGAGCAGCCCGGCGCCGATCTCCTGGATCCGCAGCGCGACGGCCGCGTTGTTGTCGAGCTCGGGGCTGAGCAGGTGCTCGTCGTCGTGCAGCCCGGCGGCGGAGCGGTCGACCAGGCCGAAGTCGAGGTGCCCGAAGCCGGGCACGGCACGCTTCATCGCCACGAACTCCTCGACGGCGAGATCCACGAACCCGGCCACGCCGGGCGGCGACTCGGCGGCGATCCGGCGGCCCAGCCGGTCGAGGTAGCGGTCCAGGTTCCGTTCCGCGAGCGCGGCGAGCAGGCTCTCCTTGCCGGAGAAGAACTGGTAGAGGGTGCCGATCGGCACCTGGGCGCGGTGCGCGACCTCCTTGGTGGTGAGCGCGGTCGCACCGACCTCGTCCAGCAGCCCGGCGCAGGCGTCCAGCAGCCGTTCGTACCGCTCCAGGCTGCGCTGCTGCACCGGCCGTCGCCGTACCGTGACCGCCTGTTCCCGCTCCCGCCCGCCCGTCTGCGCCGTCATGCGCTCACTCTGCCCCATCCGGCGCTCGAGGAGCCAATCCCTCACCTGTCGCCGCCGACGGCGGGCACCGGGCGGCCGGCCCGGCGCGCGAATGCGCCCCGGACCCCTGCGGGGAGGTCCGGGGCGGACTGCTGGCGGTGCCTAGCCGGTCGTACGGGTCGTGCCCGCGCACAGGGCCCAGATCACGAAGGCGTCGATGGCGATCAGGATGATGGCCCAGAACGGGTAGTACGGCAGCCACAGGAAGTTCGCGATCATCGCGAGTCCGGCGACCGCGACGCCGACCACCCGGGCCCAGGTCGCGCCGCTGAACAGGGCCAGGCCGGTCAGTGCCAGGACCACACCGAGGATGAGGTGGATCCAGCCCCAGCCGGTGGTGTTCATCGAGAACGAGTAGTTGCGGGTGACGACGAGGAGGTCGTCCTTGGCGATGGCGGCGATGCCCTCGAAGATCGCCATGGTGCCACCGAAGATCATCATGACGGCGGCGAAGACTGTCCACCCCGTGGCCCAGGGCCGTCCGGTGGTCTGCGCCGCGCTGGTCCCGCCGACGTTGCTGGTCATGGTCCGAGCTCCTTCGAGTGCGCTGGTCACCCGGTCGGCGACCTTGTTCGGAGGCTCCACAACCAGGGTGCCACGCCTGTCACGGACCGCCACCTAGGAGGCGGGCGGGGAGCGGTGGGTCAGGTGGTGATGGTGGCGAGGGGCTCGAGGCCGTAGGTGCGGGCGTAGCCGTTCTCGGTGCCGACGAGGAGCTCGACGACCTCGAAGTAGCGGTCCCAGAAGGGGGTTTCGCGCAGCGCGTCGATGAGGAGCCGGTAGGCGCGGTGGTCCTCGGCCTCCCACACCCAGACGTCGGTGACGCGCGCGGAGTAGAACTCGGTGTCGTAGAAGCGCGAGCGGACGCCGGTGGTCCTGGCCTCGATCACCGGCAGGACCTCGGTGGTGAAGGCGTCGACGCGCTCCTGGACGGTCAGGGCCAGCCACTCGGGTGCGGTCTTGACGAGCATGAACGCCGTGACCGGGGGCTCGGCGGTTCCGGTGGGCATCGGGGTGCCTCCAGGGTGAAGGGGGTTCAGGGGTTCGAGGGTCAGGAGAGGACGGCCGGCTTGAGGGTCCGGGCGCACCAGTCCTCGAAACCGGTGGGGGAGGCGGTGTCCAGGGTGCGCGCCACACCGGCGTCCAGGCCCTGGTCCTTGGCCCGCTTCATGTCGACGACGCCCTGGACGAAGACCTCGTTGAGGCCGTAGCCGACCAGGGTGGCGTGCATCTCCTCCAGCGGCTGGCGTTCGTAGCGCACGGGGCGGCCGAACTGCTCGGTCATGATGCGGGCCAGGTCGTTGGGGGACAGGTCCTGCGGCCCGAGGACCGGGACGCTGCCGCTGCCGGTCCACGAGCGGTCCAGCAGCAGGCGGGCGGCCGCGGCCGCGATGTCGGCGGTGGCGACGAGGGGTGCCTTGCGGTCGGCGTCGGCGGAGTCGGTGAAGACGCCCCGGTCGCGGATCGAGTCGGCCTCCTCCAGGAGGTTCTCGAAGAACGACGGGTTGGCCAGGGCCCGGTAGGCGACGCCGCTGTCGGCGATCAGGTCGTCCAGGGCCAGGGAGGCGGTGACGAGGCCGGCCCGGCCGGCGAGCGCGGTGCCGCGGCCGAGCGCGGAGACGCCGACGACATGGCCGACCCGGTGGGCGGCGAGCGCCTTCACGGCGGGCGTGCTGAAGCCGCTGTAGGCCTCGTACGGGGTCAGGGAGGCGTCCGGGGGTGCGAGCCAGAAGACGGCGTCCGCACCCTCGAAGGCCGCGTCGACGACCTCGGCGTCGCCGTGCGAGCCGGCGAACACCTCGACGCGTCCGCGTGCCTGCTGCGGGAGCCGGGCGGGGTCGCGGACGATCACGCGCAGCTCCTCGCCCGCGGCGGGGGCGGACTCCAGGAGGAGGGAGAGCAGGTGGCGGCCGATGTTCCCGGTGGGAGCGGTAATGACGATCATGAAAACCTCGTAGGTCGTGCCGGTCGGTACGTCCCTCATCCTGCGGAGGATCCCAGTGCTGCCACAATGGGAACTTCAGCACGGAATCATTGACCGGAACGGAATAATGCTGGTGAACAGCCCGGATGCGACCCTCGACGCCAATCTCGCCATCGCCCTGGACGCCCTGCTGACCGAACACAGCGTCACCCGGGCCGCCGCCCGCCTGCACACCTCGCCCGCCGCCATGAGCCGCACCCTCGCCCGTCTGCGCCGCACCCTCCAGGACCCGCTGCTGGTCAGGGCCGGGCAGAGCATGGTCCCCACCCCCCGCGCGCTGGCCCTGCGGGAGGAGGCCGCGGCCGTGGTGCGGAGCCTGCACGCCCTGCTCGGCCCCGGCACCGGCGTCGACCCCGCCACCCTGAGCAGCACCTTCACCCTCCAGGCCGCCGACCTGGTCGGCGCGGCCCTGGCCCCCGGGCTGCTGCGCCTGGCCGAGCAGGAGGCGCCCGGGGTGTCGTTCCGGCTGCTGGCCGAGGAGTTGGAGGCCGGACCCGCCCTGCGCGACGGCCGGATCGACCTGGAGGTCGGCTCGATCGACCATGTCGACCCCGAGACGAGGGTCGAGGAACTGGTCACCCTCCGCATGGTCGCGGCCGTCCGGCCCGGCCACCCGCTGACCGAGGGACCGCTGACCCCGGCCCGGCTGGCCACCGCCCGGCACGTCGCGGTCAGCCGCCGCGGCCGGTTCACCGGCCCGCTCGACACCGCCCTCGCCGAGCAGAACCTCCGCCGGCGGGTCGGCGTCGTCCTCCCCGGCCACCTGGCGGCGATGGCCCTCGCCGCCCGCAGCGACCTGGTCTGCCTGGTACCCGCCGCACCACCCGGCGCCGCCCCCTCGCCGCTCACCGGCGACGCTACCGCCCTCGGGCTGCAACTCCTGGACATCCCGCTGGAGTTGCCGCCCGTGACCATCGGCATGGCCTGGCACCCCCGCCACGCGGCCGACCGGGCCCACCACTGGCTCCGCAGCGCAGTCCGCCGCACCCTGAGCACCTCCGCAAGTCCGACCGCATGACACCCCGGCGCCGTGCTGGCGGTCAGCCGTGGGCGGCGGCGAGGCGGACGACCGTCAGATAACCGCGGCGGGGCGGGGAGCCGAGCCACAGGCCGACGGGCAGGTCGCGGCCCAGGACATCAAGCACCTCGGTGGCGGGGTGGCCGAAGAGGTCGATGCCGTCGAGGACGACCGGGGTGACGGCGGGACCGCAGGAGGCCGGCCGGGCGCGGCTGAGCACGATGCTGCGCAGCAGCGGGTCGGTGGGTTCGAGGGCGTCCCAGTCGACCTCGTCGGAGCCGATGGCGAGTTCGACGTCGTGGTGCCGCGCGGTACGGCTCCAGGTGGCGTCCAGCATCGGGACGGCCCGGGCGTCGCCGAGCGCGGCCAGCGTTCGGCCGGTGGCCCGGTCCTCCAGGCCGAAACGGAGCAGGCCGGCGCCGGCGGGCAGGACGACCCCGGTGCCGGGGATCAGTTCGAACACCGGCCGATCCTGCCGCGCCCGCCCGGGCCGGCGCAATCCGGGGGCTGTGCTCAGGCCGGGGTGTCGTACCCGGCCGCCAGCGCGCCGAGCGAGATCGGGGCGCGAGGTGCGGGCAGGGCGGCCAGCTTCCGGCGACGGGCGTGGCGGATCAGGTCCTCGGGCGTCAGGCCGGCGACGGCCGTACGGACGTGGTCGAGCAGCGCGGTCGCCGCGGCCAGGACGGCATCGTCGTCCAGCGGACGGGACTCGACCTTCATGGACGCCGCCGAGAGTTTCTGCAGGCTGCGGAACAGGTCGCCCAGGTTGATCTCCCGGATGGTCAGCGACAGGTGCACCGAGAGACCCGCGTTGCCGACCGCCTGGTGCGCGAACCCCCGCGGGATGTAGAGGACTTCACCGGCCCGGAGGGTGGTCCGCAGCACCTCGGCCGGCGGCTCGCCGTCGACCCGCCCGTGCCGCCAGTGGCCGTCCGCCGGGCCCTCGTGGACGGCCCAGGACTTGCTGCCGTTGAGCTGGAGGACCAGGACGTCGGCGTCGTCGCGGTGCAGCGGCACGCCCTGGGTGCCGGGAGGGGTCACGAAGCAGAACGCCTCGACCGCCAGCTGGAGTTCGGCGGACAGCTGCGCGAGCAGGTCACGGGTCGGGCCGTGCCACTGGTCGATCCGGCGCATCAGCAGGCTCGCGCCGTCGTCCAGCAGGGCCCGGATCTTCGTCTCGTCGGCGAACCCCCCGTACGGGACGTCGTACACCGCACGCGGCGTCAGGTAGGCGTCGGGGCCGAGCGGGTCCTCGGCGCGGGTCATCTCCACGTACGGCTCGTGCAGGTAGCCGGTGGCGAGCGCGGCATCGACGTCGGCGAGGGTGAAGGGGCTGCGCACGCCCCCGTCCGGCCGGAAGACGCCCGGCCGCCGGCGCCAGTAAGCGGTGCCGAAGCCGGTGGGGTCGCCGACCCACTGGGCGAGTGTCGGAGCGTGCACGGTTCCTCTTCCTTCTGCGTTCCGCTGGTTGGTTCCTGATCGGTCACTCACAGGCGGGGGAGCGTCCCCCGCTCGAGGCGCCGCCTGGTCTCGGCGACCCGCACCTTCCCGCTGGTCGTCACGGGCAGCCCGCCCGCGGGCAGCAGGACGGCCTCGGATACGTACAGGTCGAGGGAGTTCGCCAGGTGCCGCCGCAGCCGGGCGGCCACCTGCTCGGCCGGGGGCGTGCCGGGGCCGTCCGCGAGCTCCGCCACCAGGCACACCCGGCCGTCGGGGTCCGCGTCCGCGACGGTGAGGACCGCGCAGCGCCCGGGCCGCACCCCCGGCACCTGCTCGCAGGCCGCGAGGACGTCCGCCGGGTAGAAGTTCCTGCCGTGGTGGACCAGGACGTCATCGCCGCGCCCCACGACGAACAGGTGCCCGTCGTGGGTGAACCCCCGGTCACCGGTCGGGTGCCACCCGTCCGGGCGGTGCGCCGCGGGCCAGTAGCCGCTGAACAGCTGTGGCCCCCGCACGGCGAGGTCCCCGATGCGCGGGCCGCCCCCGGGACCGGCGGAGGTGCGGTGCACCCGTACCTCGGTGCCGGGCAGCGGCGTCCCCGAGGAGAGCAGCACGGTGGCGGGTGCCCCCGGCGCGGCCGGGACCACCTCGCCCGCGCGCAGCGCGTCGGTGCGCACGGCCAGCCGGACGGCCGGACGCTCCGGGGTGCAGGCGGTGACGGTGAGGGTGGCCTCCGCCATCCCGTAGGAGGGGCACAGGCTCCAGGGGGAGAAGCCGGCGGCGGCGAACCGTGCCGTGAACCGCTCGGCCGTGGCGGCCCGCACCACCTCGCCGGCGCTGCGCGCGACCCGCCAGGTCCGCAGGTCGAGGGTGGCCGCCTCGCGGTCGGTGACCTTGCGGGCGCACAGCTCATAGGCGAAGTCGGGTGCGCTGGACAGCGTCCCGCCGTGGGCGGTGACGGCCGACAGCCAGGCGCCCGGGCGGCGGGCGAACGCCTCGGGCGGCATCAGCACGGACCGGTAGCCGCCGAACAGCGGGCGCAGCAGCCCGGTGACCAGCCCCATGTCGTGGTGGAGCGGTACCCAGGTCACCGCCACGTCGTCCGGGCTCTCGCGGTAGACGCGCGCGGCCTGGGCACAGCTGGCGCCCAGCGCGCGGTGGCTGATGACGGCGCCCTTGGGGGTGCCGGTCGATCCCGAGGTGTACTGCAGGAAGGCGGGCGCGTCCGGGGAGACGGACCCGACGGGGTGGTCCGCCGGGTCGGCGGCGGTGTCCTCCCCGGCCGGCCCCGGCCAGGGGTGCACTCCGCCGGGTACGTCGAGGCCGCCGAGCGCGCCGCGGACCGCGTCCTGCCAGTGCGCGGTGGTGACGACCAGCGCGGGGCGGCAGTCGGAGGCGATGCCGCGCAGCCGCCGGACGAACGCCTCGGGCCGGGAGGTCGCCGGGGTGGCCGCCGGTACGGGCAGCATCCCTCGCCCGATCGCCGCCAGCAGGGCGGCGGCGAAGGACTCGTCGTTGGGCAGCACCAGGACGATCCGGTCCCCGGGGCGGACCCCGAGCGCTGCCAACCGGGAACCGAACGCGACGGCGAGGCCGTGCAGTTGGCGGTAGGTCAGGTCGCGGGCCCGGTCGCCGTCGAGACAGGTGAGGGCGGGCGTGTCGGGCCGGTACCGGGCGTGGTGGACCAGCCGGTCGAAGGCGGTGACGGGCCGCTGGGCCGGGGTCATCCGCGGCCCGGGTCCGGGGCCGTACCTGCGAGGCCGGCCAGGTCGGCACGCCGGATCTTGCCGCTGGGTGTGCGGGGCAGCGAGCCGGACGGCGTCAGGACGATCCGGGGTACGGGCAGGCCGAGGTGGCGGGCCGAGTCCTCGATGGCGGGTACCGGGTCGGGGAACGTCCCGCGCTCGCCGTGTTCCACGAAGCAGAGCGGTTCCGGGCCGCCGAGGACGGCCGCGTCGGTGACCCCGGGCAGCAGCCGGACGCCGTGTTCGAGCCGGGCGGCGGAGAGCTCCTCCGAGGTCCCGGCCCGGCCGATGACGAACAGGTAGCCGTCGGCGTCGAGCATTCCGACGTCCCCGGTGGCGTGCACCGGCGGCTCGCCCGGGTCCCGGTCGGCGGCGCGCAGCCGGATCCCGATCTCCCCGGCCTCACCCGGGGGCAGTACCCGGCCGTCGCGGGTGACCTCGATCCGGATCCCGGGCAGCGGGCGGCCGACCGAACCGGGCCGGTCCAGCCACTCCGGGGTGGTGATCTCGGTCAGGACGCTCCTCGAGGTGCCGTAGTACTCGTGCAGGACCGGCCCGAACAGGTCGATGGCCGCGCGCTTCACTGCGGGCGGGCAGGCGCCGCCGCCGTGGAAGACCACCCGGAAGCGGTGGCGTGGGGCGTGGCCCGCCGCGACCAGTTCGGTCAGCCGGTCCGGGCTGAGGAACGCGCTGTCCGCTCGGTACCGGTCGGCGAGTTCGACGAACCCGGCCGTCGACCAGGTGCGCTGGACGACGACCGGGCTGCCCGCCTGGAGCGCGTACAGGGCGGGCCCCAGGGTGCCGAGGTGGTAGGTGGGGTTGGCCATCAGGTGCGGGCCGAGCTCCGGGCCGGCGCCGTACCGCTCGGTGACCGCGACGCCCTTGTACGGCCGGGCGGGCCGGGTCCGGACGACGGCCTGCGGGACGCCGGTGGTACCGGAGGTGGCGAGGACCAGGTGCCCGGCGGCGGGCGGCGCGGCCGGGCCGGGCCCGGCGGGCGTGGTGGCCACGGCGGCGAGCAGCTCGTCGTCGCCGAGGACGGGGCAGGGCAGGGCGGGTCGGCCCGGTCCGGGCGCCGCCGCGGTGATGTGCAGCGCCCCGCCCGCCTCCGCCAGCAGGGACGGGCCTTCGGGCAGGGAGAGCAGCTGCGGGGCGATCGGGAACAGGCCGTAGCCGTACCGCAGCGCCGCGAGGGCCAGCGCGAAGAAGCGCGGCCCGGTGGGGAGGTCGGTGGACAGGACCGTGCCGTCGGCGACGCCCCGGGCCCGCAGGGCGCGGGCCAGGGCGTCCGCGCGGGCGGTCAGTTCGGCGAAGGTGCAGCTCTCGTCGTCGGCGACGACGGCCGTGCGGTCGGGGGCCGTCCGCGCGGTGGCCCACGGGTCCCAGAGGTGGGGGCGCATGGTTCCTCAGTGTTCGGGGGTCGACGGGACGGGGACGGCCTCCGCGCGGGCGGCCAGGGCGGCGGCGAGGGCGGCGAAGTCCGGGAGCCCGACGATCAGTTCGGTGTCGACCTCGATGCCCAGCAGCTCCTCCAGGCGGACGGTGAGTTCGACCGCGGTGATGGAGTCGCCGCCGAGGGCGAAGAAGTCGTCGGTCGGTTCGGCCCGTCGGCCGAACACCTCGCTCGCCGCGGCCAGGACGGCGTCGATCGGCGGGTGGGGCATGGCACCTCCAAGGGGTGGCGGTCGGATCGGACGGGAGGAACGGGCCTGCTCAGCGGGCGATCCGGTGGTCCAGCGCGAGCGCGTCGGCGGCGGCGAGCACGTCCTGCAGGACCGTGCGGGCCAGTGGCCGGCCCACCCGCTGCCCGTCGAAGCGCAGGCCGATGGTCAGGCGGTCGCGGTACTCGGCGCACCGCAGGTGCAGCGCATGGATGTCCGTGACGGCGAGGCGGCGCAGACCGTAGGCGTCGGCGGTGACCCGCAGCGGCCCGGTGTCCCGGTGGGCCGCGTAGGTGCCGTCGAACCCGCGCAGGTTCAGGTAGAGGTCGCGGCCGACCGGGACACCGTGCCGTGCCTCGGTCTCCCGGGTCAGCGCCGTGATCTCCTGCGCGGTCAGCCGCTGGTGCTTGAGCGCGTTCAGCAGCTTGGCGCGGACCTGCCCCCGTACCGCGTCGGGGTCGCCGGCGGCGTCGGTGACGACCAGCGGGCAGGAGGCGGCGAACATCCCGACCACGTCCTGGTCCCGGGAGGGCCGGGAGTCCATGGACGTCCAAAGGCCGAGCTCGGTCCTGCCGGTGCAGGACGCCAGCGCGTGGACGAAGGTGCCGACCGTCCACTGCAGCAGGCTCAGGCGGCGCTCGGCGCAGGCGCGGCGCAGGATCGCCGTGGTGCGGGCGTCCAGTTCGGCGCGGAGTGTGCCGCTCTCGCTGGCGGGCGCGCCGTCCGGACGGGTCCACGGGGCGCGGGCCAGGAACCCGAGGCGTTCGCGCCAGTCGGCCAGCGCCCGGTCCCGCTGGGCCGGGGTGGTGCCGGCCCGCTGCCGGGCGGCGGCCGCCGCGAACGAGGGGGCGCTGTCGGGGACCGGGTCGCCGCGCCGGACCGCCTCGTAGTCGCGCCAGACCTGGTGGGCGAACAGGTGGTGCGCCCGCCCGTCGAAGACCAGGTTCTGGAAGGTCGCGAGCAGGGCGTGCCGGCCCGCGTCGTACCGCAGCAGGCGGATGGTGAACGGCCGCTGCTCGCCGTACCGCCAGGGGGTGATGCAGTCGCGGGAGAGCAGGGCCGAGGCGTAGCGGGAGAACTGTGCGGGGGAGGTGGCGGCGACCTTCTGGCCCTCGACGACCTCTTCTCCCGTACCGATCGGCCGGGTCCGCTGCTCGGGGTGGGGGCCGGGGTCGGCGGGCAGTTGCAGGTGCAGGGCGTCGTGCCGGGTGACGAAGGCGCGGACGGCGGTCAGCAGGGCGTCGGTGTCGAGGTCGCCGAGGATCTCGAAGCCGTGCCGGACGTTCTTGTGGGCCCAGGCGCCGGTGCGGGTCTTGGTGTGGAACCAGTCCTGCTCGTAGGTGAACGGTACGGGGGTGCCTGGCGCGGGGGTGCCGGGAGCGGGCCGGGCGGGGGTCAGGTCAGGCACAGGTACTCCTCGCCGGTCTCCTTGAGGGCGGCGGGCGGGCCCGCTTCGACGATCCGGCCGTCGCGCATGACGATGACCTGGTCGGCGTCGTCCAGGACGGTGAGGCGGTGGGCGATGACGACGACGGTGATCCCGGCGGCCAGCAGGTCGCGCATGATCGACTCCTCCAGCGCCGGGTCGAGGGCGCTGGTCGCCTCGTCGAGGATGACGAGTTTCGGCTGCTTGGCCAGGGCGCGGGCGAGCACGATCCGCTGCCGCTGGCCGCCGGACATCCCGTGCCCGCCGGGGGCGACCAGGGTCTCGTAGCCCATCGGCATGGCCGTGATCTCGCGGTGGACGTGGGCCAGCCGGACGGCGGTCCGCAGCTCGTCCTCGCCGATGTCCTCGCTGCCGAGCAGGATGTTGTCGCGGATCGAGCCGCCGAACAGGTGGGCGTTCTGGTTGACGTAGCCGATCCGGCGCCGGTAGGTCGGCCGGTCCAGTTCGGCTAGGGGCATGCCGTCGACGGTGATGGCGCCGCCGGTGGGGACGTACAGCCCGGCCAGCAGCATGCCGAGGGTGGACTTGCCGGAGCCGGAGCGGCCGACGACGGCCACGAACTGGCCCGGCCGGATGTCCAGCCGGATGTCGGTCAGGGTGGGCCTGGGGGCGCCGGGGTAGCGGAACGAGACCCCTTCGGCGGTGATCCGGCCCGGTTCGGCGACTCCGGTGCCGATCAGCGCGCCGCGGGGTTCGGGGGCGGCCCGCAGCACGTCGTCGAGCCGGGCGAGGGTGGGCCGGACGGCGGCGAGCTGGGAGCCGGCGTCGAACATCCCCTGCAGCGGGATGAACAGGGCGATCGTCAGGGTCATGAACCCCAGTGCCTCGCCGAGCGAGTCGCGGCCGGTCAGCACCAGCCGGATGCCCGCGAGCAGGACGGCGAGCGGGGCGCCGAACTGGACCGTGCGGCTGAGGGAGGTGAACAGGGCGAGGTTGCGGCGGGCGCCGAGGCGCTTGTTGACCTCGTGGACCAGGGTGTGCGACCAGCGCTCCGCGGCCAGGCCCTCCAGGCCGCTGGACTTGAGCGAGGAGATGCTCTCCAGCATCTCGACCAGCTCCTCCTGAGCCTTGGTCTGGCGTTCCAGCACCTCCTGGCTGAGCTCGGTCTGCCGTCGCCAGGTGACCACCAGCAGACCGGCCTGGACGGCGACCAGACCGGCGACCAGGGCGGCCATCGGCGGATCCGCCAGCACCATCGCGACCAGGTAGGCGAGGACCAGCAGGCTGTCGAGCACGGCCGAGACCGCGGTCACGCTCAGCACCTGGATCAGCACGTTGCTGGCGCGGGCCCGCATCGCGAGGTCACCGGGGTTGCGCACGGTGAAGAAGTCGTAGGGCAGGTCGGCCAGGTGGTTGACGATGCCCAGGGTGAGCCGCTTCTCGATCACGGCCTGCCGCTTGGCCACCAGGACGGACCTGGCCAGCTGGAGCAGGAGGAAGAGGACCGCGACCGCGGCGAGCAGTGCCCCGGCGCCCCACAGGGTGGTGGCGGAGCCGTCGGGTACCACCCGCTCGACCAGGATCCCGGCGGTGAGCGGGAGGGCGAGCTCGAAGGCCATCAGGGCCACCGAGGCCGCGATCAGCAGGCCCAGCTCCCGGCGGCCCGGCAGGAATTGGCGCAGTCGGCGCCAGGGGCCGGCGCTCTCGGTGCCGCGGCCGGCCTTGGCGGTGCCGGCCAGCGGCGGGTCGAACTCCAGCGCCACGCCGGTGAAGGACTCCGCGACGGCCGCCCTGCTGAGCCGGCGCCGCCCGTACGCGGGGTCGACGACGTCGACGTGGTCCTGGCCGGCGCCCGCGAGGACGACGAAGTGGTTGAAGTTCCAGAACAGGATCGCGCCGGGCCGCAGCCGGCGCAGGGCGTCCAGGTCGGCGCGTACGCCGCGGCCCTTGACGCCGTACTCGCGGGCGATCTCCAGCAGGGTGCGGGCGGAGGCGCCGTTGCGGCCGGAGTCGGCGCGGGCGCGGACCGCGTCGAGGGAGACCTCGACGCCGTGCTGCCGCAGCACGGTCACCAGGGCGGCCGGGCCGCAGTCGCTGACCTGGGTCTGGAAGCAGACGGTCAGCCGCTCGGCGCCCGGGCGGCCGGGGATGCGGGTACGGGCGGCCCGCAGCCGTTCGGCGAAGCCCCGGGGGCGGCGCGGGGCGGGGGAGTGGCCGAGCACCGGCCCCAGCCCGTCGCGCCTGCGGTGGTGTTCCAGCGCCTCGGGCCGGAAGCGCGATTCACCGGTCATCGATC
>NZ_JAIZ01000248.1:4458-8758 GCF_000710465.2 Kitasatospora sp. MBT63 | reverse complement strand
CGCACAGGCGGCGGAGTCGGCTCCGCCGCTGCGGGCCGGGCGGGATCACCGCCCGGCCCGGAAACCGTCGTCGGACGACGCGGTGTCAGGTGGTGCTGTGTCAGATGACGCAGTGCGCGGCGATGGCGAACTGGCCACCCACGATGTCGTCCAGCTCCTCGTCGGAGAGCTCGGTGATGTCGATGTCGTCGAAGTTGTTCATGACGTTTCCTCTCGGGTGTGGCCTCTTCACGCCCGCCGGCCGGATAAAGCTGCGGCTGCGGCGGTTTCCGTAGTTTCCTCGGAAATGGCCGCCTGGGGGCCGGTGGCCCGCCGAAGGTCGCGTCAGCACCAGGTCAGGAGGCGAGAAGAAGCGCGGATTGATGGTGTTTCACCATCTCCGGTCCGGCTGACCGGATGTCAAAACCATAGATCCGGTCGAGCCGTATCTGCAAGTCCCGAATGGCATTCTCCGGAAATTGTCCGGCGTTCCGGAAAATGACATGCCGAAATGACCGGAGGTGCCGGACGGGAATTCGTGAATTCCTGCCCGGCGCCGCCGGCCGTGCCATTGAAACGGATTTTCGGAGGGTGGGGGATCAGCGGTGGCAGACGGCGAAATGCGCCGTGAGCACGTACGGCAGGGTGCCGTCGGGGGCGCGCAGCGGCGCCAGGGCGTCCTCGGCCGCCGCGCGGGCGGCCGGCAGTCGGTCACGCGGGACGCTCTCCCAGAACGCCCGCGCGGCGGTGGACCACATCCACGCCCACCAGTGGTCGGCGTCCCGGAAGGAGGCCGCCAGGCGCTCCTGGTACAGCTCGACGCGGGCGAAGCCCGCGGCGAGCGCGAGCTCCCGGACCGACTCCGGGGTCGGCGGTCTGCGCTGTCCCGGTACGCCGCGCTCGATCTCCTCGGGCGTACCCGGGCCGAACGGCCGGGTCGCCTCGACCACGCCGTCCCAGCCGGGCGGCTCCGGGCCCCACCAGGAGAGCGCCAGCCGCCCGCCGGGGCGCAGCGCCGAGTGGAAGCCGCGCAGGGTCCGGTCGGGCCGGCGCAGGAAGGAGAGCACCATGCCCGCCAGGACGGCGTCGTAGCCGCCGGGCGGCGGGCGCAGCGCCTCGGGGTCCGGGTCCTCGAGGTCGCCGACGTACGTGCGCAGCGGGTGCGGCCACTCCTCGGCGGCCTGCTGCCGGACGCGTTCGATCATCTCCGGGGAGGCATCGATGCCCGTCACGCTGCCCGGCGGCCCGGCCGCGCGGGCGGCCGGGAAGAGGCTCGCACCGGTGCCGCAGCCGGCATCGAGGACGTGCTCGCCCGCGCCGATGCGGGCGTGCGCCACCAGCAGACGGCCCGCGGCGGGGAACAGGTCGATGCCCACGCGGTCGTAGCTGGCCGCGGCGCGGTCGAAGAGCCCCGCGATGCGGTCGCCGTCGGGTGGGGCGGGGGTGGGACGGTGCACGGGACAGACTCCTAGTGGATGCGGACGCGAAGCCCGAGGATGCGGTCGGAGCCCAGGTGCGGGGCCCGCTCGAAGGTGGCGGGGTCGTGGCTCATCCGGATGCCGTCCGCCGCGAGCACCCGGCACAGGGCGTCCGTCGCGCCGCGCGCCAGAGGGGCGCCGACGCAGTAGTGGGAGCCGGCGCCGAAGGCCAGCGGACGGGCCTCATGGGCACCCGGGCGCCAGGCGAGCGGGTCCGGGAAGACGGTGTCGTCCAGGCTCGCCGACGCGAGGATCAGCATCACCCGCTGCCCGGCGGCGACCCGGTGGCCGGCGATCTCCATCTCCCGCACGGCGTACCGGGGGGCGAACCGGAACGGACAGCTGATCCGCAGCACCTCGTCCGTGAACTCCCCCTGCGTGGCGGCGGATCCGTCCGCCGGGCCGGCGGCCGCGAACTGCTCACCGCCCCGCACGACCGCCTCGGTCAGGACGGCGGCGAGCGGCTCGATGGTGCCGGTGACGATCTGCGCGGTCACCGCGACCGCGACATCGGGCCCCAGCCGGGGATCGTCGGCCATGTCCCGCAGGATCAGGGCGAGTTCGCCCTCGGCCCGGTCCAGGATGTGCTCCCGTACCTCGGCCCGGGCACGGTCCAGCGAGGCGGCCGCCGCGCGCGCCAGGCCGTCATCGGTGTACGACCTGGGCTTGGCCAGATAGGCCATCAGCCCGTCCGTCGCCCGCGCGAGGTCGCCCATCCGGTCCTGGCCGGTGCCGAACAGCCGGGCCAGCACGGACAGCGAGTAGGGCCGGCAGAACCCGTCGATCCAGTCGCACTCCCCGCCCGCGTCCCGCAGGCCGGTGAGCAGGTCCCGGCAGTGGCCCTCCAGCTGTGCGACCAGGGCGGCGGTGCTCCGCCGGTCGAGGGCCGGACGGATCCGGGCGCGGACCTCCTGGTGGTAGGGCCCGGAGCTGAACACGGGCCACCGGCCGAAGAAGTCCCGGACCGGCCGGTGCAGCGCGATCTGCTGCTCCGACAGGCCGGTACCGGCCAGCGGGTCACCCGGCGGTGCGCTGGTCAGCCCCGGGTGCAGCAGCAGCTCCCGGACCAGCTCGTGGCCGGTCACCAGCAGCGCGCCGCTGCGCGGGTCCGGCAGGGCCACGGCCGTCGCCAGCGCCCGCAGGGCCTCCCGGGGATCCGCCGCGGAGTAGTCGCCGTAGAGCAGGTCGGCGAGGTCCGGTCCGGGCATCGAAGTCTCCTTCATGGTGCGCGGGTCCCGTCCGGACGCACGGTCCGTCCGGTGCGCGCGGATTCGTACAGGGCGAGGGTCAGGGCGAGTGAGCGGCGAGCCTCCTGCCCGCTCACCGCGGGGGGACGTCCGTGCTCGACGGCGTCGCAGAAGTCCGCCAGTTGGTCGCGGTGCGGTGCGGCGGGCATCCCGGTGGGGTCGCGCTCGTCGTCGTACCGCAGCGGGAGACCGGCGCTGCGGTCGCCGGCTCCGTACGCGCCGTAGGGGTCGGCGCTCTCGCCGTCCGTCCGGGCGTGGAAGTAGGCCATCCGGTCGTCGTCGAGGACGGCGGAACCGCGGGTGCCGTGGACCGCCAGCCGGGCGGTGCGGCCCGGGTAGGCCGCGGTGGTCGCCAGGACGGTGGCCAGCGCGCCGTTGGCGAACCGGACCACCGCCGCCGCGGTGTCCTCCACGTCGAGGCCGCGGTGCGCCAGGAGCGCCGTGTGGGCGGTGACTTCGACCGCCTCGCCCATCACCCAGCGGAGCAGGTCGAGGGTGTGGATGCCCTGGTTCATGACCGCGCCGCCGCCGTCGAGGCGGGCCGTGCCGCGCCACCGACCGGAGTCGTAGTAGCCCTGCGACCGCCACCACGGCACCTCGGCGTGCGCGGAGGTGAGGGCGCCCAGCGTCCCGGCCCGGACCGCGTCGTACAGGTACCGGGCGGCGGGGTCGAACCGGTGCTGCAGGACGACGCCCAGGGTGCGCCCGGTGGACCGGGCCGTCCCGATCAGCCGGTCGGCCGCGGCCAGGCTCACCTCCAGCGGTTTCTCCACCAGCACGTGCTTGCCCGCCCGCAGGGCGGCCTCGCCGATCCCGGCGTGCAGGCCGCTGGGCACGCAGACGCAGACCGCGTCCAGATCGGGCCGGGCCAGCAGTTCCCGTGCCGTGGCGTGCCAGTCGCAGCCGTGCTCGGCCGCCAGGGCACGGGCACGGTCCGGGCTGCGGCCCGCGACGGCCACCAGGGTGGCGCGTCCGGGCAGCCGGGCGAGGGTCCGGGCGTGGACCCCGCCGATCACTCCGGCGCCGATGATGCCGAATCTGAGCATCCTGTGCCTCCTAGCGGGCGGGGTGACGGGTGGCGGACGCGGCGGGCCGGGCACCGTCGAGCGGGGCACCGTCGAGTGGGGCACCGTCGAGTGGGGCACCGTCGAGCAGGGCCGCGGTGAGTTCGTCGCGGTGGGTCAGCGCCCAGCGGGCGTCGCGGTCGACGCCGTCGGCCAGGCCCGACTCCACCAGGTGGACGAAGGCCGGTTCGCCCGCCGCCGCCTGCCGCCGGATCAGGTCCAGGGTGAAGCGGATCCGGGTCGAGGCGAGCGCGGCCAGACCCGGGCGGCGGTCCGGCCCCAGCCCGTACCCGTCGGCCAGCAGCCGGAAGCGGCGGCCGCGGTCCGGCGGGGCCGGCCAGCCGAGCGCCGCGCAGCCGGCGTCGTCGGTCAGCGGCGCGAACTGCCAGGCGGCCTGGGCCAGGTCCCACTCCGGGGTGCCGGGCCCGGCGGCGTCCCAGTCGACGAAGGCGACCGGCCGGCCGGCCACGAAGACGGTGTTGCGCGGCGCGATGTCGTTGTGGCACACGACCGTCGCCGCGCCCGCCGGCGC
>NZ_JAIZ01000248.1:0-4403 GCF_000710465.2 Kitasatospora sp. MBT63 | reverse complement strand
CCCGCCCCCCCCCCCGCCGGCGCCGGCGGGTGGGCCCAGCGGGCGGGCCCGGGGGAGAAGCCGTCGGCGGCGCGGTGCATCCGGCGCAGCAGCCGGCCCACCTCGAACACCGCGCTGTCCGGCAGTTCCGCCACCCGGGCGCCCTGCGGTACCTCGCCCTCGACGTACTGGAGGACCTCCCGGCCGTCCGCGTCGAATCCCAGGGCCCGGGGGGCGCCGTCGAAGCCGACGCGTTCGAAGTGGCCGAGCAGCCGGTGGACCGCGGGGGTCCACGGGCCGGGCGTGCGGCGCACGGTGGCTCCGACGCGCAGCACGGTCGACATGCCGGTGTGCTCCTCGCCGTCCCTCATGCGCCCGCACCCCCTGCCGCCGCGGCGGGCCTCATACCGCCGCCATGGCGTTGCCCAGGTAGTTGGGCAGGGCGGTGAGCCGGTCCCACTGGGCGTCCAGGTCCGTCGGGTACGCCTGGCGGTAGCGCCGGGTGACCTCGGCGACCTCGGCCCAGGAGGCGGGGGTGCGCCCGTCGTTGTACTGCGGGGCGAGCCGGTCGTAGAGCGCCGTCCCCGGACGCAGCACGAGCTGGTTCAGCCCGAAGTCCGCGGGCAGCGAGGCCGCCCAGTCCACCAGCTCGCCGTTGGCGCAGGCCGGGTCGTCGGGCAGGCCGAGCAGCACGAAGGCGAAGGGCTTGATGCCGGCCTGCGCCAGCTTGTCGATGGCCTCGGACACCTTCTGCGGCGGCACCCGCTTGCCGACGCCGGTGTCGGCGACGCCGGGGGACTCCGCGCCCAGCCACATGCCCCGGCAGCCCGCGTCCGCCCAGCGCCGGACGTCGGTGCGCAGCACCACCTCGGCGCGGGTCTGGCCGGTCCACTCCAGTCCTGAGCCGGTCAGGCCGTCGCACAGCTCGTCGTAGAAGGTCCGGTGCAGTCCGAAGACGTAGTCCAGGAAGAACACCGACTCGGTGCCGCGGGCCTGCAGGGCGGCGGTCTCGGCCAGCGTCTGCGCGACCGGCCGGTCCCGCATCCGGGCGCCGAAGGGCAGGTGGCAGAAGGAGCAGCCGTAGCTGCAGCCGCGTACGCCCATCACCAGGCCGCAGGCCGCGCGGCGGGTGCGCCCGTCGACCACCACCTCCGCCGTGTAGGCCGACGGGTCGGTCAACTCGTTGGCCGGCAGCGGCCATTCGTCGACGGGGAGGTCCGGGTAGCTGCCGGCCGCGGGCAGGACGGGGGTGAGGGCGCGGCGGTGCAGTACGTCGCGCACCGCCTGGACGGCGGCCGAGTCGGCCTCGCCGCGGGCGACGAAGTCGACGCCCAGCTCGCGGTGGCAGGCCTGCGGCAGGTGTGTGGCGTGCGGTCCGCAGGCGAGCACCGGCACGCCGGGCCACCGGGAGCGGACGGCGGTGACCGCGTCCTTCACCGGGCCGAGGTCCAGCGGGTAGCACTGGGCCCGGTCGGCGACGGCGGTCACCACGACCACCAGGTCGGGGGTGTCCCCGCCGGCGGGCAGCGGGTGCAGGCGGCGGTCCCACAGGCTCACCGTCACCCCGTCGCGCTGCAGCACCGCCGCGGCGTTGAGCACGTCCAGCGGCTGCTGGAGGAAGTGGCGTTCGAACTCGTCCTGGGGGACGACGAAACACACCTGGGTCATGCGGACTCCTGTCGGGGCGTGAGGACGGACTCGGCCGGCCGGCCGGGCGGGCGGCCCGTGAGGGACGGCGGCCCGGCCCGGTCGGCGCCGACCAGGGCCGGACCGGCGGCCCGCGGCCACACGGTGCCGAGCAGGGCGGCGATCCGGTGCAGGGTGCGCAGGTCGGGCGGCGGGCACGTGGCGGCGGACAGGGCGGCGAGCATGCCGGTCCAGGCGTTGCTGATGAGCGGGTCGACGACCTCCAGCCGGCGGTCCCCGCCCGAGGTCCGGACGGTGATCCGGTGCACGTCCCGGCGGACCTGCCCGCGGGCGGGCCCGCCGAGCGGTTCCAGTTCGGCGGTGAAGCGGGCGGACGCCGTCTCGACCCTGACCAGGCGCTGCCGCTCCCCGATCGCCTTGGGGTAGCCGCGGGTCCAGGCGGGCCGGGGGAGTTCGGCCTCGGCGCCGTCGCCCGCCACGGTGGAGAACAGCTCCACCGTCACCCCGTCCACCGTGGTGCGCTCGTGCGCGGCGGCGAGCAGGAGGGCGGGGTCGGGCGCCACCAGCAGCGAACCCGGGTCCACCGGACCGTGCAGGTAGGCGTCGTAGGCGGGGGCGGGCAGGAAGTGGCCGAGCGCCGCCAGCATGTGGAGCCACTCGTAGCCGAAGACGCCGTGGTCCCGGTCGACGAAGCGGCCCCGGGCGACGTCGGGCCGGCGGTCCTTGGTGAACGCGACGCGCACCGCCCGGACGGGTTCGCCCGGGGCCTCGCGGGCGACCAGCCGCGCCAGCGAGGACAGCACGGCCGCCTCGCGGTACTGGTTCATCACGACGACGCGGGCCGCCGGCCGGGTGGCGAGCAGGTCGGTGAAGGCCGTGGTCTCGGCGGCGCGGCAGGCGGGCTTCTCCACCACGATGCGCGCGGCGGCGTCCCGGGCCAGCACCGAGGCCACCACCGGCAGATGGGTGTGGGTCGGGGTGCACACCACCCAGACGTCGATGCCGCGGACGTCGGGGACCTGCTCGATGCTCCGCCACCACGAAGCCGCCGGGCCGGGGCGCCGGGCCGGATCCGGGTCCAGCACGCCGACCTGCAGCCCCAGCCGGGTGAGGACCTCGGTGTGCAGCCGGCCGACGCTGCCGTACCCGATGACGCAGGCACGCCCGCCCGGCACGGGTGCGTCCCCGCTCACGGGCGCGCCTCCCCCGCGGCGGCCGGGGCCGGGGCCGTACGGCCGGCGGGCGTGTCGGCGATGTACGTGTCGTAGTACGCCTCGTACAGGCCCGCGGCCCGGACCGCCTCGTCGACCTCGCGCACGTGCACGCCCGGGGCCAGCGCGTCGGCCCGGTGGCACAGCTCGCGGACCGCGATCAGGGTCCCGGCCCGGTACGCGTCGTAGCCGGAGTTGGGGATGCCCTCGTACTCGAAGAGGTTGAGCGAGCGGCCGTCCCCGAGCAGCGTCGCCACGCCGCCGCCGGGCAGGCGGTGGCGGACCCCGACACCGGTCAGCACCGACTCGACGGTTCCCGCGCCGCCGGTGCTCAGCAGGCTGAAGTCCTTGGTCGCGAAACCGGCCAGCAGCACCCCGTCGGGCAGCAGCGGCAGTTCCTCCGGGCCGAGCAACGCCTCGCCGGTGCTGCCCGTCACCAGGAAGGGGGTGCAGCGCCGGAGGGCGGCGGCGAGGCTCGGTTCGGTCTCGAAGCCCTGCTCGGCGGCCTGGACGAGGGCCAGGGTGTCCTGGTCCACCACGGTGACCCGGCAGCCCAGCGAGCGCAGTCGGCGCGCCAGCCGGGATCCCAGCGTGCCGAACCCCACGGCGACGACCCGCCGCCCGATGAACTTCTGTCCCGGCACCAGTTCGCGCAGCCGCCGCAGGCAGGAGTCGGCGATCTCCTCGTACGACAGCAGGCTCTTCAGCTGGGAACGGGCGACGTTGAACACCGGTACGCCGGGCAGCGGTCCGGCGCCGATCCGCTTGAGACCGCTGACCGTGAGCTCGACCACGGCGTCCACGGGCTCGCTCACCAGCCGGGCCGCGCCCGGACCGCGGGCGAGCAGCCCGCCGTCGTCGATCACCAGCACCCGGCGTCCGGCCCGGTGCGCGGCGGCGATGAAGCGGTCCACGTCGGCGGCGACCCGCTGCGCGGCCGCTACCTCCTGGCCGGGGGCGGTGCCGTCGATGACGGAGTTGTCGAGGACGGCGCTGCGGTAGCCGCGGGCGCGGAACCAGGCGTGCACCCGGTGCCGGCCCGACGTACGGTCCCCCTTGGCCAGCGCGTAGATCCACTCGCGGGGGATGCCCGCCCGCTCGGCGGCGAGGAGGAAGCCGACGCTGTTCTCCACGTAGTGGTCGCGGAAGACCAGCGCCCAGCCGTCGATCCGCCGCCCCCGGCCCGCGAAGTGACGGAGCAACGGCATCGCGGCCCACACCGCGGCGCTCTCCGCGTCGGTGAGACGGTCGGCCCGCTCGCGGACCGCGGCGAGGATCTCCTGTACCGCTGCTGGCAGTTCGGCGTCCGCGGGTGCGGCCGTCGAGATGGCGGTCCGCCACAGCGCGGGCTCCGGCACCACGGGGTCCAGGGTGCGGTGGCGTTCAGGTGCGGCCGGCTCCAGGGTCAGCCGGACGCGGTGCCCGCCGAGGCGGAGGTCGACGGTGCGGGGCAGGCCGTCCGGGCCGTCGGCCGTCCGCCACGCCGCCTCGGCGAGGCGCGGCCCGAGTGCCTGCGAGACGGCGTCGCACACGTCGGCGGGCGAGGCCGGTCCCGTCACCGTCCCG
>NZ_JAIZ01000247.1 GCF_000710465.2 Kitasatospora sp. MBT63 | reverse complement strand
CCGGCCCCCCGCAGCCCCCCGGGCACACCTCGGGCCGCTCGACCCCGCCCGCCGCCCTCCCCGTCCTGTTCGACACCGACGCCTGGCTCCACGGCCTGGCCGCCGACCTCTCCCGCATCACCCCCGCCTTCGCCCACGACCCCGACCACCCGGCCCCGGCCTGACCCCACGTCACCGGCCGCGGGGGCTCCTGCCCATGACCCGCCCGGCCTTCGCCCGGTCACCCTGCGGGGCTACGGGCTGCCCCCGGCCCGGCGAGCGGATCGCCAGGTTGGGTGCGGCTCGCGCTGATCGTGACTGCGCCGCCGGTTGACGCCAGGTCAGGGCGCTCCGCCGCCCGGGGTGCGGTGCCCTGGCGTTCGGCCGGCCGAGGCGCCCGCGTAGGCTGACCGGCAACTGCCGTGTCCCGGCACGCCGTTCGCGAAGGAGTTATGACGCATGGCCGAAGAGGCGACCCACCTGCTGTTCTCCTACGGCACGCTGCAGCAGGGCGAGGTCCAGCTCGCCCGCTTCGGCCGCCTGCTCGACGGCCGCCCCGACGCCCTGCCCGGCCACCGCCTGGACCACGTCCGGATCACCGACCCCGAGGTGATCGCCGCGAGCGGCAGCGACCTGCACCCCCTGGTGGTGGTCTCGACGGACCCGGCGGACGCCGTCGACGGCAGCGTCTTCGCCATCACCGACGCCGAGCTCGCCGCCGCCGACGACTACGAGGCGGACGACTACGTCCGCGCCGAGGTGGCGCTGCGCTCGGGCACCCGGGCCTGGGCCTACCTGGACGCGCGACAATCGGGTCATGAGTGAGACGCCCCCCGAGGCCGGCGACCCGGCCTGTCTGCTGAACCGGGTCTGTGATCGGTGCGGCCGCCTGCGGGCGGCCCCGGACGCCGTCTGCACCGGCTGCGGCGCCCCGCCCGCGACCACCGCGGGCCCCGTCCCCCGGCCCCCGGGTGCCCGGCCCGGCCGTGACCGCGACGCCGCCGGCCGGGCCCGCAACGGCCGCCCCCGCGACGGGCTCGGGCGCCCGCTGCCGTACGGGCAGCAGGGCGTGATGCGGCAGCCGGAGGGCGTCATCCGCTCGGCCGAACGGACCCTGGCCGAGGCGCAGCGGCTGATCGACGCCGGCCGGCCGTTCCACGCGCACGAGGTGCTGGAGGACCGCTGGAAGTCCGCCCCGGACCCGGAGCGGCCGCTGTGGCGGGCCCTCGCCCAGTTCGCGGTCGGCCTGACGCACGCCGCCCGCGGCAACGAAGCCGGTGCCCGCGCCCTGTTCTCCCGCGCCGCCGAGGGCCTGACCCCCTTCGCAGCAGACCCGCCGTACGGTACCGACCTGGCCGCCCTCGCCCACTGGGCCCGCCACCAGTCCGCCGCCGCCGACGTCCTCACCCTGCCCCCGGTCCCACCCCTGGTGCCCCCGGGCTGCTAGAGAGCACGACCTCGGAGCCCGATCCGGAGCGCGATCGAGGGGGTGACCACCGCCCACCGGGGTTCCGCCCGGGGTTACCGCCGGTCGGTTTCGTCCCACGGGAAGGGCGCGAGGTCGGGCTCGACCCAGCCGGTCCTCGCCGGGGAGCCGGCCAGCGTCGCCGGACGGTAGAACCGGGTCAGCAGGCGCTTGTCGAGCAGGGCGGGGTGGTTGTCGGCGAACGCGCTGAAGTCGTCGTCTCCGTGACCGGCCGCGTGGTGCCCCACCAGTTCCACCCAGGCCCGGCTGACGGTCGCGTGGTACTTCTGGGGCACGCCCGCGTAGCGGGCGGTGCGCCGGATGCCGTCGCTGACCAGGTCGACCGCTGCGGGCACGCCGAACCGTCGCACGGCCAGCCAGGTCAGATGGACGTGCTCCCGGTGGCCGAACTTCCCCGAGGCCGCGGTCACTTCGGCCATCAGCGCGTTGAAGTCGGCGGAGTGGGTGGTCATGAGGACACCTCGGTCAGGGCTTGCAGCGCGGTGCGCAGGCAGGCGATGGCGTCGGCCGGCAGGCCGTGGAGTGCGCGGTGCTCGAGGTCGGTGACGGCCCGGCGGATCGTGGCGGCGGCCACGCGCCCGGACGCGGTGAGTTCGATGACCACCGCGCGGCGGTCTCCCGGGCGGGTGCCGCGGGTGATGTGGCCGCGTCGTTCCAGACGGTCCAGCACGCTGGTCAGCGTGGTGGGGCGGGTGCCCGGCCGCAGCCGGGCCGACCTCGATCGCTCGCCACGTCAGCCGCGGTCCGCCGTGGCCGCGCGCAGCCCGTACACCGCCGCTCCCACCGCCAGCACCGCCGCACCGGCCAGCACCGAAGCGGTCGGCAGGGTGAAGGCGAGCGTCAGGCAGCCCAGCATCCCGATCACCGGGACCGCCGCGGGCGGCCGGCGTTCGGCGGGGGAGAGGGTCCAGGCGGCGGCGTTGGCGACGGCGTAGTACGCCAGGACGCCGAAGGAGGAGAAGCCGATCGCGCCGCGCAGGTCGGCCGTGCCCGCGAGGAGGGCGACCACCGCGCCGACCGCGAGTTCGGCCCGGTACGGGACGCCGTGGCGTGGGTGGACGGCGGCCAGCGTCCGCGGCAGGTGCCCGTCGCGGGCCATCGCCAGGGTGGTGCGGGAGACCCCGAGGATCAGTGCCAGCAACGAGCCCGTCGCCGCGACCACGGCGCCGGCCCGCACCACCGGGACGAGACCGGCCGAGCCCGCCGCCCGGACCGCGTCGGCCAGCGGCGCCGCGGCGCCCGCCAGCCGCTGCGGGCCGAGCACGGCCAGGACGGCGACCGCCACGGCCGTGTACACCAGCAGCGTGATGCCGAGGGCGAGCGGGATCGCCCGCGGGATGGTGCGGGCCGGGTCGCGGACCTCCTCGCCGAGGGTGGCGATCCGGGCGTACCCGGCGAAGGCGAAGAACAGCAGCCCGGCCGCGCGCAGCACGCCGCCCGCGCCGCCGGGGTCGCCGGAGCCGTCGAGGTGGCCGAGGCCCAGGTTGGCGGCGTCCGCGGTACCGCCGGTCAGGCATGCGGTGACCACCGCGGCCAGCACGGCGAGCACCACGGCGACGATCACGCGGGTCAGCCGGGCGGACTTCTGCACGCCCGCGTAGTTCACGGCGGTCAGCGCCACCACCGCGGCCACCGCCACGGCGTGCGCCTGCCCGGGCCACAGGTACGAGCCGATGGTCAGGGCCATCGCCGCGCACGAGGCGGTCTTGCCGACCACGAAGGCCCAGCCGGCCAGGTGCCCCCAGAACGGGCCCAGCCGCTCGCGGCCGTAGACGTACGTCCCGCCGGAGGCCGGGTAGCGGGCGGCGAGCCGGGCGGAGGAGGTGGCGTTGCAGTACGCGACCACCGCCGCGACCGCGAGCGCCGGCAGCAGGCCGGCGCCGGCCGCACCGGCGGCGGGCCCCAGCGCCGCGAACACCCCCGCCCCGATCATCGACCCGAGACCGATCACCACCGCGTCGGCGAGCCCCAGCCGCCTGGTCAGCCCGGTCGTGCCGGTACCCGGCTGTGTCGTCATCGCTGTGTCCCTCCCCGGTGGTTGTCCGCGCCGCAGGGTAGCGGAGCGAGGTGTCCCTTCGGTGCCGCCCGGGTCGCGCACCGCGTGCGCTCCGGCGGTCGGCGGCAGGCGGGCGCCCCGGGGTACGCCACGGCCCGCCGCACGGGGGGTGCGGCGGGCCGTCCGGCCTTCCCGGGCGGGCGTCGGAATCAGCTGCCTGATCGGCGGCGAGATCGGTGGCCGGATCAGCGTCCGGCGCTCCGGCGTCCCCAGGCCGGCGCCACCAGGCCCACCAGCAGCACGGCGAAACCGATCTGCAGCAGGTGCCGGATCCAGTCGATGCCGCCGGTGTGCCGGACCCCGATCCAGCCGGAGACGGCGTTGCCGAGCAGGGCGCCGGCCGCACCCAGGATCATGGTCAGCCACCACGGGATGGACTGGGGGCCGCGCAGGAGCAGCTTGGCCAGCAGGCCGAGGACGAAGCCGATCAGCAGAATCCACAGCAGTTGGAACACGATGGCCTCCGGTCAGTCGTCCGCGCCGCCGCTGCTCGGCGGGGTGTGATGATCAGCATCGCGCGGGCGGCGGCATTCGGCACGTCCGGACCCGGCCCGGGGCGGCGCCACGGCTACGGCGCGGGGTGCGGGACCGGTTCGGCCGCCTCGGAGGCGGCGGTGACCCGGGTGCCGGGGTGGAGCCTGGCACAGAGGTAGGCGACCACCAGGGCGGCGGCCATCCCGATCAGCACCGGGCGGTTGGCCTCGGCGAAGTCGACCTGGATCTGCCGCACCACCGAGCTGTCCACCCCCGTGGGGGCGCCGCTCCCGCCGCCGTGGCCGGTGATGCTCTGGGCGATCCGGTCGGCGGCCGAGTGGGCGGGCCCGGCGGCGAGGCCCTGGGCCTCCAGGGTCTGCTGGACCCGGTCGGTGAGGGTGTGCAGCAGGACGGTGCCGAGCACGGCCAGACTGACGCTGGCGGAGTAGTTGCGGACGGTCTGGGTGATACCGGTGACCTCGCCGTACGAGCGGCCGATGGCCCGGTTCACGGCGTCGGTGGAGGCGGGGGTGAGCAGCAGGCCGATCCCGGCGCCGGCCAGCACGATGTACGGCCACTGGGCGCCCAGCGACAGGTCGGTGATCTTCACCGCCCAGAGGGCGAAGCCGACCGCCCCGACCAGGGTGCCCAGCAGCATCGGCGGCCGGGCGCCGCGCCGGTCGAGCATCCGGCCGCCGATCTGCGACGCGGGCCCGAACCCGGCGAAGAACAGCAGCAGGTAGAGCCCGGCCTCGTTGGGGGAGTAGCCGAGCGAGACCTGCGCGTAGACCGAGGCGAAGAAGAACACCGGGACGAACGCCATCATGGAGAAGAAGAGCACGGCGTTGTCGACCGAGAACGCCCGGTCCCGGAAGATCTGCATGCTGATCAACGGGTGGTCGGTGCGCAACTCCACGACCACCAGCAGGGCCAGCACCGCCAGGCCGCCGATGATGCACAGCCAGGTCAGCGCGGAGTCCCAGCCCCAGGTCTGCGCCTGCTGGAGGCCCAGCACGCTCAGGCCCATGCCGACCGCGACCAGCGCGGCGCCCTGCCAGTCGATCGGTTCGGGCCGCGGCGTGTTGCGGATCCGGGCGAGCAGGGTCAGCACGACCGCGACCACCGCCACCGGCACGTTGACCCAGAAGATCGCCCGCCAGGTCCAGCTGGTCAGCACACCGCCGAGGATCGGGCCGAGCGCGGTCAGCCCGCCCGAGACGCCGAAGAACAGGGCCAGCGCCCGGCCCCGGCGTTCGACCGGGAACACCTCGACCACCACCGCCAGCGCGGCCGGGAACATCAGGGCCGCGCCGAGCCCCTGCACCGCCCGGAAGACCACCAGCCAGGCCAGCGCCGCGCCGCCCTCGGGGACGGCACCGCACAGCGCCGACGCCACCACGAACACCACCGTGCCCACCAGCATCATCCGCCGGTGCCCGAGCACGTCGGCGACCCGGCCGCCGAGCGCGAAGAACGCCGCCAGCGAGAGCAGGTAGGAGTTGACCACCCACTGCATCCCCGAGGAGGACAGGCCTAGTTCACGGATGATGCTGGGCGCTGCGATGGACACGATCGTCTGGTCGATGAACGTCATCGACACCGCGAACAGCATCCCCGCCAGCGCCAGCGGCTGACTGGTCCCGGCCCCGCCGGACACCCCGCTCCGGGAACTCACGTCTCGCATCCGCCTTCCGTCCGTCCGCCGACCGTGCGCCCGCGGCCCGTGTCCGAGCCTGCCCGACCCGGCGGCGGCGCACCCTGACGGCGCGTCGATGTCACGCGGATGGCGGTCACCCCGGGGGCGCGGCGAGGGCTCCGGGCCGGTGGCCGACGGAACGTCAGGGTGGCCCGACACGACCCTGACAGGTGTCAGGTACCGGGCACCGGGAGGCGGTGGTTCCCTGGTCGTGGCGGGGCCGCCGGGGGACCGGCGGACCGACCCGCCACCGCTGACCACCACCACGATGAGGAGATCCCCATGTCCGGTGTGCGCAGGCTGGCCCTGGCGGGCGCGGCGACCGTGCTCGGCCTCGGAACGCTCGGTCTGACCGCGACCGCGGCCGACGCGGCGAGCGGGTGTACCAACAACGGCAACGGCACCTACAACTGCCACGTGTGGAAGAACGCGCCGAGCTTCTTCGCGGGCAACGTCCGGGCCGGCACGCTCTACGCCGGTGACAACTACTTCTACTGCCAGGCCAGGGGCACCGAGATGTCCGACGGCCAGTACCACAACTTCTGGTATGCCAAGACCGACGACGACAGCGGCAACAAGGGCGTCTGGGTGAACGTCATCTACCTGTCCGGCGGCGGCAACGACGAGCCGGTGCCCGGCCTGCCCTACTGCTGACCCCGCGTCGACCACCCCGCGTCGACCACCGTGCGACG
>NZ_JAIZ01000246.1 GCF_000710465.2 Kitasatospora sp. MBT63 | reverse complement strand
CGTCGCCGGTGCGGCGGGCACGGTGTCGTAGGCGAGGCGGTAGACCCGGACCCCGGCGATGGTCTCCTCGTCCATCCGGTAGCCCTCGGCCCGCCAGTCGCGGCCCAGCAGGTCGCGCTGCACCTGCTCGGCGTCGCCCCAGGTGCCGTAGAACTTCTCCGGGGTGAGCAGGACCGGCCGCAGGCCGTGCGCGAAGACCGCCTCCCACACCGCCGCCGCGACGCCCGGGGTGTGTTCGGCCCGGTAGTCGTCGAGGGCGACCACGCCGTCCTTGGCCAGCGCGGCCCGGGCGACCTGGATGTCGCCGGCCACGTGCTCGTACAGGTGGGAGGCGTCGATGTGGATGAAGCGGCAGCTCTGGTCGGGGATCCGGCCGTCGGCGAGGACCGAGGTCGGGGCCTGGACCACGGTGGGCAGGCGGTCGTGGAAGGACAGGTAGTTGTCCTCGAAGGCCTGCCGGGTGAGTGTCTTGCGGTAGGACATGGACATCTCGGCGGAGTTGTCCTCGTCCGGTGCGTCCGAGTCGAAGAGGTCGCAGACGGTGAAGGTCTCGCCGGTCTGCAGGTGGCTGCCGAGCAGGATCGCGCTGCGGCCGAGGTACGCACCGAGCTCCAGCAGGTCACCGGTGCGGCCGCGCTGGGCCTGCTGGGTGAGCAGCCAGCCGAACACCTCCTGGTCCGCCTTGAAGAACCAGCCCGGGACGTCGTCCAGGGTGCGGGTGGCGGCCGGGGGGGCGGTGGTGATGTCAGCACTGGTCACGACTGTCTCCAGGCGTCCTTCGGGGTGTGCTCGCCCGGACCGGGTCACGGTGGGGGAGCAGCTCGACTGTGACCCGGATCATAACCACTGGGCCGTGGCGGCGCAGGAGGTGTGATCAGGCTTTTTCCCGGGGCTCCGGGCCGGCCGGGGCGCCGGGGCCGTCCTGGCGGGCCGCGTCCAGCGCCTCCTGCGCCCGCTGTCCGGCCCGCTCGCGGGCCGCCTCCGGGTCCGCCAGGGCGGTCCAGGCGGCGCAGTAGAGGGTCAGCCGGGAGACGAAGTTCATCCACAGCAGCAGGGCGACCGGGACGCCGAAGGCGCCGTACAGGCTCTTGCCGGCCACCGAGCCCAGGTAGGAGGAGAGCAGCAGCTTGAGCAGTTCGAAGCCGACCGCGCCGAGCAGCGCGCCCTGCAGCAGGGCGCGGCGGGACTGGCCGGTGATCCGCGGGAACGGGCCGAGCAGGTAGGCGAAGAGCAGCAGGTCCGCGGCGACCGCGATGAGCAGCCCCAGCACGGTCAGGACGGCGCGGCCGGAGCCACCGCCGAGGCCCAGCCAGTCGGCGATCCGGCGGGCCAGCGCGGTGGCCCCCGCGGAGGCGCCCAGCGAGAACAGGCAGACCACGCCGAGGCCGACCAGGACCAGGCAGTCCTTGGCCTTCAGCACCAGGGCGTTGCCGGGCTCGTCGGCGAGGCGCCAGACGTCCCGGATGGCGCCGCGCATGGTGTCGACCCAGCCGAGCCCGGAGTACAGCAGCACCAGGCCGCTGATCACGCCGACGGTGGCCGCGTTGGCCACCAGGCTGGACAGGCCGAGCGAGTCCGCCAGGCCGGGCACCTGCTTGGCGATGTCGTCCTGGAGGTCCTGGACCTGGGCGTCGCTGAGGACCGCGACGGCGATCGCCAGGGCGACCGTGAGCAGCGGGAACAGGGCAAGGAAGCCGAAGTAGGTGATCGCCCCGGCGAGCCGGTTGCCCTTCACCTCCGTGACGTGGGCGAAGGTGCGCCAGGCCCGGGTCCGCAGCAGCCGGGCGACGGCCGGGCCGATCACCGGCAGCTTGGTCAGGAATTCCAAGGGTGTGCTCCCCGCCCGGCCGGGACTGTCACGGACGTCCCTGTATAGCGCGGGCGCGCCGGGTGGCCGGCGGTGACACCCCGGGGCCGGCCCGGGGTGTCACCCGCTCAGTGGGCGGGCGCG
>NZ_JAIZ01000245.1 GCF_000710465.2 Kitasatospora sp. MBT63 | reverse complement strand
CAGAACCCGAAGAATGATCACGACATCACACAGGCCCTAGTTACGCCATGCCGCCTGCCCTCTCGCGACCGATAGATTCGCACGAATATTGGCAGCCGCCCGGGGCAAGCGTTCGCCGAAGCTGATCACGCCCGATGCGGAGGTTGTTGCGATGGTTCCCCTACTTCTCGTGCTGCTCCTGGCCCTTCTCCTGTTCGGAGCGGGCTTTGCTGTCAAGATCCTCTGGTGGGTGGCGATCATTGTGCTGGTGGTGTGGCTGGCCGGGTTCGTTGCCCGCGGTACCCACTCCTCCGGACGCCGCCACCGCTGGTACCGCTGGTAGACGTCCGCCGGCCACACCGACCCGCCGCGCCTGCGAGGGCGAAGCCCATGCCACGGCCCCACTCAGCCGCTACGGACGAACAGCGATCGGCGCGATCTGCTGCGCCGTCGGGGCGTGTCACAGGCGCGGCGGGGCCGGCTCTCGTGCAGGTGTGTGACCTTCGCCGGGCTGGGCAGACGGTTCTCACCACACGATCATTCGGGCCTCGGCCGGCTGTACCGGGCGTTCGGCCCGGGACCCGCCGAAATCCACTTCGGACTGGGGGTGTTCCCCAATGCCAGCCACCCGCAGAGAGCTCACGACCCTCGGAGAGAGCATCGAGCCGGCCGAGCCGATCGCGCAGTCGGTGCAAGACCGGGTGCGCCTGCTGGTGGCGTCGCGGGCCAGGGACCCCGACGACTGCCAGGTGCTGTTGGAGGCTCTCGGCCTGGCCGGCGAATCGGATCCGCTCGCCGTGCCGGGAGAGGGCTGACCGCCGTGGATGCCGATGGCTTCGGCGTGGACACCTGGCCGTTCGGGCCGCGCACCGCCTCGGGCGGCCACCCGACCCCCACCTGCTGGGCAGGTGACAGCCACGCTCCAATCTCGATCTCCCGGAGGTGCGTATGACCACCGCGACGGTGTTGCTGGCGGCGCCGCCCGGCTCGCCGCCGTCCTGACCGCCCCCGACTGCGACCATCGCTACCGCGGGCGCGCACCACTGTGATTCGCGGTGACGTCACCGGCCGCCCCCGCCACGCCCGCCCCTCACCCCGACCCGGACGCGCGGCTCGGCGGCCTCGGGGTGCGATGCCATCTGCCCGGTGGCAGTTCGGGGACGTGGCCGGGCAGGTTGGGCAGGCCGTGGCGTCGACCTCGCGCCATCCGGTGAAGTCGCCGGTGGTGAAGGCGCCCTGCGCTGGCCGGGCCGCCCGGCCGGTCAGGGCCCTGGCGCAACCGGCGATCGTGCGGCTCTGGGAGACCGCCTGGGCCGAGTTCGTGCCGTTCCTCAGCTTCACGCTGAGGTCCGGCGGGTCAGCTGCACCACGAACGCGATCGAATCGCTCAACGTCCGGATCTTGGCCGAAGTTACACCGGGATGCGGACCAAACCCGCCCCGACGTGCTGCCCGCCCGGGCCCACGACGCGTTCACGTCGCGGTGTCGCTTCGCAGAATCCTGTGCCGGGCGTGCGCTCAACCAGCCAACTGGCCAGACTGGAGATACGGCTCGCAGCGCCCGAGAGCGCCGTTCCTCGCGGAGCTGCACCCCGTTCAACCAGGTGCGGAGAGTGACGGGTCGTCATGACGTGCCTGTTGCCTGTTGCCTGTGTGGCTCAGGGCCCCGGCTGCGTCGCGTGCGTCCGGCCAGCGAGAACCGGGGCAATGCTCCCGTCGTGGAGCGCGGGCCCTCGTACCTTTGTGCCCCTGGACGCGGTGCCCGATCAGGAAGGGGCTGGCTGAAGGGATGGCTTCATGGACACCACCACCAAGGTCGCTCTGGGCGCCGCGGTCGCCGGCGGATACGTACTCGGGCGCGCGAAGAAAGGGCGGCTTGCCTTCGCCGCCGCGACCTACATTGCCGGACGGCGGTTCGGCCTCGATCCGCGGCAGCTCGCCACCGAGGGGCTCAAGAAGCTGGGTGAGGTTCCCCAGGTCGCGGAGCTCAGTGAGCAAGTCAAGGGGGAGCTCCTGGAGACGGGCAAGAAGGCTTTGGTCGCCGCGGCCAACCGGCGCGTCGGAGAGCTCGCGGATTCCCTGCGTGAGCGCACCCTCAACGTCGGCAAGCCGAAGCCCGAAGACGCGGACGAGCAGGAGCCGGAGGACGAGGACACGGACGAGGAGGAGCTGGAGCCCGAGGAAGAGGAGGAGGGGGGGCCCGCAGACGAGGAGGAGCCGGAGTCCGAGGAAGAAGAGGGCCAGGAATCGGAGGACGAGGAGCCGCAGGAGTCTGCCGAGCGCGAGGCGCAGGAGGAGCCCGAGGAGGGGGGAGAGCCGGAGGACGAGCTGCCGCGCGAGCGTGCCCCACGGCGCCGGGCAGGGTCGAGCGGCGATCGTTCCGGGCGGCCCTCGCGGTCGGCCCCCAGGGGGGAGCCCGAGCCCTCGACCGAACGCAGGCCCGTGAAGAAGGCTCCGGCCAGGAAGTCGGCCCCGGCTGCCAAGAAGGCGCCGGCGAACAGTACTCCGCCCGCAAAGCGTTCGGCAGCGCGGACCGGATTGGCCAAGGCCCCGGCCGAGAAGACCGCGGGCCGGAAAGCGGCCGGCCCGGCGAAGAAGACCGCGGACAAGAAGACCGGGGGGCCGAAGGCGGCCGCCCCGGCGCGGAAGGCCCCGGCCAAGAAGACCGCGTCCGGTACATCCTCCACGCGTTCCACCCGTAGGAGGTAGGCATGGCCACGAGGGACCGTGAGTCACCCGAGAAGTCCGCCGAAGAGTCGTCCGAAAAGTCGAGCTTCGACAAGCTGCGGGAGGAGGCGGTGCACTTCCTCGGGGCCCAGATGGAGCACCTGGTCGAGAAGGCCGGAGACAAGGTCTCCGACCTGACGGGTCAGCTCGGAGAGGTGGCCGAGAACGGGGGAGTGCTGCCGAAGGTCGGCGCCCGCGTCCTGCAGGGCGATTCCCCGGTGAAGGCCTTCCTCGGCGAAAAGGCGAAGAGCGTCAAGGACAACGTGGTCGACAAGGTCAAGGGGGCGTTCGGCGGGGGCGGCAAGCCCGGGCGGAAGTCCGGCAAGAAGCCGATGAACATGATCGAGACCCTCGACGTCGGTGTGCCCGTGCGAGCCGCGTACGACCACTGGACGAAGTACGAGGATTTCAGCGGCTTCGCCAAGGGCGTGCAGAGCGTCTCCCAGGGCGACGAGGTCACCACCGACTGGAAGGTGAAGGTCGGTCCGTCCAAGCGGAGTTTCAAGGCCACCGTCCAGGAGCAGGTGCCGGACGAGCGCATCGTATGGACCTCGCAGGGTGCCAAGGGCAGCACTCGCGGCGCGGTGAGCTTCCACGAGATCACTCCCACCCTGACCCGCATCGTTCTTGTCGTTGAGTACTACCCCGCGGGCTTCTTCGAGAAGACCGGCAACATCTGGCGCGCGCAGGGCCGCCGGCTGCGGCTGGACTTCAAGAACTTCCAGCGCTACGTCTCCCTCACCAACGACGAGGCCGAGGGCTGGCGCGGTGAGATCCGCGACGGCGAGGTCGTCAAGACCCACGACGAGGCGATGGAGGAGGAAGAAGCCGCCCAGGAGCAGGAGGACCAGGAAGGCGAGGGCGAGGAGTACAAGGACGCGGAGGACGAGGGCGAGGGCGAGGAGTACGAGGA
>NZ_JAIZ01000244.1 GCF_000710465.2 Kitasatospora sp. MBT63 | reverse complement strand
GGGGCTGCGGCTGGGGCTGGGGCTGGGGGTGCGGGCGGGCGGTGGCCAGCTGTCCGAGACGGGTGAGTTCGTGGTTCACAGGGCCGTCTCACGCGGGTCGAAGGGGTTGCGGAGCCTGGAGCGTGAGGGGATCACCCGGATCAGGAAGACCGCGAGGCAGATCAGTGCCCCCGCGGCCACGCCGACGGCGATCAGGTTGAGGTGGCGTGGCTCGGGGTGGACGGTGAAGATGTGCAGCCAGATCAGTGCGAAGGAGAGATAGGCGAGCTGGTGCACCCTGAGCCAGCGCCGGTACGGGATTCGGCGCTGGATCCACACCGAGGCGCCCACCGCCGCGGCCAGTTCGAGGCCCAGGATGCCGAAGCCGACCGGGATGCGCTGCACGTCGCCGGTGAAGGGTACGAGCAGTTCGAGCGTCCCGATCCGCCAGACCGGTTGGTAGAGGAACGAGACCCCGTGGACCAGCCCGAAGATGAGCGCGGACAGGGCGATGGTCATGTGTGCGCTGTGGGCGGCGGTCCGGCTGATCAGGCGTTGGAAGTAGCGCATCCGCAGCACGACACCCAGCAGGATCGCCGCCGTCATCAGGGCGTAGGAGGCGAGGGCGGCCAGCCGGGCGATCTTGTGGACGCCGGTGTCATAGGGCAGGTGCTGGTCGAACGCGTCCCAGGGCGAACCGGGGATGGGCGCCGCGGGCGCCGCGGGGACCGTGGGGGCCGCGACCGCAGGTACCGCCAGGAGCACGACGAGCGCCAGGACACCCAGCAGGACGGCAGCCGCACGGTACGTGTGCCGTGCGCAGCGGCCGGACCCGGTGAGGTGCGGGGTGGGACGAGGTGGGGCGGTGCTGATTGCCGCGTCGGCTGTCACGGTGGTTGCTTTCCTCTGCGCTCGTCCCCCTCACCGGCTGCAACGTGCCCCGGTCGGCCGGCTCAGCGCCCTGAGCTGCGGCTCTCCTGATCGTATGGGCGCATCGGACCTGGGTGGCCGACGAACAGAGAGAGCTCATGAGCCCATAAGGTTCCGCTCAGCAACGCGCTCGGCGGCGGATGTCCCGGCGTCCCGGGAGAGGGCCGGGACCGGCTGCGGGCCCTCCCCCGGTTCGGTGAGCCGCAGTGGGGAGGCGATCAGGATCAGCGGGACCAGGAGCTCGCCGAGCTGGGCCGCCCACAGCGTCGGGCGGGTCCCGGCCGCGGCGCCGAGCGCTCCGCCGAGCAGCGCGCCCAAGGGCATGACGCCCCAGGTCAAAAAGCGCATGGTCGCGGTCATCCGGCCCAGCGCGCCGTCCGGGCAGAGCGCCTGGCGCAGGCTGACCTGGGCGACGTTGTAGGCCACGATCGCGAACGAGCAGCCGCACCACCCGACCACGAACGCGGCCAGCCCGCTCCCGCCGCCGGCCGTCGGGATGAGCAGCCCGAGCGGCAGGCCGACGACGGTCGGCAGCCACACCCCGCGGGCGTGGCCGGCCCGCCGGATGAGGGCGGGGGCGGCGAGCGCGCCGGCGAGGCCGCCGGCGCTGCCCGCCGTCATCAGGAGGCCGATGAGTCCGGCGGACAGGCCCAGGTCGTCGGCGAGGAAGGTGGTGATCACCGCCGCGAACACGGCCGTGAAGAAGTTGACCGCGGCGGTGGCCGCGGCGAGCGCGCGCAGGACCGGGTCACGCAGCACCAGCCGCAGCCCCTCCCCGACCTCCCGCAGCAGGCCCGGTCGCTGCGGGCCGGCGGCTACGGGCGGCGCGGGCTCGGCCCGCCGGATGCCGGCCAGGTACAGGCCCGACAGGACGAAGCTCGCCGCGTTCGCCGCGATCGCCACCGGCGCGGTGAGCGCCTGGACCAGTGCGCCGGCCAGCGACGGCCCGGCCATCTGCGCGACGGAGGCGCTGGCCTGCAGCCGGGTGTTGCCCTCGACCAGGTCTGCGGGGTCGACCAGGGTGGGCAGGTAGCTCTGGTACGCCACGTCGAAGAAGACCGTGGCGACGCCCTGGACCAGTGCGACGGCGTAGAGCTGCCAGATCGTCAGTACGTCGCACCAGGCCGCGAGCGGCACCGACGCCAGCACCACGGCCCGCACCAGATCGGCGCCGACCAGGACGGGGCGCCGGCGCCTGCGGTCGGCCCACACGCCGGCCGGCAGTCCGACCAGCAGGGAGCCGAGAAACTCCAGTGCGACCAGCACGCCGACCGCCTGTGGTCCGGCGTCCAGGTGCACCACGGCCACCAGCGGCATCGCCAGGATCGAGACCTGCACCCCGAACTGGCTGATCGTGTCGGCGATCCAGAGCGAGCGGAAGTCCCGGTGGCCGGACAGCCCGGTTCGGCGCGGCCGGGGTGGCCGGCCCGCCCGTGGTGGGCCGCTCACCCGAGTGCCGCAGCTTCGTCGAGGATCAGCAGCTCCGTCAGCCGGGGTGCCAGGGCGGCCACCGTCGGGCTCTCGAAGAGCACGCTCATCGGGAAGTCCAGCCCGAGGTCGTCCCGGAGCCGGTTCACGGTGCGCATCGCGAGCAGCGAGTGGCCGCCGAGGGCGAAGAAGCTGTCGTGGATCCCGACCTGCGCGGTCCCGAGCACCTCCCGCCAGACCTCGCACAGCCAGGCCTCCAGCTCGTCGCGCGGTTCGCCGCCGGCCGCGGCGGCGCCCGGCAGGTCGGGTGCGGGCAGCGCCGCCCGGTTCAGCTTGCCGCTGGCCGTCCTGGGGAGCTCCGGTACGACGACCACCGCGCTCGGCACGGCGTGGGCGGGCAGGCGCCGCTCCACGAAGGTCCGCAGGGTGTCCGGCTCCGGCGGGGTGCCGTCTGCGGCCACCACGTACGAGACGAGCCGCGGGTCGCCGGGCGGGACCGTCATGACCGTCGTGGCGCTCTCCCGGACGGCGGGGTGGGTGTTCAGGGCCGCGTCGATCTCGCCGAGTTCGACGCGGAAGCCGCGGACCTTGACCTGCTGGTCGGCGCGTCCGAGGAAGTCCAGGCTCGCGCCGTCGGGGCGCAGCCGGACCAGGTCGCCGCTGCGGTACAGGCGGGCGCCGGGGCGGGTGGAGAAGGGGTCGGGGAGGAAGCGCTCGGCGGTCAAACCGGGGCGGTTCAGGTAGCCGCGGGCGACGCCGGTGCCGCCGAGGAACAGTTCGCCGACGGCGCCCGGGGGGACCGGCCGCAGGTCGGCGTCCAGGATGTGGGTGGCGGTGTTGCCGAACGGGGTTCCGAGCGGCACCGTGCTGAGGCCGGCGAGGGCGGCGGGGGTGCAGTGCCACCAGTTGACGCAGACGGTGGCCTCGGTCGGGCCGTAGCCGTTGTACAGCTCGCAGTGCGGGAGGACGCGCAGCAGGTCGCGGGCCAGGGCGACGGGGACCTCTTCGCCGCAGGCCACGACGAGCCGCAGGGTCGTGCACTCCTCGATGCCGCGTTCGGTGAGCAGCAGGGCCAGCATGGACGGGACGAACTGGGCCGCGGTGACGCCGTGGGTGCGGATCAGGTCGCGCAGGCGGCCGGTGTCCTTGTGGTCGTCGCGGGCGGGCAGGACCAGGCGCGCGCCGACGGTCAGCGGCCAGAAGAACTCCAGGACCGAGGCGTCGAAGCTCAGCGAGGACCGTTGCAGGAAGGCGTCGTCGGGCCGCAGCGGGTATCTCTCCTGCAGCCAGTCCAGCCGTTCGGCCGCGTTGCGGTGGGTGAGGACGACGCTCTTGGGGCGGCCGGTGGAGCCGGAGGTGGAGATGGTGTAGGCGGTGTTGTCGAGGTCGCAGGGCGCGGCGGCCGGAGCGGCGGCCGGGGCGTCGGTCCACTGTCCGGGGTCGTCGAGGTCGAGGATCAGGGCGTCGGTGGGCGGGAGTGCGGCGGTGAGGTGCCGCTGGGTCAGGATCACCCGGGTTCCGGTGTCCGTGAGGAGGTCGGCGAGGCGTTCCCGCGGGTGCTCTGGGTCGAGGGGGACGTAGGCGCCTCCGGCTTTGAGGACGCCGTACAGGGCGGCGACCAGCTCCGTGGAGCGTTCGGCGTGGACGCCCACCAGTGTCTCGGGGCCGACGCCGGCTGCGCGCAGGCGGTGGGCGATCCGGTCGGCCTGCCGGTCGAGTTGGGCGTAGGTGGTTGCCGTGCCGTCGGCGAGGACCAGGGCGACGGCGTCCGGTGTCCGGTGGGCCTGGGCCGTGAAGCGTTCGTGCAGGGCTGCCCGGGAGGCGGGCCGGTCGGGTCCGGCCGAGAACCGTGCGAGGGTCCGGCGGGCCTCGGGGGCCGGTTCCAGGTCGCCGATGCGGCGGTCGCCGTCGTCGGCGGCCTGGGCGAGGATGCCGCGCAGGTGCGCGGCGAATCCGTGCATCGTCCCGGGCCGGTAGAGGCTGACGTCCCAGGCGACGTCGACGGCGATCGCGCCGTCCGCGAGGTGGTCGAACCACAGGCCGAGGTCGTACTTGGATCCCACGCCGGGCACGGGCAGTTCGGTGACGGTCAGCCCGGTCAGGTCGGGTACCCGGCGTCGTCCGCTGCCGTAGCCGACGATGACCTGGAACAGCGGGGTGCGGGAGGGGTCGCGTTCGGGGGCGAACTCCTCGACGAGCCTGGGGAACGGGACCTCGGCGTGTTCGAAGGCGTCGAGTACGAGGTCCCGCATCCGCTCGACCGCCTCGGTGAAGGTCGGATCGCCGGAGGTGTCGCCGCGCAGGACCAGCATGGTGAGCAGCGGGCCGATCATCGAGGCCGTGTGGTCGGTGTCCCGCGCGGCGGCGGCGGTGCCGACGGTGACGTCGTCGCGGCCGGTGTACTGCCGCAGGGCGACCTGGCAGGCCGCGAACAGCACCATGGCGGGGGTGGCGCCCACCGAGCGGCCGAGTGCGGTGAGCCGTTCGGCCTGCGGGCGCGGGAGCACGAAGCCGGTGACGTCGCCGGCGCCGGAGCGGTGTGCGGGCCGCGGCAGTTCCGGGAGCAGTTCGAACGGGTCGAGGCCGTCGAGCTGTGTGCGCCAGTAATCGAGGTGTTCGCGGGCACCGAGGTCGTCCTGGAGGGCGTCCTGCTGGGCCGCCGTGTACTGCGCGTACGAGATCCCCAGGGGGGCGAGGTCCGCGGGGCGGCCGGTGACGGCGGCGTTGTAGAGCTCCGCCAGTTCGGTGTAGAGGACGTTGCGTGACCAGTCGTCGAAGGCGAGGTGGTGCACGGTGACGAGGAGCAGGTGGAGTTCGTCGGCGAGGCGGATGAGGCGGGCGCGGATCGGCAGGCCGTCGGCGACGTCCATGGGCGCGGTCGCCTCGGCGAGCACGAGGTCCTCGATGCTCACGGCCCCGGGTGCGTCGGTGGCGTCCTCGACGGTCAGGGCGAAGTGGTCGGCGGGCCGCAGGACGCCGGACGGCTCGCCGTCGACGAGGCGGAAGGAGGTGCGCAGCAGTTCGTGCCGGGCGACGAGGGCCGTCAGCGCCGAGTGGAGCGCGCCGGCGTCGAGCGGTCCGGACAGGCGCAGCGGCAGCGGGACGAGGTATCCGGCCGGGTGGGCGCCGAGCTGCTCGGCGAACCACAGCTGCTGCTGGCTCTTGGAGAGCCGGACGGGGTTCATGGCGGTTGTGTCCTGATCGTCGTGGGGGGTGCGGGGCGGGGTCACGGCGCTGCCGTCTCCTTCGGGTCGGCGGCGGGGCCGCAGCCGAGCGCCAGGGTGCGGGCGTGTCCGAGGAACCGGTCGACCAGGTCCTGGACGGCGGAGGCCTGCCAGGCGCGGCCGGGGTAGGTCCAGTGCAGCTGCAGCCGGCCGTCGGTGACGTAGGCCGTGACGTCGAACCGGTAGGGGCGCGCGAGGCCGGGGGCGAATTCGGGGCCGCGTCCGCCGGAGACGCGCCGGAACAGGCCGTCCTCGGAGCCGGGGCCGAGTTGCCCGTGGTAGTTGAAGCACAGGTCCGAGCCGGTCCACGGTGCGCGGTCCTCGCGCAGGTACCTGGTCATGCCGTGGCCGGCACCGACGGGCCGCCCGGAGAGCTGGCGGTGGACGTCCCGCAGCTGGGTGACGGGGTCGTCGGCCTCGGGCAGTCGTACGTGGAGCGGGTGCAGGGCGGTGAACCAGCCGACGGTGGCCGACAGGTCGAGGCCGGCGTCCAGTGCGTCGCGGCCGTGGCCCTCGGTGTCGATCCGGAACTCCCGTCGGCCGGTCCAGTCGGCCAGGGTGCGGGCGAGGACGGTCATCAGGACGGAGGTGACGTCGGTGCGGTGGGCCTGGGCCGACCGGCGGATAAGGGCCTCGGTGGCGGCCGTGTCGAGGGTGCCGGAGACGGTTGCGGCGTCGGCGGCCGTGTTGCCCTCCTCCTCGCCGTCTCCGCGGGGCAGTTCGCCCGCTTGCAGGGTGCCGAGTGCGCGCCAGTGCTCCGCGACGGGGGTGAACTCCTCGGCGCGGGCCCGGGCGGTGAGCGCACCGGCCCAGGCCTGGAAGGAGGTCGTCTTGGCAGGCAGGCGCGGCTGCTGGCCTGCCGACAGCTGGCCGTAGAGGAGAGCGAGGTGCTGGAGCAGGACGTCCCAGGAGACGGTGTCCACCGCGAGGTGGTGGACGGCGATGACCAGCTGGTCGGGGCCTTCGTCCGCTTCGAGCAGGACGGCTCGCAGGAGCGGTCCCTCCGCGAGGTCGAAGGATGCCTGGGCGTTCGCGGCGGCGGCCTGCAGTGCCTGTTCCGCCTCGTCGGCGCTCAGGCCGGCGCCCTCGACGACGTCGAGGAGGTCGGTGTCGTCGGCCGGGGCGAGGTACTGGTGCCACCGGCCGTCG
>NZ_JAIZ01000243.1 GCF_000710465.2 Kitasatospora sp. MBT63 | reverse complement strand
CCCGCGCCCACCCTCACCCACCAGCGGTTTTCCGTACGTAGGCGACCCAGTCGGCGGTCGGATGATCTCGCCCGCGGTACGGACCGAGCTTGCGCGGCGACGGCGGTGTCCCGCAGGCTCCTCGACGGAACGGGCCCGACGACTCCCCTGCCGGAGTACGGGCCGGTCCTGTCCGAGGGGGGAAACGAAAGGCTCCCCCACAGCATGCCCAGACATTCCAAGCACCGCCGCACGGCGCCGGGCGCCCGGCGACGTCTCCTCGCCATCGGCCTCGCCGTGGCCGCCGTCGGCGCCGGAGGCGCGGCGTGGGCCGCCCCGAGCCGCACCGCGGCCGAGCCGGTCGTCGTCGACTCGCTCAGCATCACGCCGGCCGCCCCGGGCAGCACCGCCCAGGTCACCGCCACCGCCAAGCTGCACTCCGCGAAGAGCCTCCCGGTCCAGTCGCTGACCATCGCCGTGCGCGACGCCAACGGCGCCAACTACGACTTCCGGGGCGCGATCCCGACGACCCTGTCGGGCACCCAGCAGACCTTCCAGCCGCAGGCGCGCACCTTCCCGGCGGGCTCGTACACCTACTTCGTGGCGTACAAGGCCAACAACACCTGGCACAACCTCACGCCCACCGCCGCCTTCACCTCGACCGGCGCCGCGGTGACGCCGACGCCCACCCCGACGCCGCAGCCTTCGCCCACCGCGACCGCCAAGCCGACCACGCCGGCGCCGAGCACCCCGGCGGCGACCACCCCGGCGGCGACCACCCCGGCAGCGACCGCGTCCGCGACGCCCAAGCCGACTCCCACCGCGACGCAGACCCCCACCGCGACGCAGACGGCGAGCCCGACCAAGGCCCCGACGCAGGCGCCCACCACGACGCCGGCACCGACCGCCACCCCCACGGTCACGCCGTCGACCAGCCCCACCACTGCGCCGAGCAGCCCGTTCACCAGCCCGGCGGCCACCCCGTCCGGGTCCGCCACGGCCTCGACCCCGGCGACCACCCCGGCCTCCACCGGCGGCCCGGCGGGCATCGCGGGCAGCTGGCGCCCGGTGTTCGCCGACGAGTTCAACGGCTCGGCCGTCGACTCGGCCAAGTGGACCCCCAACTGGCTCGGCTGCCCGACCTGCACCACCCCGCCGGTCAACAGCTCCGAGGCGGCCGCGTACGCGCCGTCCCAGGCCACCGTCAGCGGCGGCAGCCTGCACCTGACGGCGACCCAGCAGTCCACCACGGTCAACGGCAAGACCTACCCGTTCCGCTCCGGCATGGTGCAGAGCAACGGCAAGGCCCAGTTCACCTACGGCGCCTTCGAGTCCCGGATCTACCTGCCGCCGACCGGCTCGAAGATCGCCAACTGGCCCGCCTTCTGGACCGACGGCCAGAACTGGCCGACCGACGGTGAGATGGACGTCATGGAGGGCCTCGGCGGCAGCGCCTGCTACCACTTCCACTCGCCGTCCGGCGGCCCCGGCTCCTGCGCCCCGGGCAACTTCACCGGCTGGCACACCTACGGCGCCGAGTGGGCACCGGGTTCGGTCACGTACTACTACGACGGTGTGAAGGTCGGTCAGATCACCACCGGCATCACCAGCGCGCCGCAGTACCTGATCCTGAACAACGGCGTCGAGTCCGCCACCGCCGGCAACAACCTGGCCCCGGCGGATATGCAGGTCGACTACGTCCGCGTCTGGCAGCACTGACCGGTAGCACCCGCAGCGGTAGCCGCCCGAAGCCGGCCGGCCCTGCTCCGCCGATCCGCCTCCCCGTCCCCGACGGGGAGGCGGATCGGCGTTTCGGCGCGTTCAGCGCCAGAGAGCCCCGAGAGCCCCGAGCGGATGGCAGGAGGGACTGGCAGGAGGGGATGGCAGGAAAGGTGGGAAGGACGACCTTGCTGCCATCCGCCCCCGCTGACACGCTGGCGCCATGTCCACCTGTGACGTCCTGATCGTCCTCTTCGACGAGGTCCAGAGCCTCGACGTGACCGGCCCGCTCGAGGTACTGAGTTCGGCCCGGTCCCGAGGCGCGGTGCCCGGGCGGAACGCCTACCGAATCCGTACGGCAAGCCCCGGCGGCGGGCCGGTCCGCTGCTCCAGCGGCCTCACGCTGGTGCCGGACGAGGACCTGGACCTGGCCGCCACGCCGCACACCCTCCTGGTACCCGGCGGCCGCGGCACCCGCGGTCCCGCCGACCCCGCGCTCGTCGCGCGGATCGCCGAACTGGCCGCTGGGGCCGAGCGCGTGGTGTCGGTCTGCACGGGCGCGTTCCTGCTCGCCGAGGCCGGACTGCTGGACGGCCACCGCGCCACCACGCACTGGGCGTACTGCGAGACCTTCGCCCGGCGCTTCCCGGCGGTCCGGCTCGACCCGGAGCCGATCTTCGTGCGGGACGGGCGGATCTCCACCTCGGCGGGCGTCACCGCCGGTATCGACCTGGCCCTGGCCCTGGTCGAGGAGGACCTCGGCCGGAGCGCGGCGCTGGCCATCGCCCGGCACCTGGTGATGTACCTCCGACGGCCGGGCGGGCAGGCGCAGTTCAGTACGCACCTGGCCGGCCAGCTCGCGGAACGGCATCCCCTGCGCGAGGTCCAGCGGTGGATCGGCGAGAACCCGTCCGCCGACCTGTCGGTCACCGCGCTCGCCGAGCGCGCCACGCTTTCACCGCGCCAGTTCGCCCGGGCGTTCGCCGCGGAGGTCGGGGTGCCGCCCGGACGGTACGTCGACGGCATCCGGCTGGAGACCGCCCGGCGGCTGCTGGAGGAGACCGGGCAAGGCGTCGAGGAGATCGGCCGGACCGCGGGTTACGGCTCCACCGAGGCGATGCGCCGCGCCTTCGTCCGGGGGCTGGGCATCCCCCCTTCGGAGTACCGACGCCGTTTCCGGCCTCCGTCACCGCTGCCGGCCGCCGCCGTCGGCTGAGGGCGCGGCACGCGGGGATGTAGCACGCGCGGGGATGCGCCACGCGCCGGCATGTGGCACACGCCGGGATCCGGCGTGGCCGGCCAGCGCGCCTGCCCTTCATTTCGGGCGGCGCAAATATTCACTGGATGGTGAATGTCAGCGGGCCGCCAATCATTCACCCAACAAAAATCATTCACGACTACGCAAGCATCGACGCCATCGCGCATCGTTCACCACTCCATGAATGGTTACGCATATGCAAATCGCGATTCCGCTCTTCGACCGGTTCACCGCCCTCGACGCCGTCGGCCCCTACGAGATCCTCTCCCGTCTGCCGGGCGCGGAGGTCGTCCTCACGGCGGCCCGGCGCGGACCGGTACGGGCCGACACGGGCTTCCTCTCCCTGGTGGCCGACGCCTCGATCGACGAGGTCACCGCACCCGATCTGCTGCTCGTCCCCGGCGGCCCCGGCCAGGCCGCCCGGATGGACGACCGACCGCTGCTCGACTGGATCAGGGCCGTCGACGCCGGGACCACCTGGTCCACCTCGGTCTGCACCGGCTCGCTCCTGCTGGCGGGCGCCGGACTGCTCAAGGGCCGCCGGGCCGCCTGCCACTGGCTGGCGGCGGACCAGCTCCCCGCCCACGGCGCGTTCCCCTCCAGCGACCGGGTCGTGATCGACGGGAAGTACGCCACCGCGGCCGGGGTCTCCGCCGGGATCGACCTCGCACTCCTGCTGGCCGGCCGGATCGCCGGTGACCGGACCGCGCAGGCCATCCAGCTCCTCACCGAGTACGCCCCCGAGCCCCCGTACCAGGCGGGCAGTCCGGCCACGGCCCCGGCCGACCTGGTCGACGCCCTCCGTGGCCGCGCACCGGAGTTCCTGCGCGACTGAGTACCCCGGCCGCCGCCCCCTCCCGCCCCC
>NZ_JAIZ01000242.1 GCF_000710465.2 Kitasatospora sp. MBT63 | reverse complement strand
GCCCGAAGAGTTCGTGCGCCGTCCGGTACTGGCCGCCCAGTGCGGATATGGCGACGACTTAGGTCTGGCTGGGGCCGTTGAGGTACTCGGGCGCCCCCGCCCGGCTCGCTGGTCGGCACTTCCCTCTGGCATGGTTCGATGCGCGGTTGAGGGAGTCCCGGACGTCCTGGAGATTGTCCAGCACCACCAGACGGCTCGAGGTCGAATGCTGCGTATATTGCAGGTGACCGGCCTGGTCCGAAGCGGTTTTCGCGAAGAGCATGTAACACAAGGTGGCAATCATCACGGGGCCACCGGAGGAATTGGCTTCCGCGTTGCAGAGATGCTGGTCGCCGAGGATGCGCATGTCGCGTTGTCGGGGCGCCAGGAAAGAGCAGGGGAGCTGGAAGCGGCACCCTTGGGAGGTGGGCCGACTTCGTCCGGCCGGATGTCTCGGTGGAAGCCGAAATGGCAACGCTGGTCGGCCGCACTGTCGAACTCCACGTGCGGCGTGATGTCATGGTCAACAATGCCGGCGGGCCGGGAAATCTGTCGCCGATCACCGAGTGCGATGCGGATGTCTTTGCGCGGGCCATGACTGTGCATGCCAATGGCCCATTGCTCGGGATCAAGTATGCCGGGCGGGAGATGGCCGCTCGGGGATCGGGAAGCGTCGTCAACGTGGGTAGCGCTGCGGGAAAGGCCGGCGGCTGGGAGGGGCTTTGAATATTCCGCCGCCAAGGCGGCCGTCGCGCAGTTGACCCGGAGTGCCGCATATCTCCTGGACTCGTGCCCACGGGAATTTTCGCCAAAAGGGACCGGAGTACAGCCGTCGGTCGCCGATGCCGCGGCTTCCGTGCTTGCCGCCAGAGCGACGGAACTGGTCGACGGCATTCAACCCATCGTCTCCGCTCTCACCCCCGAAGACGTGGCCGCGGCTGTGCTGTGGCTCGCGGGAGGCGCGAGTCACCTCATCACCGGCCAGGATCTCGGGTCGACGCCGGTGTATCGGCCGGTCGGCCCGTCTCCGTGATCCGTGCGGAGCGGGACCGCCTGCGTCAGGTGTTCTCCCCCTGATCCCTACGGGGTCCCTCGCGGACCGTTCTCCTGCGATGCACACGCCCCGCAGCAGGCCGCTGCACCATGTGTTCGAGTGGCCTGTGCGCCGTGAGGCCCCGTTGATCCGGGCAGGTTGACTGCCCTGCCACGGAGGGGCTTTCGGGACCGAGGGCCGTCCGTTCGCGGCTCGCCGCGTACTGACCGGAGGTCAAAGGTCCTCCCGATCACTGCGGGTTCCGGCGCGCGCGGCGGCGAGGAAGACGGCGAGGACGGGGAGCGGGGCGGCGAGGCCGAGCACCAACAGGACGCAGGGCACGATGTTCCTCTCCTTCCGACCGCAGGCAGCGGTCGTGTGACCGATACGACCGGTACACGCCGTATCGTTTTCAGGCTGAAGTGACCGTCGTGTTCGTGGTGATGAACCGTGCGGTTCCGGGCTTCTGGAGCTGCGGGTCGGGTACCGGCCCGGCCGGGGTCGGCTGGGTCGCGGGTGTCTGGACGCTGAAGACGGCGGGGAACGGGCCTCCCTTGACCAGGATCGGTTTGCCGGCGTTGGTGGTGCGCTGGGTCATGTTGGTGGGCATCAGGGTGAGGGTCAACGTGCCGGTGCCGGGGACCGTGAAGGGCGGTTGGGTGTAGGGCATCGGTCCGCTCAGCGCGACGGGCAGTTCGTCGCCCTGCAGACAGACCGGCAGGGCCTGGACGGCCACGTCCGTACTCGACCCCGTCAGCGGGAGCGGCGCGAGGAGCGTGGGGATGACGGCGGCCCCGGGGATGGTCACCTCGAGCAGGTCTCCGGTCCTGATGACGAAATCGGCCACGTCGCCCCCTTCAGGTGGTCAGTCCGAACAGTTCGAGGTCCGTGATGGCGACATCGGACCCGGCGCTGCCGGGATACACCGCGCCGACCTGGACCTGCATCCCGGTGATGAGCACCGCGTGGCTGATGGAGAACGTCTGTGCCTCGGAGGTGTCCTTCGGGACGATGACGAAGGACTCGCCGTTGGAGAAGACGAGGCGCAGCAGGCTCGGCCGCCCGTTCCGGACGTAGGCGTCGCTCGCCCCGGAGTGCAGGATGAGCTTCTTCAGCGTCACCCGGTGGGCGAAGGTGAAGGAGAGAGCCGGGTTCTTCGAGGCCGACCAGGGCGCCAGCCAGTGCGTGCCGAGGACCTCGTCCGCGGCGTTCAGCGGAGGGTGGCCGGGCTCCTCCGCGTCGGCCGCCACGCCGGTGGCGTGGATGGGCGAGAGGTGGCCGCCGATGGCGTCGGTGACCCGGGTCCTGGCCCGTTGGACCTGGTCGTCCACGCTTTTGCGGAAGGGCGGGTAGGTGGCGTAGAGCGTGGTGGCGCACAGGAGCACCACCGCGGCGACGATGCGGCCCTTGCGGTAGGTCCAGCGGAGGACGAACCTCAGGTCGAATCGGGGCCTCGTGAGGTGCGCCCCGCCTCCGGCCCGGTCGCCCGTACCCGTGTCGAGTGCGACGACGCGGGGTCCGCGTCTGGGAACGAACCTCCGCCACCACGGCTCCTTGACCGTTGCCGCCTCGACCAGCGAGGTGCCGCAGCGGCTGCAGAATCTGCGCGTGCCGGGATTGCCCTCCCCACACGCACCGCACACCAGATCGCCGGGCTGCAGACGACGGGTCGGTGCGGTTCTCGTGACCGCGATGGCTCGGGCCCGCGCTATCCGGGGCGCCTGTTCGCGAATCTCCTGGGGCGCCCTTGCGGGGGTTTCGGCAGTGTCGGCGGGAGGGTGATCCGGGCGGCGTCCTGGCTCCGGTGCTCCTGGTGCGGAGACGGGGGCCGGCGCCGGGTTTACGACGGGCGCGACCAAGGCCGCGACGTCGGTCCGTGGTGCGGGCGGCCTCGGTGGCGGCGTCGGTGTGTCTGCGCCTCGGCGTGGCGGCGGAGGGGGAGGTACGGCTCCGGAACGTGCCGGCGGTGGCGGCGGGGGTGCCGGGGGCCCGCTAC
>NZ_JAIZ01000241.1 GCF_000710465.2 Kitasatospora sp. MBT63 | reverse complement strand
GCTCCTGCGCCGGGGCCGTGGTCGGGTCGGGCTCCTGCGCGGGAGACGTGCTGGGGGCGGCCTCCTGCACCGGGGGTGAGGACGTCGGCGCCTTGGACGAGGGGGCCGAGGAGGACGGCTTCGCCTTACGCGTGGGGGAGGGCGACGCCTTCGCCTTCTTGGAAGCGGACGCCGAGGTCGACGAGGGCGCCGGGGCGGCCGGGGGAGCCGTGGTAGCGGCCGGAGGGATGCCGGCGGGGGAGGTGGCGCTCGCGCTGGGGGTGCTCCTGGCGCTCTGTGAGGCGACCTGACCGGCGGAGACGGTCGTCGGGTGGTCGGAGGTGGTCCGCTGGCCGATGGGAGACAGCATGACGGCCACGGTGCCCGCCGCGACTCCCGTGATGAGGACAAGGTTCGTGACATGGCGGCGGGCCAAGCACGCGCCTTGCAGTTTGAGCCATGCGCTGTGCAGTGGCGGTGCCATCGGGATCCTCCTAGGTGGGGGGCCGCTACGTCGGGACGTAGCAGCGACCAGGACAGAATCCCGATGCTAGTCCGGCGGGATCATCCCCCATCCGCACCGAGAACAGAGATGACTGTTCGTCAAATGTGTTTACCAATAGCAAGATTGATGAAATTCGGAGGGATCGGACCCTGGTCGTCGATCCCCTTGGGGCCACCAGCAAGTCCCCCGGGGAGAACCCGCCCGGCACCCTCGGGCACGGCGAGGTTTCCCACAAGGGCACCTGAACACGGAGACCCCGGGTCAGCTCCGGCCGTAGACGGCCCCGACGTTGTCCGCGGCAGGACGGCCACGGCCGCACGGGCCTGCGGCGAAAGCCCGCAGCAGATTCTCGGTCACCCTGCGGGTGAAAGCCCCGGTCCTCGCGTCCATACCGTGGTCGCCGCCCTGCCCGCCGGCGTCCAACGACTCCACCCACCGCATCGTCCCGGTGGCGAACACCCCGGCACCACTGCTCGTCGAGTAGTAGGAACTGTCGGCGAAACTGCTGCGGCCGGCGCAGACCACCGGCGAGTGCGACAGGATCTCCAGCGGCCGGGGCGTGGGGTATGCGGTGTTCACCCGGTCGTACTCGACCCCGACCAGGTGCGGGAAACCGTCACCGGCCCCGACCCCGGTGCCCTCGTACAGCCAGTGGCCCGGGTTGGTCACGACGTACGGGGCGTCCACCGGGTAACCGTCGTAGAGCACACCGAGCAGCGAACTCTCCGGATCGGCGCCGGGCGGCGCACGGAAATCGGTGGTCGCGGGCCCACGGCCCGCCCGGTACCCCGGATCCCGCTGCCAGGACCCCTTGTAGCACACCACGATCCGGTCCGGCCCGAGCCCGGACGATTCGAAACGGACACGACGAAAGGAACAGTTGGCCCCCAGGAACGCCAGATTCGTCCCCGCATCCCGCGCGGCAGCGGCGTGTTTCCGCTGTTCCGGAGACCAGTACTCGTCATGGCCGAGGGACAGCACGGCACTCGCCCCGTCGAGCAGCACCGGGTCGGCGGCCAGGTCGACTCCGGTGGTGTAGGCCAGCGGGATGCCCAGCTGCTCGGCGAGGGCGATCACGGGGGCCTCGTACACCAGGAACAGCCCGGCCCCGTCGTCGTACCGGTAGGGACGGTCGAAGCCGACCTGAAGGGACCGGGTCGACAACCCGCCGGACGGCCCCTGGTAGAGGTTGTAGCCGCCCCAGAGGTTGTACGCCTGCCAGGTGGCGACGGCGTTGACGACGACGGTCCGGCCACGGACGGACCGGGAGCGGACGGTCATCGGGACGTACCGCTGACCGGCCCCGCCGTCCGCGTCCAGCCGCAGCAGGTAGCTGCCCTCCGGCCAGCCGGTGCTGTCCACGAGCGTGGAGCGGGTCCAGTCGGTCCGGACCATCCGGGTACCCGCCTCCACCGTGGCAGGAGTCTGCTTCGCGCCGGGTAACCACGGGGACTGCCAGACCGCCCGGGCCCTGGAGCCCCCGTACCAGCCCATCCGGTAGGCGGTGATCCGGAACCCGGGGGCGGTCGTCGAGACGTACAGCCCGAACGTCTCGCCGGGCAGAACGCTCACCCGGTCCGCGAAGCCCTCGATGGCCCGCTCCGGCCCCGCACCGGTGATCCGCCAATCCGCCGCCCCGGCCTTCGCATTCTCAGTCGCGGTAGGGCTCGGGCCCGTCTGCGTCCCGGCCTGCGACGAGGACGGCCCGCCGGGCCCCGCCGCGGGCCCACTGCAATCGCTCAGCGCGACGGCCGCCCCGACTCCCAGGCCGAGAAACCAACGCCGTGAGCAACCGCCACCCGTCACGCGCTTCATCCTAACGATCTCCAGGACGGGCCCCGGGACCGCGCCCGGCCCGCCGGTGTGTCGATGCCGCGACGGTGGCTCAGGGAGCCAGCACGATCCAGGTACGACCCGTCTTGAGCGGCATCGGAGCACCGCCGACCGTGTACTGCGTGGGGGCGGAGTCATCGGACTTGGACCACTTGCCGTGCCAGACCTGGCCGTCGCGGTAGAAGTCGGCGCTGCCCTCGCCGGTGGTCTGCGAGAACACCTCGTTGTCGGGCCTGCCCGCGTTGTGGTCGGTGTACTTCCCCGGCACGACCGGGACGTGCTGCACGATCACGTTCGAGGTCGTGGCGCGTCCCTGGTCGGTCGTGTTCGCAGGGTGGCCGTCCACCGACACCAGCCAGGAGGCACCGGAAGCCGTGAACGTGAACGACGCGGCCGGCATGCGGGCCGATGCCGTGGCCGCAGGGACGCCCCCGCCGGGAGCATCGCCGAAGGTGAAGCCGACGTTCTTGGCCTGCGCCAGGTCCGGGTACGCCGAGAAGACGCTCGCCGGCCGGATGAAGGTCGGTGACGATCCGCCCCGGCTGAACAGGCCGCTGCTCGGCGTGATGCCCTGGAGGTTCGCCTGCGCCAGATCGGGACGCAGCCCGGAGATCGCACCGCTGTAGGCCAGCCCCACCTTGCCGTACGCCGCCAGCAGGGGGATGTCCGACTGCCGGGCGCTGCGCACCGGCCCCACGCTCGCCGGTGCGTGCTCACTGTCGAAGACCGCGAGGTACCGGCTCAGGCCACCCTCGACCTGAATCGCGTAGACGACGTCGGCGGAGTTCAGACCGGCCTGCTGGTACTGCGCCTGCCCCACGTTGTCTATCTTCACTGCAAGCAGGTGCCCGCCTCCTCCGGGGAGGCCGGTCAGAGGTGAGAGCCCCGAGTCCGTGGCGGGAGGAGCCGTCGGCGTGGCGGGACCGGCGTTGGGGCTGGGGCCGGAGGCGGCGACCGGCCGGACGGCCTTGGAGCCGCCGGCCTGGGCGAGCGGGACGGCGATCGCGGTGCCGGCGACAGCCACGGCCGCGGCGATGACCCCGGCCTTCACCCGTCGTGAACTGGACCGCCAGCGCTCCTGGGCGGCTCGTACTACGTTCATCATCCGGAACCGGACCTCCACATTCGCCATGGGCCGCCGGCGCCGAGGGGCACCCTCTCGTCGCACGCGCGCTCTCCTGCGCGTTCCGCCGGCTGCGGGGCGGTTGCAGCCCCTCTTCGGACTGTCGCTCGCCTCGGGGGCCGGGAGAGTGCCCGGTTGGGCACGCTCCCGGCCCTGGCGCCTTGCCCCCGGTATGGAGGCGGGCCGACGGCCCGGGACGGGGCGGCGCACGTTCGGTCGGGGAGTCGCTCGCCACGCGTGTACGGCCGAAGGACCGTTGATGTGGTGCGGTCGCGGAGCGGCAGGATGTGATGATCCGTCAGATGGAGTGCGCAGGGACCGGAGAACAACGGAGCCGGGGCCCGTTCGGCGTCACGGCCGATCTGCCCAGACACCCGGGTGCCTGGCGGCGGCCGCCACCGCGACGACCGTGAGGGCGGCCACCACGGACATCACCGTCATGCCGGTGGTGACACCGTGGCGCAGGACGAGGAAACCACCCGCGAAGGCGCCGGACAGCAGGGCGGTGGCGGAGAGCAGGCGGGGGCCCGCCCGCATCGGGCCTCCTGCGCCCAGCGGGCCGTCCGCGGCGAGGCCGACGAGGGTCATGGTGATGGCCGTCGTGGTCAGGTCCGGTACGGCGAGCAGCCGCACGGCGGCGTTCTGCAACCCCATGGCGAGGGCGAGAAGCGCAAGGATCGTGTACCGCCCGGCCGGATGGTGAGCCGTGCCGATCCAGGCCGACACGGCCGAGGCGGAGCCGAACAGGGCAGTCTGCACCGAGAGGGCGGCGAGCAGGACCCGGCCGCGGTGCGGCAGTCTCCGTCCGATCCGCCCGCCCAGAGCCGCGCCCACGAGGAAGGCGGTGAGGGATACGAGCGAGGAGCTGACGGAGAAGCCCTTGGCGCCGGCCGCCGCGAAGCCGACGACCACCACGCTTCCGGTCACGTTGGCCACGAAGACGTGTCCGAGACCCAGGAAGCTCACCGCGTCGACCAGGCCGCCGACCACGGTCAGCGCGAGGAGCAGCGGAGGGAGCGGGCCGTGCCGGCTGCCGGGCCGGGGGGCCACCGTCTCCCGTATCTCTTCCCAGACCGATGCCACCGATCACCCTCGTCCTCTTGCCCGGCCGGCCCCGTGCCGGGCCGCTACCGGAGCAGGCCGAACTTCTTCAGGAGCGCGATGATGGCGTCCCAGATCCCGTTCGACACCTTGGTGGCCTTCGCGGGAGGGCTGGTGACACCTGCGCCGTTCGTGGCCGTGACGGTGAAGTCGTAGGTGGTCCCGAGCTTCAGCCCGGTGACGGTGATGGGGGAGCCCGTCCCCTGAGCCGTTACAGCGGTTCCGGTTCCCCTGGTGGGAGTCGCGGTCACGGTGTAGCCGGTGACGGAGGGGGAGTTGCTGGGAGTGAAGGTGACGACGGCCCGGGTGGGTCCTGGATTGGTGCGGACGTCCGTGGGTGCGTGGGGGGAAGGTGGTAGGGCGATTCCTCCGGGGTTGCCGACCTTGGAGTTGATGTCCACCTCGCAGGCGACGGTCGTGCAGCCGGCGGGCGCTTTCATCACGGTTCCTCCCTCGCGGCCCACGTAGAGACTTCCGGCATCGTCCACGGCGACGGAGATCGGATTGGTCCCGGTCGTGATGGTGCTCTGCTGCCCGTCCTTGAACCTGACCACGCGATTGTCGTGGTAGAAGGGCGCGTAGAAGCTTCCGTCCGGGCCCATCGCGAGATCGACAGGCCGGTCGAGGGGATCGTTCGGATTCGGGGCGAACTGAGTGATGACCTGTGACGTGCCGTTGGCGAGTGAGACCTTCACCAGCGCGTTCGAAGCGATGGTGTAGAGGTTGCCCTGTCCGTCGAGGACGGCGCCGGCTTGGGCAGCCACACTGGCGATCTTGCTCACGGTTCCGCCGGTGTCGATCTTCCAGAGCGCGCTGCCGTTCGTGTCGACGACGTAGACCGTGCCGGTGGCGTCCACGGCGACACCGTTGGGGGACTGCAGCGAGTCGGCGGGCGGCGTGGCCGGGTCGCAGTCCCGGTCTCCCGCGATGATGCTGCTGGACCCGCTCGGGGTGATCTTCATGACGGTGTAGGCGTAGTAGTTGGCGACGTAGAGGTTTCCGGCGGCGTCCACCGCGATCTTGCTGGGATCCACCTTGGCCCGCTCCGGCGGGGTTCCGGCCGGGCAGTTCGCGGTCACCGGAACGGAGGTGACGGTCCCGTCCGGGCCGACCTTCACGATCCGGCTGCCATTGGGGTCCGAGACATAGACGGGGGCGCCGCCCTGGGCCGGTTGATCGGCCGCGTGGGCGGCGGGAGCGGCAGCGGCGGACAGCAGGGCCACCGGCAGTGCGAGTAGGCCGGCGATCGCCGTCGGCCTGAGAGCCGGCCGTCCACGGCCCTGGTCTTTCCCGGGCGGCCTTCCCGGAGCGGTGCGGCACTGCTGCCCGCTGCCCTCGGAGAAGAAGCCCGATCCGGACGATGACGTTGCCGGGTCCATGTGAACCACCGTTTCCGAGCCGAGTGAGTTGCCCGGCCCAGCGGCCGAACACCGGACTCTCAGCGTGACCCGGCCCCGCACCGGTGCCCTGCACGTTCGTCTCGGCCGACGGGCAGAGAACCTTGCTTCTCGGGTGGTGGCCGTGGGAAAAGGCGCGTCAGCCAGGAGGGAGCAGAACTCGTCGAACCGCCGTGAACCGGTCGTCCGCCGTGCACGCCTCCGCCCAATCCTCTGCGGTGAGCTGGGTCAGTTCGTCGGCCAGGGAGTCCGGAATGTCCTTGTTGTCCTGCCGGGCAGATGCGGCGGATCCGAGATTGTCGAAAATGGTCGCCACCTCGGCCATTGCGTCCATCAACTGCTGCTTCGACATGATCAGTTTCAGGAAATCGTCGCCGTATGCCGCAAGGCTGCCCTGTGCGGACTCGTAGAGAGCCCACCGGCCCCGTTCCGACTCCAGCGCCTCCTCGGCGTGCCGGACCCTTCCGATCACCTGCTTCCAGTAGTCGACTATTTGTGCATACTCGGGCGGTATCCCGTCCGGGAAATCCGGAATTTTAACAATCTCGCCGGATTGCAACTTTTCGACCGCATCTTCGAGGAGGTCGATTCGGGCTCCGAGGAGGCTGGACCGGACCTTCGAAAAATCTGGAAAGTCCGGAAGGCCCGGAATGTTCTTCGCCGCGTTCAGCCAGTCCCATTCGTCCGGACTGAACCGGCAGAGTCGGGCCAGTCGATCCGCGGAGGGGATCTCATTCCGATTCAGGGAGGTCAGTACCGAGAGGGCGTCGGCGACAAGCGAGTTGATCCGGAGATATCCATCGGACAGTCCATGGATTTCGCATAGCTTGTAATACTTATGCTGCCACTCCGATGGGAATACGAGCTCGGCGAGCCCGTGCTGAATCGCCTCGAAAGTGCCTGTGTCGCTGCTGGCGGAGGCCTGAGCGGCGTAAAAGTGATCGAAGACTCTCCGCCAGAGGGCGAGCTTCCTAGCGTATGCCTCCGGCAGGCGAGGGGGGAGGTTCAGATTGTCGATGTCGACTATTTCTCCCTCCTCCATCCGCTCCAGGAGGTCGTTGAAATACTGCCTGAACCCCAGCGCCTCCCTGCCCCTCTCCTCCAGATCTGCCACGCTTATCAGTGGCTCGCCGTCCGGTGCCGAAACAACCCCGCCGGAATCCACGGTGAATCTTCCGTCCGGCAGTTCGAAGATTTCCTGGTAGGCCAGCAGGCAGTCGAACCCGGGATCTCGTTTCATGATGTCGAGGAGGATCCCGGCAGACTCCTTGTGCTCGGTGTATATCTCCGCCTTGGAGCTGTCCCGCGAGTAGAGGAGCAGGCGGGAGAAGGTCTTCCGCACGTTCTTGCTGCTGGCGCGGCCTTCATGGCTGAGCTTGAATTCAACGTTCCAGAGATCACGGCCGACGCTTCTGCTGAGACCCAGCCCGGAGGCGCGGGCAGAACACCAGAATGCATGATCATCCTCGCTCATTATCGTGAGGCCGTCCTGTACCGTCTCGAACGTGGCGAGATCGTGGCCCACAAGGAGCGTCAGTCTCCGCAGGTCCGTGATCGTCCCATCCGTGGCGGAGAAACTGACGAAGACATCCCCCCTCCTCGCTTTCCGCCAGCTCCGAACGGCCTCCGCCAGGGCCTCCAGACGGCTCTCCGGATGGAACCGGCCGTTCTTCAGGATCCCCGGAGTTCCGTCCACAACCACATCGGCCACACCGCTGGCGGGATCCACCCGGAGCACCCGCATCTCCGTCGGCAGTGTCGGTCCCTTCAGATTGCTGATCGCATCGGTGACCAGCTTGTGCAGGGCCTCCCGGTCCCGGGTCTTCGCGAGGACCTTCGGGTTCACGAGCCCGTCGAGCATCACCGCGAGCCCTCCCACCCGCCACAACAGACCTGCGACCGGCACCAGCTGCGCGGCCGTGCCGGCCGGGCTGTTCGCGTTGGCAGCCGCCCACTCCAGGGCCGGGGCGATCGTCTGTCCTACGACGTTGGAGAGGTAATCGGCCTCCTCCGCCACCTTGGCCCGGACCTCGCCGCCGGCCGGGTGGCGGTACTCCATACCGACGTGCTCCAGCACGGTGTCCAGGTTCTCGGCGTCGGCCCGCGCGATCTTCGACGTCGTCAGGCGCTGGACACCATCGTGAACGGCGGTGAGCCCGGTCGCCAGGGCGGTGGCCGAAGCGGCGACCACAGGGTTCAAGGTCGCGGCCCCGGCGACCAGGCCGAGGTTCTGGATCACGGCGCTCAGAGCGGTGACCGTCAGGTTGATCGAGAACTGTGCGGCGGCCACGCCCGGATGCCGGGCGGCGAAGTTCTTCTCGATCTTCTCGGCCGTGTCTTTCACGGCCCACCGTACGAGTGCTTTGTTCGATGCGAGCAACTGCTCCCCGAACCTCTCGTACGCCTCCGTGTAGGCGGTCCACTGGGCCAGCACCTCCTGACGCCGCTCACTCTTCTTCTCGTCCGGCACGCGGCCGGCCGGGCTCAGCGCCCGGCGCATCTCGAAGCAGGCGTCCCGCAGTCGCGACTGGGCACTCATCGTGGGCGTGTAGGCGGCCTTGAGCCGGCTCAGCAGCTCCTCGCGGCCCTCCCAGTAGCCCTTCTCATAGCTTTCGAGGAGGGCCGCCACCTTCGGCGTCACCGCGCGGGTGTTGGCAGCGATCAACGATTCCAGCGCGGCCAGGGTCGCCTCGGAGACGGCCCCTGAAGCGTCGCCCTCCCAGTCCGCGGACTTCGCCTCCGCGATCGACCTGGCCTCGTTCGCCTTCCGGATCTCGCGGATCTGCTTCGACGAAGCTCCGCGCGGCGCCGTCCGCCGCGCCACATCCCGCTGTTCCTCGAGCCACGCCCGCACATCCGCACATGCGCCGAAGAACTGCAGTGAGATCAGGAGGTCGAAGTCCGTCCGGAGCTGAGAAGGGATTCCGCCGGTACGCCCGCCCCCGGCCTGGTGGGCCTTGACCACGTCCGCCCAGCGTTGGAGCGCAGTTCGGTCCCCCTGGACGTACGACGCGTACCACGTGACGAAAAGGGTGGTCCAGGGCTTCCCCTTCTTCAGGAGGTCGCGAAGGTCCCGTGGCCGCTTGTCCCGGACGAAGTCGAGGTCGGTCCCCGGAGTGACCCAAGTTGGAGCCGGCATGACCACTTCTCCCGTGAACAGTTCTCAAGACCGCCCACCAACAGTCGTCGTTCCCCGAGACCGTCCACCAGCCCGGAAGGGGAAGCCTTTCGGGCAGGACATCCGAGCCGTGGCACACCGCACCCGCGCAGCGGGCACCCGGCCGGGTCAATCGACGCGCTTCGCGACCTGGACGTGCTGCTCGTCGAAGACGACCGCGTACCGGACGCCCGGATGGAGCGACTCGCCGTAGCCGGCCGCACTCTCCGGGGGATCCGACCACCCGGTCGACAGGTCCAGCGCCACGTACCGAGGCGCGCCGACCGCCGTACCGATCCAGAACGGAGTGGTGCGTGGAGCGAGATGAGCCAGCAGCGGGACGTTGGCCTCGACCGTGGCCCCGTCCGGGACGGTTGCGACCGCGGTCCGCAGCGCCGTCAGCCGCCCGGCGTTCCTGGCGTAGGTCGACGGCATGAACAGCCCGGCGACCGGAAGCCCCATGGCCGGACAGAGAACCAGCGAGATGGCCGTGACCGCCGGGACGACGGCCTGGGTGGCATACGCACGCAGCCAGACCGGTGTCGGGTACGCCTCGCACCGGCGGACGGCATCGATCAGGGCGAGGAAGAGGACCGGCATCAGCACCGCGTTGTAGTGCCAGTCCATGCCCCAGTAGGCACTGTCGGACGAGGCGAAGCGCCACAGCAACGTCGGCACCGCGACCAGGACGAGCGGTGACCGCAACGCCAGGAAGGCGGTGATCAGCAGCAGGTACCCCAGCGTCTGGAGTTTGATCTCGGTGAAGAGGAAGCCGTGCACCAGGTCCAGCGGCGCACCGGTCGACGAACCACCCCGGAGCTTCGACGCGTAGTCATAGTGCCCGTTCGGGTTGAAATGAGGGATCACCACCTTCACGGTCAGGATCAGCATGCCCGTGCCGAAAGCGGCCAGGACCGCCCCGAGCGCATACTGCCGCAGCAGGATGAGTACGAGGGCGATCGCGACGACCGTCATCCCCATGTCCTCTTTGACCAGCACCAGCGCCGCCGCCCAGGCCGCAGCCCGGTACCACCTCCGCAGGATGATGTTGCGCAGCGCGAGGGCCGACAGCGGCACCGCGAAGCATATTTCGTGGAAGTCGAAGTCCACGCCCCGCTGCAGCCCCCAGGAGAGGCCGTACGCGACACCCACCGCAAGGCTCTTCGAACGGGACACGAAAGCGGCCGCCGTGCTCGAGACGATCGGGATCGAGCTCGCGAACAGCGCCGCCTGGGCCACCAGAAGCGTCACGGGGGTCGGGAAGACCCGGTATGCCGGGGCGAGCAAGGCCAGGACCGGGCTGAAGTGGTCGCCCAGGATGTTGTAACCGGGGCCCTTGACACTGACGACCGGTGCGTGGAGTGACGCGTACTGCCGTACCTCCTGGACGAAGATCGCCAAGTCCCAGGACATCGAGGCGTAGCGCACGTGGCGGATGACGCCGATCACGGCGTAGACGACGAAGAACAGCAGCCCGAGGAGAAGGTGCGGCACGGCCCCGGCCGGAACGAGACGCTGGGGGAGGCGGCGGAGAGCTGGGGTGCGTGAGAGCATCGCGGTCTTCTCGGACGTGTACAAGGGGCACCGCCCGCGGTACGGGCGACAGTTGCCACGGTGGTCCGGTCGAGCGCATGTCGGGTGCCCATGCGGGCCGCGAAGCGGGCCGAGCGGCAACCGCCGCTAGCGGACCCGGCGCCGCTCTCCCGGCCTGCGGACATGCGTGACGACCTCGACGGCACCGTTCTCACCCTCCGGGTCCTGGCCCGCCAGCACGGCGGCCAGCCGGCACGCATCCCTGCGGAGGTCACGGCGCCAGGCCACCGCAAGGTGCGGCCAGAACAGCAGCATCGCACCGCCGAGCCGGGAGACGACCTCGATCTCCACCCTCACGCCGTCGGCCTCGTCACAGAGATGGAAAACGAGCTCGGGAATCTGCCACCCCAGCGGAGTCCACATCCGTCCGCCCCGGAAGGCCACCTCGTACGGACGGCTCGCGGCGCTGCACAGCAGCCGACTGTCGTGATGCCGGCCGGGAAACCGGTAGCGGTAGACGGCCCCGTACGCCGGCACCACGTCGGCCCCGTCGACCTCGATCACCGCGCTGCTCCACAGCGGCAGGTTCCGGGCGTTGGCCAGGAAAGCGAAGACGTTCTGCAACGGTGCCTGGACGAAGACTTGTGCGGTGATGGCGGGCATGCGGTCTCGATCCGTTCGATCGCATCGTCCGAGCGGCAGCGGCGCGGCCGCTCGGAGTCCATGGGATCGACCGTAGAGCCGGCGGGACCGGCGGGCAGAGAACGTCCGGGCAACCCTTCAGACAGCCCTGCCGACCCTGGTGCGACCTCAGCGGGTGGGGCTTCGGGGAGAGGGCCGGGAGTGGAACCAGTGAGGGGGCGGAGGGGAGCCGACTGCCCGAGAGCGCGGCCCGTCGGGGTGGGATCCACGGACGACAGGCGTGCCGGGCGGGCAATTCCCGTGCGGCGTCGACATGCTGTCATGGAGGCCGGGCTCCGCCGTGCTGGGGATGGCGGGCGGAGCGGGTGGCAGCAGGCCACCGACCCGGCGGCCGCCCCACAGCGCCCCCCTCTGAGTGGGCGGCCGTCCGGGGTCCGGGGCGCCGGTCGGCTCGGTACGGGCCCGCCTGGCCCCCGCAGGGGCGCGGTACCGGCACGATGTCCTGGGCGCCGACGCGACGGCCGACGTCAAGCCCCCTGCCGTGTCGTGGGTACCGGGCCCGCGCTACACGGCTGCCTGCTGGGTCCTTGAAGAGTCCCTGAAGATTCCTTTATGGCTGTTCAGATGTCCCGGTCGTGGGTCGACGATGTACCCGCACCGCCTCGGCGAACGATCCGTCCACGCGCAGACCGCAGGAGACAGCCATGCCCACCGAGTACGCCGCCACCCCGTCGGCGGCCGCAGAACCGAGCGAGGCCGATCCGCAGAACCGGGCCCGCCGCGAATCCCGCACCACCGACTGGGACCACGTCGACCCGGACGACCCAGCCGAGCGGTTCATCCCGCTCCGGCTGCCACCCGACGACCGGGGCCGGGAGCTGTGGGCGGTCCTCGACCTGCGGACCAGGCTGTGGTCCGCCGGCACCGACGGGGAGGTTCACCTGTTCGCACTGGAGCACGTCGCCCGCGGGCACGCCGTTCAGCTCCGCAACGTGATCGGAAGACCTCTCGGGGCCGACGCGCCACGGCGCGCGTGAGCTCGACCTGCGGCTCCGCCGCGGCCGGTGGTGCGGTGTCGTTGTCGGCGGGAGGTGGTGCCGAGGACCATCCTCCGGATCCGGTGGGCGGGCGGCTGCAGGCGGCTCCCGGTGTGCTCGGGGCCCACCCGACCGCCGCAAGGCAACGGATCTGAAGGGCAGACCTTTCTTCCCTCTTCCCGTGCCGAGCCCACCTGCCCCCCACGGCGAGCCCCTCATAGGCTCCTCTTGGATTGATCACCACGTTCCCTGCGCTTAGGCTATCTGAAAATGAAAATCAGCAATGCCGATCGGCGGCGCGCCCGCCGAACCCAGGAAGCGGACCAGCAGCCGGCCACCGCCCTCGCCGACGCGGGCACGCACGGCCCGAACCCGCGGAACACCCCACCGACGGCAGTTGCCTCCATGCCGGGAGGCCGACCGTGACCACCACATTCGGGACCGGTGCAAGCCACCTCCGCGACGCCGCCGCCGCGGCACGGGACGCCGTCGGCCAGGCACTGAGAAACGGCTCCATCGACAGACCGGACTTCGTCTTCCTGTTCGCCTCGGTCGGATACGACCAGAGCGCGATCGTCAAGGCGGTCTGGGAGGCCGCCGACCGCGCCCCGCTCGCAGGATGCTCCGCCGAGGGAATCCTCGTCGGCGACCAACCCGACGAATCGAACTTCTGCGTCGCGGTGATGCTCGCGCAGTCCGATTCCATCTCCTTCCGCCACGGCCTCGCCCCCGGCCTCAAGACGGGCTCGGGCGACGTCGGGCACGCCCTGGGCCGCCAGATCGGCCCGCTGCGCCCCGACGACCGCGCGCTCTTCCTGTTCCCCGACGGCATGACCTCGACCGTCGACGAACTGCTGGACGGGCTCAAGGAGCAACTGGACGGCATCGACCGGATCCCGATCCTCGGCGGCACGGCCGGCGACAACAACCTGTACGAGCGGAGCTTCCAGTACCTGGACGGCGAGGTGGTCGAGGACGCGGCCAGCTGGGCGATGCTGTCGGGGGACGCCCGGGTCGTGCCCGCACTGGGCCACGGGTGCGTGCCGGTCGGCCTGGACTTCACGTTGACCAGCACCGAGGGCCGGACCGTCAAGGAGATCGACGGCAGGCCCGCGATCGAGGTGTACGGGGAGTACGTGGGCACGGACGAACTCGCGGACTGGCAGACCGTCGTGGTGAGCCTTCCGTTCGGCTTCCCCGTGGCGGACGGCGTCGACGGCTACGTCCCCTACGTGGCCCTGTCGCAGAACAAGGAGGCGGGGACGGTCAACCTCCCGGTCCGGGCACCCGAGGGGACGCGCGTCAGGCTGATGCGCAGGGACATCGACCTGCTGACCTCGAACGCCGACCAGATCGCGGCATACATCAATGCGGAGCTCGGCTCGGCCACCCCTGATCTGATCATGCAGTTCGAATGCGCCGGGCGGGGACGGCACTATCTACCGGAGAGTCAGACCCGGCAGATCCTGAAGCGGCTGCACAGCCAGCTCCCCAGCGTCCCCAAGATCGGGTTCTACACCTTCGGCGAACTCTGCCCGACCGCGGGGCAGAACCGGTTCCACCACTTCACCTGCGTCCTCGCCGCTCTGGTCTGCTCGTGAGCGAGGACTCTGCGGCAGCCGGGGCATCCCGTTCCTCGCCCTCGGCCGGACAGACCCTCGGCACCCGGCCCGACCTGGAGGAGGAGAACCGGCAGCTGCGGGCGCAGGTGAAACACCTGCTGCGCACGGAGGTGCGGCTGAGGACCTCGCAGGAGCGCCTCGACGACCAGATCCGTCTCTACCGCCAGCTCTACGAACTGGGCAAGAGGCTCAACGCCGCGAGCGACACCGGCGACATCCTCGACCTCGTGGCGCACTTCTCACTCTACGAGCTCGGTTTCAGCAGGTGCGTCATCTTCCGCCGCACGTCCGAGGGGACGGAACTCGTGGTGCGGGTGGCGGCCGGCTACTACGAGGCATCGGGCGAGCAGCAGATCCACGGACTGCGGCTCCCCGTGGCGACACCGGTCCTCGAACCGGTGCTGTCCCACGACGAGCAGGTGATCTGCCCGGCATCCTCCACGGAGGAGCCCCAACTCGAGTTCGGACGCATGCTCGACATGTGCGAGTACGCCCTCGTCCCCCTGGGCGGGGAGTCCCGGTCCCCGAGCGGGATGCTCGCGGTGGGCAACGCCGGTGAGGACGCGCGGTACTACACCCGGATCACCGCCGACGCCGACATCGTCGTGGGGCTGGCCAACATGGCCAGCCAGGCGACCTCCGCGATCAACAACGTCCAGTCCTACCAGGTGGTGAGCGCGAACGAACGGAAGTACCGACGGCTCTTCGAGAGCTCGCGCGACGCGCACTTCGTCAGCACCCCCGAAGGCGAGCTGCTGGACGCCAACCAGGCGATGCTCGACCTCTTCGGCTACACCCGGGAGGAGCTGGCGGGCGCGGACATCAGAGAGCGCTACGTCGATCCCGAGGACCGCAGACGGTTCCAGGAGAAGCTGGCCCGGGACGGCTCGGTCAGGGACTTCGAGGCCAGGCTGACCACCACGGGCGGCGTGACGATGGACTGCCTGCTGACGTCCACCGCGGAACCGGCGAGCGACGGCGGGCCGCTGACCTACCACGGGGTCATCCGCGACATCACCGAGCGCAAGCAGGCCGAGCGGCTGCTGGCCGACTACAGCAGAACACTGGAGCAGGAGGTCGCCGAGCGGACCCGCGAACTGCGGACCGCGCGCGAACAGGCGGTGGCGGCCAACGAGGCGAAGAGCGCCTTCCTGGCGTCCATGAGTCACGAGATCCGCACGCCGATGAACGGAGTCATCGGCATGACGGGACTGATCCTCAATACGGACCTCACGACGGACCAACGCGAGTTCGCCGAGATCATCCGCGGCAGTGCGGAGGCACTGCTGACGATCATCAACGACATCCTCGACTACACCAAGATCGAATCCGGCAAGCTCGATCTCGAACTCGCGCCCTTCAACCTGCGCGAATGCGTGGAGAGCGCGCTCGACCTGGTCGCCATGAAGGCCGGCGAGAAGCAGATCGACCTCGCCTACCTCATCGACGAGGACATCCCCCCGGAGATCGTCGGCGACGTGACGAGGGTGCGCCAGGTCCTGCTCAACCTGCTGTCGAACTCGGTGAAGTTCACCGAAGCGGGCGAGGTCCTACTGACCGTCACCCGTGTCCCGCGGCGGCACCACGGCCAGGGCGTCCCGGCCGGCCACCTCCTCCAGTTCGCGGTGCGCGACACCGGCATCGGCATCCCGGCGGCCCGCATGGACCGTCTGTTCAGGTCCTTCTCCCAGGTGGACTCCTCCACCACCCGGAAATACGGCGGAACGGGCCTGGGACTCGCGATCAGCAAACGCCTGGTCACGCTGATGGGTGGCGACATCCGGGTGGAGAGCAGCGGGGTCCCCGGCGAAGGTACGACCTTCAGCTTCCACGTCCCGCTCCGCGCCGCGGAGCCGTCGAACGACACGAGGCGGCTCGCCGGCGTCCAACCGCCGCTGCTGGACAAGCACGCCCTGCTCATCGGCCACCATGACGCGAGCAGACGAATCCTGAGACATCTACTCACGACGTGGGGCGTCGACATCATCGATGCCGAGTCGCCCGGTGAAGCCTTGGAACGGCTGCACCGGGGCGAGACATTCGATGTGGCGATCATCGACACCCCGGCCGCGGACGCCGACGGAACCGGCGAGGAAGCGCAGATCCGCGAGCTTCACACCACGGGCCTTGCGCTGATCCTCTACTCCACGACACTGCGGCTGAGCCCGGAACTCCACGGGGCGACCGTCATGGCCAAACCGGTCAAGGCCTCCCAGCTGTTCGACGCGCTGATGGTCGCCATCCACGGCACGGCGGTCTCGGATCTTCCCGTCAGACCGCAGGCCCAGATCGTGCCGCTCGACGGGCCGCCACTGAAGGTGCTGCTGGTGGAGGACAACCAGGTCAACCAGAAGCTCGGACTGCTACTGCTCGAGAAGCTCGGCTACCGCGCGGACACGGCAGCGGACGGCCTGGAAGCCATCGCCGCCGTCGACCGACAGCCGTACGACGTCATCCTCATGGACGTGCAGATGCCCAACCTCGACGGCCTGGAGGCGACACGGCGAATCGTGGCCGCCCACACGGGCACACCACGTCCCCGGATCATCGCCATGACCGCCAACGCCATGGAGGGCGACCGGAGACTCTGCATGGAGGCCGGAATGGACGACTACATCACCAAACCCATCCGTGTCGCCCAACTGGCCTCCGCCCTGCGAGAGTGCCGGCCACTGTCCGGCCGCACCGCATCGGACAGTTGCCCTCCGTAAGGCGGAGGCCTCGGTGCGGGCGAACTCCTCGTCTGTCTCCGACTCGATCTCTGCCCGGTCATCGTGCACCGCAGATCCGAACCCCGACCCGAACGGGCAGAAGCTTCCAGGCAGACAACGGGATCGGACATCACATTCCATCTCACTGCGGATCCAGCTGGTTCGTTGATCCGACGGTGCGGCGATGGCGGTGTTCCTGGGGACGGCCACGTCGAATCGCGGCGCCACGGAGAGGCGCGCGCTGGTCACCCCGGCCTCCCGGAACGTTCACCACCGTCTCATCCGCGCCGCCGGACATGCCTCAGCAGAACCCGGACCGTAGGCAGGGGCAGCGATGAGCGCCCGGTGTGCTGCGCTGCCGTGTGGTGTTCCCGGGCAGTGGCAGTGTGACCCTGAAGGCTGTGCGACAACTCCTGCATCCACCCACATCAACAGCCGATACACCGGAAATCACGATGGATGAACACCACAGAGACGATGCCCCTGACATTCCCGAAGATCTCGACGAATAGCCCCCCGCCGCAGTCCCACGGCACGACGCCCGAAAGCCAACCGAACCACGCACCGAGACCCCGGTCGAACCCCCCGTCCCCGCCTCGCCGCGCGGCCGCACCGGGGCCCCGATGACCGGGCTACTGGCGGCCGTCGACCCGACCAGCGGGTCCTCCCTGCTCG
>NZ_JAIZ01000240.1 GCF_000710465.2 Kitasatospora sp. MBT63 | reverse complement strand
CGGGGAAAAGGCGGTGGCCGCCGACTCCCGTGGGGGAGAGCGGCGGCCACCGGTGGTGCGGGGGCGGGGTCAGGCCTTGCGGAGCTGGAAGGTGAGGCCGAGGGACTCGTCGGTGAAGGTCTCGGACTCCCAGTCGGCGGGGCCGGTGGCGAAGTCGGTGGCGAGGACCTCCTCGGCGACCAGGCCGCCGTGCTCGGTGATGGCCCCGGCGGTCTCCTCGTCGGCGGACTGCCAGCGCAGCACGATCCGGTCGGCGACGTCGAGGCCGGAGTTCTTGCGGGCCTCCTGGATCTGGCGGATGGCGTCGCGGGCGACACCGAGCCGCTTGAGCTCCGGGGTGATCGTCAGGTCGAGGGCGACGGTGGCGCCGGCCTCGTTGGCGACGGCCCAGCCCTCGCGCGGGGTCTCGGTGATGATCACCTCGTCGGGGGTCAGCGCGATGGACTCGCCGTCCAGCGTCACGGTGGCGGTGCCGGTGGCGCGCAGGTCGGCCGCGAGGGCGGCGGCGTCGGCGGCGGCGACCGCCTTGGCGACGTCCTGGACACCCTTGCCGAAGCGCTTGCCGAGTGCCCGGAAGTTGGCCTTGGCGGTGGTGTCGACCAGCGAACCACCGACCTCCGCCAGCGACTCCAGCACCGAGACGTTGAGCTCCTCGGTGATCTGCGCCCGCAGGTCGGCCGGCAGCTCGTCCCAGCCCTGGGCGGCGATCAGGGCGCGGGACAGCGGCTGGCGGGTCTTGACCCCGGACTCGGCGCGGGTGGCGCGGCCGAGTTCGACCAGGCGGCGGACCAGCGCCATGTGCCTGGACAGCTCGGTGTCGATCAGGGTCTCGTCCGCCACCGGCCAGGTGGCCAGGTGTACCGAGGCAGGGGCGTCGGGCGCGACCGGGACGACCAGGTCCTGCCAGACCTGCTCGGTGATGAACGGGGTCAGCGGTGCCATCAGCCGGGTGACCGTCTCCAGCGCCTCGTGCAGGGTGGCGAGCGCCGCGGCGTCGCCCTGCCAGAAGCGGCGGCGGCCGCGCCGGACGTACCAGTTGGACAGGTCGTCGACGAAGCCGGAGAGCAGCTTGCCGGCTCGCTGGGTGTCGTACGACTCCAGCGCGAGGTCGACCTCGCGGACCAGGGTGTTCAGCTCGGAGAGCACCCAGCGGTCGAGCTGCGGACGGTCGGCCGGGCGGGGGTCGGCGGCGGACGGCGACCAGTCGGCGGTGCGGGCGTACAGGGCCTGGAAGGCGACGGTGTTCCAGTAGGTCAGCAGGGTCTTGCGGACGACCTCCTGGATGGTGCCGTGGCCGACCCGGCGGGCCGACCAGGGGGAGCCGCCGGCGGCCATGAACCAGCGCACGGCGTCGGCGCCGTGCTGGTCCATCAGCGGGATCGGCTGCAGGATGTTGCCCAGGTGCTTGGACATCTTGCGGCCGTCCTCGGCGAGGATGTGCCCGAGGCAGACCACGTTCTCGTACGCGTTCTTGTCGAACACCAGGGTGCCGACCGCCATCAGCGTGTAGAACCAGCCGCGGGTCTGGTCGATCGCCTCGGAGATGAACTGCGCCGGGTAGCGCTTCTCGAACAGCTCCTTGTTCTTGTACGGGTAGCCGTACTGGGCGAACGGCATGGAGCCCGAGTCGTACCAGGCGTCGATCACCTCGGGCACCCGGACGGCGGTGCCGGAGCACTGCGGGCAGCCGAAGGTGACGTCGTCGATGTACGGGCGGTGCGGGTCGAGGGCGTCCTGGTCGGTGCCGGTCAGCTCGCCCAGCTCGGCCAGCGAGCCGACGCAGGTGAGGTGGTCCTCCTCGCAGCGCCAGATCGGCAGCGGGGTGCCCCAGTAGCGGTTACGGGACAGCGCCCAGTCGATGTTGTTGTTCAGCCAGTCGCCGAAGCGGCCGTGCTTGACGTTCTCCGGGTACCAGTTGGTGGCCTCGTTCTCCCGGATCAGCGCGTCCTTGACCGCGGTGGTGCGGATGTACCAGGACGGCTGCGCGTAGTAGAGCAGCGCGGTGTGGCAGCGCCAGCAGTGCGGGTAGCTGTGCTCGTACGGCAGATGGCGGAAGAGCAGGCCGCGCGCCTGGAGGTCGGCGACCAGGGTCTCGTCGGCCTTCTTGAAGAAGACGCCGCCGACCAGCGGGACGTCCTCCTCGAAGGTGCCGTCGGCGCGGACCGGGTTGACCACCGGCAGGCCGTACTTGCGGCAGGTCGCCAGGTCGTCCGCGCCGAAGGCGGGGGACTGGTGGACGATGCCGGTGCCGTCCTCGGTGGTGACGTAGTCGGCGTTGAGGACGTAGTGCGCGTCCTCGATCGCGACCAGGTCGAACGGCCGGGTGTACGCCCAGCGTTCCATCTCGGCGCCGGTGAAGGACTCGCCGGTGGTCTCCCAGCCCTCGCCGAGCGCCTTGCCGACCAGCGGTTCGGCGACGACCAGCTGCTCGGTGCCGTCGGTGGCCACCACGTAGGTGACGTCCGGGTGCACGGCGGCGGCGGTGTTGGAGACCAGGGTCCACGGGGTGGTGGTCCACACCAGCAGCGCGGCCCGGCCGGCCAGCGGGCCGGAGGTCAGCGGGAAGCGGACGAACACCGAGGGGTCGACCACGGTCTCGTAGCCCTGGGCCAGTTCGTGGTCGGACAGGCCGGTGCCGCAGCGCGGGCACCAGGGGGCGACCCGGTGGTCCTGGACCAGCAGGCCCTTGTCGAAGATCTGCTTGAGCGACCACCAGACGGACTGGATGTACTCCGGGTCCATGGTCCGGTACGCCTCGTCGAGGTCGACCCAGTAGCCCATCCGCTCGGTGAGCTTGGCGAACTCGTCGGTGTGCCGGGTGACCGACTCGCGGCACTTGGCGTTGAACTCGGCGATGCCGTACGCCTCGATGTCCTGCTTGCCGGAGAAGCCGAGTTCCTTCTCGACGGCCAGCTCGACCGGCAGGCCGTGGCAGTCCCAGCCGGCCTTGCGGGCGACGTGGTAGCCCTTCATGGTCCGGAAGCGCGGGAAGACGTCCTTGAAGACGCGGGCCTCGATGTGGTGCGCGCCGGGCATGCCGTTGGCGGTGGGCGGGCCCTCGTAGAAGACCCACTCGGGGCGGCCCTCGGACTGCTCCAGGCTCTGCCGGAAGACCTTGTTGTCCTGCCAGAAGCTCAGGATCCGGTGCTCCAGCGCGGGCAGGTCGACCTGCGCGGGGACGGCGTTGTAGGTGGTCATGGGGGGCGTCTACCTCCGGCGGATGCGTGGACTGGCTTCCGACGGAGGGACGAGACGGCGTGCCGTCCCGCGGTACCACCCTCCTTGACCGCGATGGTGCCTGCGGCCCTCTTGTTTTAGGGCTTGCTGCCGGGTCTACCGGGCCCAGGGCCCCTCTTCCGGCGGCTCCGGGGTGATCTTCCCGCCGCGCACACCCCCGGGCTCACACCGTCCCCGGGTCGCTCTCGGCTGCGTACGTCGGTACTCGTCCCATCAGCGCCTCGCAGGCCCCAGTGTATCGGCCCCGGCAACCCGGTTTCGCAGCGTTCGCTACGCGCCGTGAGATTAGCGGATGACGATCTGGGCACAACTTGGGCAGCAACGGGGTGCGGGTCGAGCGGTCACGGCTGCCCGAGTGGGTTCCACGGAGCGTATCGGTATGTCCCGTTGTGGCCGGATTCGATGGGGATTATCGTTCCGGCACCGGAGACCGCCGGGAACCGGCGGTTCGAATTATTCGTAAATGAGGTCGAAGCCATGGCTGAGAAGGCAACAGGTGCGGGTACCGCCACCAAGCGGGCGCGCAAGGCTGTGGCAGGCGACCCAGGGGAGGGGACCGTGAGCACTACACGGCGTAAGACCAGCACCACCACCGGCCATTCCGCGACCACCAGCCGCACCCACGTGCCGGCCGCCACCGGCGCCCGGGGCGGCGGCGCCGAGTCGGTCGACCCGGCCGAGCTGCCGGTCCGCCCGGGCGAGGAGCCGTGGACCACGGCCGAGGTGGCCGAGCTGCACGCCGAACTGAACGCGGACCTGGAGCGGCTGGTCGCCGAGATCGAGGCCTCCGAGGCCGCCATCACCGGCCTGATGCGCGACTCCAACGACGGCGCGGGCGACGACCAGGTCGACGCCGGCACCAAGAACATCAACCGGGAGAGCGAGCTCGCGCTCGCCAACAACGCCCGCGACAGCCTCGCCCAGACCGAGCGGGCGCTGGCCAGACTCGAGGGCGTCGGCTTCGGCATCTGCGAGTCCTGCGGCCAGGCGGTCGGCAAGGCCCGGCTGCAGGCCTTCCCGCGGGCGACGCTCTGCGTCACCTGCAAGGCCAAGCAGGAACGCCGCTGACCCCCGGCCCGGGAGACGGGAGACGGGCGGTCCGGCTGGTCATTGCCGTACGCTCGTCCCCGTAACGTCGGCCCACCCGGCCGGTCCACTTTGTACAGGCAGCGGAGCGGATCATCAGCACTCCAGGTTCCCCCCAGACCCAGGACGACGCCGTCCCGACCGCGCGTGTGCCGCACGAGCCGGAGAGCGCCCTGGACGAGATCGCCGAGCCCGCCGACGGCGCAGCCGCCGAGCCGGGCGGTGCCACCGCGGTCGGTGCCACCGCAGCCGGCGGAGCGCGGTCCGCGGTCCGCCGCCGCCGGATCGGCGTCCTGCTGGCCGTCGCCCTGCTGGCGTACGTGATCGACCTGGTCTCCAAGCTGCTGGTGGTCGCCCGCCTGGAGCCCGACCACTCGGTGATCCGGGTGATCGGCGACATCATGACCTTCCAGGTGATCCGCAACCCCGGCGCCGCCTTCGGCATGGGCCAGGCGATGACCGTGGTGTTCACCGCCATCGCCGCCGCCGTCATCGTGGTGATCTGGCGGATCGCCCGCCGGCTGTACAGCCTGCCCTGGGCGGTCGCGCTCGGCCTGCTGCTCGGCGGCGCCCTCGGCAACCTCACCGACCGGCTGTTCCGCTCGCCCGGTGTCTTCCGCGGCCACGTCGTCGACTTCGTCTCGGTGCAGCACTTCGCGGTCTTCAACCTCGCCGACTCGGCGATCGTCTGCGGCGGCATCCTGGTCGTCCTGCTCTCCTTCCGCGGCTCCAACCCGGACGGCACCAGCCACCAGCCGGCCAAGGCCAAGGACGACACCGCGGCCGCCGGCACCACCGACCGCACCGAGTAGCGACCGGACCCGGCCGCGCCGGGGCCCGCGCCCGCGGGTCGGGCGGGCACTCGCGGTCCGGCATACTCGTACGGGTGAGTACCGCAGCGCAGACCCGTAGCCTCCCCGTACCCGACGGCCTGGAGGGCGAGCGACTCGACGCCGCCCTGGCCCGGATGTTCGGCTTCTCCCGGACCAAGGCCGCCGAGCTGGCCGCCGACGGCAAGGTGACGCTCGACGGGGCGGTGGCCGGAAAGTCGGACCGGGTGACCGCCGGCGCCTGGCTGGAGGTCGAGATCCCCGCCCCCGCCTCGCCCGTGCAGATCGTCGCCGAGCCCGTCGAGGGCATGCGCATCGTGCACGACGACGACGACATCGTGGTCGTCGACAAGCCGGTCGGCGTCGCCGCCCACCCCAGCCCCGGTTGGACCGGCACCACCGTGATCGGCGGCCTGGCCGCCGCCGGCTACCGGATCTCCACCTCCGGCGCGGCCGAGCGCCAGGGCGTGGTGCACCGCCTGGACGTCGGCACCTCCGGCCTGATGGTGGTCGCCAAGTCGGAGCGCGCCTACACCGACCTCAAGCGGCAGTTCCACGACCGGATCACCGAGAAGAAGTACCACACCCTGGTCCAGGGCCACCCGGACCCGATGAGCGGCACCGTCGACGCGCCGATCGGCCGCCACCCGAGCTCCGACTGGAAGTGGGCGGTGACCCGGGACGGCAAGGCGTCCGTCACCCACTACGACCTGATCGAGGCCTACCGGGCCGCCTCGCTGCTGGACATCAAGCTGGAGACCGGCCGCACCCACCAGATCCGGGTGCACATGTCCGCGCTGCGCCACCCCTGCGTCGGTGACCTCACCTACGGTGCCGACCCGACGCTCGCCAAGCGGCTCGGCCTGGCCCGCCAGTGGCTGCACGCCGTCCAGCTCGGCTTCGAGCACCCCTCGGACGGCGAGTGGGTGCAGTTCAACAGCGAGTACCCGGCCGACCTGCAGAAGGCCCTCGACATCATCTCCTCCGAGAGCTGAAGGAGGGCGGCATGACCGAGATCCGTGAGGCCGCCGGCGGCGCCGACCTGGACCTGGTGCGCGGCGTGCGGTACGAGGTGTTCGTGGTCGAGCAGAGCGTCCCCGAGGAGCTCGAGTACGACGACCTCGACGCCACCGCGGTGCACCTGCTCGCGGTGGCCGCCGACGGCCACGCCCTCGGCACCGGCCGGCTGATCCACGGCGCCGACGCGCTCAAGCTCACCGGCGTCGAGGGCCGGGTGCTGCTCGGCCGGCTCGCCGTCCGGCAGGAGGCCCGCGGCACCGGGCTCGGCGCGCGGCTGGTCCGGGCGATCGAGCAGGCGGCCCGCGAGCGCGGCGCCGTCGAACTGGAACTGCACGCCCAGGTCCAGGCCCTCGGCTTCTACGAGCGGCTCGGCTACGCCGCGGAGGGCCCGGTCTACCAGGACGCGGGCATCCCGCACCGGACGATGACCCGGGTGCTCTAGGCCGTGTCCGACAGGTCCCGCCGGGCGCACGGCGGTGGGTGCCCGCCTGGACGCACCGGCGAAACGCCCGAGTACGACCCGGTACGAGGAGGCTCCGCCGGCACGTCCGGCCGGGCGTGCAGCGCCGCGCGCTGATCCGGCGCGAATTGCCGGACACGGCTCGGCCCCGTACCCGCCTGCCGGGCCGCTCCCCGCCTCCCTCTACCCTGCCTGCTCATGACCAAGGCGAGAAAGATCGAGGCGGGGCTGGCCGCCGCCGCGCTGCTGGCCGGTGCCGGTGTGTGGTGGGCCGCCACCGGCGGCCTGTACGGCTGCTCGGCGGCGGACCGGCGGCTCGGCCCGCGGCTGGTGTCCGAGCAGGTCCTGCCCGCGCACCCGGCAGGGCTCGAACCGGTCGGGCCGCCCGAGGCCGGCGGCTGCGACGAGGACGACCGGCACGTGGAGGTCCGGCAGCGGTACCGGCCGTCCGTCCCGATGGCCGAGGCGGCGGACCGTTACACGGCCGAGGTGCGACGGCAGGGCTGGCAGCCGCAGCCCGAGCGGCCCGGTGCCGGGCGGTGCTACGCCAGGGAGGCCGCCGGCACCGTGGTGTTCCTCGATTTCGGGCCCTCGGACGACGGCACGGAGCTGGTCGCGCACCTGATCGCCGACCCGTACCGCGGGGTTTGGTGCTGAGGCGGGGTGTGGTGCTGAGGGGTGTGGTCAGGGGCCGTCGTCCGGCGGGCCGTCGCCGGTGCGGATCCGGGGGAGTGCGGCCGGGTGGCGGTCCCGCAGATGGGCGACCAGCCGTTCGCGGATCGCGAAGCGCAGCTCCGCCGCGTCGTCCGGGGTGGCGGCGGTGGCCGCGGCCCGGACCACCAGGGTGCTCGGGGTGGTGTCGACCACCTGGAGGTACCACTCCCGGCCGTCCCAGCCGGGGCTGAGGGACAGTCCCCGGCGGAACTCCTCGCGCAGCTCGTCGACGGCCGTGGTGTGGTCGACGTGCAGCAGTACCCAGGCCAGCAGACCGGGGTCGCGCCGGGTCCAGTTCTCGAACGGCTTGCCGACGAAGTAGGAGACCGGGACGACCAGACGCCGGTGGTCCCACAGCTGCAGCACCAGGTAGGAGAGGGTGATCTCCTCGACCGTGCCCTGCTGGCCGTCGACCACCACGGTGTCGCCGATCCGGACGGTGTCGCTGAAGGCGATCTGCAGTCCGGCGAAGAAGTTGCCCAGGGTGGACTGGGCCGCGATGCCGGCCACGATGCCGATGATGCCCGCCGAGGCCAGCAGGCTCGCGCCGATGGTGCGCATCGCGGTGAAGGTCAGCAGCATCGAGGCCAGCGTGACCACCCAGACCAGCGCGTCGAGCACCCGGCGCAGCAGGCCGAGCTGGGTGTGCACGCGCCGGATCCGGGACGCGTCCTCGGTGACCGTCTCGTACCGGCCGAGGACCGTGCCGAGGACGGCGGCCAGCCCCCGGACCGTCAGCCAGCCCAGTGCGGCGATGAGGACCAGCAGCAGCGCGTGCCGGACCCGGTCGTCGGTCAGGTCGAGCAGGTGTTCCACCGGGCGCAGGGCGAGTAGCAGGGTGGCCAGCAGGACGAGTTGGAGCGGCGCCCGGCAGCGGCGCAGCAGCGGCCACAGCGGTGCGTCGGGGTGCCTGGCCGCGGCCCGCTGGAGGGCCTGGTCGACCACCCACCCGGCCGCCAGGGTCACGAGGCCGACGGCGAGCAGACTGACGAGGGGCCAGAGCACGGGAACACCTCGGGCGGGTAGTTTCCTGGGTTTTTCGCACCATACCGTCAGTTTTCGTCCGGGCCGGGCCACTCGGGACGGTGGCGCGGGCCGGAGGGTGACCGGGTCACCGTTGCGGGTGGCGCCGGGGTGAGCCACCGCCCGGCGTAGGGGGAGACCGGGTCCGGCGGCCGCGTGCGGACGGCGGTCGAGCGGATCGTTACCAGTCGGTAACAGGTGCGTGAAGTCCTCGGGCGGCCGTCGGCGGCGGGTGGCGGGCGGCCGGTGCGGACACTCCGGTGGGATACGGTGGACGGGCCGGGCGCTTCGTGTCCGATCCGTGGCGCACGCGGCGCCGGGTGCGCCCGGAGTGCAGGTCACCCCCGCCGGGCGGCGGGTTGATCTTCGCGCGTAGAGGTGATCTGATGGCCGCCCCGGCGCGTCGAAGGGGGCTGACCGTGCGCCCACTGAACACGCTTCCCGTGCCGGTTCTGACGGACGATCAGGTGATGATCCGCCGCCCCGAGGCCCGCGACGCCGCCACCGTGCTGGCCGGCACCCGCGACCCGCTGGTCCGCGAGTTCATGCAGGGCGTGATCCCGCATCAGGACCTGGCGTCGGCCGAACGCTGGATCGCCGAAGTCCCCCCACTGCTCTGGGCCGAGGGCCGGGCGGCCTACTTCTCGGTGGCCCTCGGTGACTGCCCGTCGGTCGGCTGGGCCGAACTGGTCGACCTGCGGCCCGCCGAGGCCGCCGCCGAGGCCGCCGTCTGGCTGCTGCCGGAGGCACGCAGCATGAAGGTGGCGAGCTCCGCGCTGCGCCTCGTCTGCCGGTTCGGCTTCGAGCAGTTGGGGCTCCGGCGGATTGACGCGTACGCTGCGGTCGATAACATGCCGGTTCAGGTGGTTGGTGCGTATATCGGGTTCCGCCGTGCGGGCTTCCGTTCGGAGCTGTTCCGCAGTTCCAGGACCCAGAGGCTGCACGACGCCGTGTACGCCACCCTTGTACCCGAGGACCTTTGCTGACGCCGGTTCAGGATCGCGCGCGGGGGGCGTTTCGCGGCGAGCGTACCGACGGGACACCCGTCGAGAGGAGAGCGAAATGTCGCAGGAAGCCGGAACTCCGGTCGACGAGACGGTGCCCGAGGGGACGGCGCCCGAAGCGCCGGGGGGCCCGGGCCTGCTGCTGACCACCGGGGACGAGACGCTGCCGGCCGGGTACGTCGAACTGGCCGTCGGCGCCGACGGCACCGTCCGGGCCGGCCGCCGCACCGCCGACACCCTGGTGGTACGCACCGGGCGGATCGACCCGGCGCTGCTCAAGCGCATCCTGTCGGCGCTGCGCAAGGCGCGCCCGGGCCTCGACCCGGCCGACCCGGGCCTCGCTGCACCCTCCGCCGCCCGCCGGCTCGCCGTGTTCGGCGTACTGCCGGCCGGGGACACGGTCTGGGACGACGCCACGGCCGCCCCGCTGCCCGGCGTCGGCAACGCCCTGGAGGCACTGGCCGCCCAGCTGATCGACCCGGCCGCGGCCGGCCGGCTGCCCAGCGCACTGATCGCACTCGACGAACCCGACCCCGCGCCCGCCGAACCCAGCTCCCGCCCCGCCGCCGTCATCGGCACGGTGGCCGGCCGGCCCGCCTACGCGCTGGCCGAGCCCGGCCTCGGTTTCGGCCTGGCGGCCCTGGAGGGCTCGGTCCCGCTGGGCGGCTCCGACACCGACGCCGGCGTGCTGCCCACCGCCGTCGCGCTCGGCGCGGCGGGCGGCCACGAGCTGTTCGCGGTCGGCGGGGAGGACGGCGCCGTCCAGGTCTGGGACGCCGCCACCGGCGCCCTGCTGCACGGCACCGCCGGCGGCGAGGGCGCACAGGCCGTCACCGCCGGTACGGTGCAGGGCGTCCCGCTGGTCTTCTCGGCCGGCCGCGAGGGCGAGGTCCAGGCCTGGCACGCCGAGGACGGCCGGGCGCTCGGCCTGCTGCCGGTCGCCGGGCGCGGCGCCACCGCGCTGTGCCACGCCCGCTGCGCCGACCTCGACCTGGTGGCGGCGGCCGGCGACGACGCGGTGGTCCGGGTCTGGGACGCCGCCACCGGCGAGCAGCTCCACCTGCTGGTCGGCCACACCGACCGGGTGACCGTGCTCGCCGTCCTCGCGCTGGGCAACCAGGCGCTGCTGGCCTCCGCCGGGCTGGACGGCTCGATCCGGCTCTGGGACCTCGCCACCGGGCAGCCGGTCGCGGTGCTGACCGGCCACTCCGCCACGGTCACCGGGCTCGCCTTCCTCACCTCGGACGCCGATCCGCTGCTCGCCTCCTGCGCCCTCGACGGCACCATCCGGACCTGGGACGTGTTCACCGGCAAGGCCCTCAACGGCTGGACCTCCGAGCGCCGTTGGCTCACCGGGGTGGCCGCGGTCCGCCCGGCCGGGCGGCTGGTGCTGGCGACCGGCGACGAGAGCGGCCGACTGGCCTTCTGGGACCCGGACAACGGTGCCGCCCTCGGCGAGTGCACCCCGGACGGGTCCGGCTACCCGGTCAACGCGCTGGCCGCCGGCGAACTGGACGGCCGCCCGGTGCTGGCGGCCGGCTACGGCGACGGCACCCTGCGCCTGTGGGACGCGACCCTGCGGACCGAACTGCTGGTCACCGCCCCGGACGGCGGCCCGGTCACCTCGGTCGCGCTGTGCCCCACCGAGGGCCGGACCCTGGTGGTGTGCGGTACCGCCGTCGGCGCGGTCCGCTGCCTCGACCCGCGGGACGGCGTGCCGCTGTCCGTCCCGACGCCGCACACCGGCGCGGTCACCGGACTGGCGTTCGCCGACCCCGCCGAGGACGGCGACGCGCTGCTGGTCTCGGTCGGCGCGGACGGCACCGTCCGGGTCCGCGACGCCGTCACCGGCCGCCCGCTGCTGCGGCTGGCGGCCGACCCGCGCGGGGTGACCGCGCTGGCCGTCGGCGCGGTCGCGGGACGCCGGATGCTCGCCACCGGCGGGGCGGACGGCGTGGTACGGCTCTGGGACGCCCTGGACGGCCGCCCGGGACCCGAACTGACCGGCCTCGCCGGAGCCGTCGAGACGCTCGCGTTCGGCCTGCTGGGCGACCGTCAGGTGGTCCTCGGCGGCGGCGCCGCGGGCGGCGTCCTGCTGTGGGACGCCCAGGACGGCAGCCGGGCCGCGGAGTTCGCCGGGAGCGACGCCGCGGTGCGGAGCATGGTCCTCCAGAACCTCGACGGCGAGGCCCTGTTGGCGGCGGGCGACCAGCGTGCCACCCTGCGACTGTGGCACGTCTCCAGCGGCACGCTGCTCAACGAGGCCGGGCTGGACCGGATCCCGCTCGCCATCGCCTTCGGCGAGGCCGGGCTGCACGTGGTGGGCCCGGGCGGCGCGACCGTGCTCTGACCGGGGACGGCCGTCCCCGCCGGCCGGCGGGGACGGCGTTTTGTGATCGTTTAGAGGTCCGGGACAGAGTGGGACCGGGCCGGACGGGACCGGGCGGGAGCCTGGGGGGAGAGGGTGGGCAGCACCGTGAGCGGAAAATCGTTCCAGATCGATCTCGACGAGGTCGAGGCGGCGGCCAAGGCGATCCGGACCATGCTCGACGACATGGAGGCGCCGACCGCCAGGCTGGAGGCCGTGATCAAGCAGATCAAGCCGACCGCCTACGGCACCGACGCCGTCGGCAAGTCGCTGACCGGCGGCGGTTCGTCCGTCGGCGGAATTCCCGAGCACCAGCAGCAGGTCTTCGACGGGGTGAAGAAGTACCTCGCGAACTCGGCCCAGCTGGCGGCCAACCTGGAGCTGATGTGCCAGCAGTACCGGCAGACCGACGACGCGCAGGCCACCGAGCTGCGGCGGCTGAACGGCTCCCGCGCCGACGGTGACCCGGTCCCCGTCACCCCCGCCCACATCACCCCCCGCGTACCGCAGAAGGACCCGGTCACCCTGACCACCTCGAGTGAGCCCGCGCCGGAGTTCCACAACCCGGACAAGCCCGACCTGGAGTACAACGAGCGCGACTCCGACCCGGATCCGGAGCCGCACGCTCCGGCCGGCGGGCACATGCTCCTCTAGTGCCACGTCGAGGGCCGCAGCATCCGGGACGCCCGGCCGCTGCGGCCGCTCCGGCCCCGAATCCCCCGTCCGGCTCCAGCCAGGCCGACGCGGGGCCGGAACCCGCGGAATGACGCCCGCCCGGCGGACGTTCCGTCAGCAACGACTCGAAACACCGTATTTCTCCCCCCGTCACACCGCCCGCCCCAGGCCAGCCGGCCAGCCAGCCGAAAAGAGCGACCCGTCATGATCGAGCTCCCGCCCGACCTCGCCGAGGTACTCAAGGTCGTCCAGAGCAACGAACACGGCTCCGGCATCCTCTTCCCCGACGCCGACGAAGAGCTGCTGGCCGAGCTGGCCGATGCCTGGGACGCCTGGAACAAGGCCGCCGAGCCCGCCGTCCGCACCATCGTCGCCAGCGCGAACCGCGCGATGTCCAACATGTCCGGTGCCGCCGCCGACAGCTTCGAGCGCTACCTGCGCAAGTACGCGGGCAACGACCAGTCGCACGCGGCCACCACCCTGGACGCCGGGGCCGCGATGGCGCAGTCGCTGCGCGGCGCCCACGAGGCGGTCAGCCAGACCAAGACCGAGATGGTCCGGGAGCTCCAGTACGCCAAGGACTACATGGAGCAGAACCCGGCGGGCAAGCACGACGACATCGCGCAGTCCGAGGGCATCAAGACGGCGGCGGACACCTACAACACGTACGTGGGGCAGGTCGGTTCCAGCGTCGACACGATGCTGCGGCAGAGCGCCGGGCACGTCGAGCGGATGACCAGCGCCGGACAGGTCGCCACCCTCGGCGGTTCCGGCGGGTCCGGTGGCTCCGGCGCCACCCCGCGCACCCTGCCGGACGGCGTCCTCGACCCGACCACCCTCCAGCACCCCACCGGGCTCGACTCGATGACCCTGGCCGGCGGAGTCCCGTACGGCGGCGGCCCCGGTGCCGCGATGCCGGACGCACCCGGCGCGCTGGGCGGTCCCGGCGGCCCGGGATCCGGCTTTCCGGACGGCTCCGGCGGGGCGGGGGGCTTCGGCGGGGGCGGGATGCCGGGCGGCCAGTTC
>NZ_JAIZ01000239.1:1586-31263 GCF_000710465.2 Kitasatospora sp. MBT63 | reverse complement strand
CTGGCCGCGCGTGAGGCCGACGCGGTGCGGCAGCTGCGGGCGGCCGCCGCCGAGGTGCTCGCCGCCGGGATCGGTGGCGCGGGCGGCGTTCTGCAGGCCGAGGTGCTGCGGGTGGCCCACCAGGCGCGGTTGCTCGGTCTGCACCGGCCGGCCGCGCTCGCCGTCGCGCTGGTCACCCGGCTGCGGGCGGCCCGGGCCCGGCAGGCCGAGCACCGGCTCGGCGATCTGGCGGCGGTCCTGCGGGACCTGTTGGAGGTCACCACCGCGCTGCTCGGCCCGGCGCCCGCCGCCGGGTTGCGCGGTACGGCCCGGCAGACCTACCGGGAAGGCGGCGGGCTGCGCCTGTACGGGCTGTTCGCCGAGCCGGTGCTGACCGCGACCCATGCGGGCGTGGTGGCCTGGGCGGTGGACCCGGCCGGGCGGCTCAGCACCGTCTCCGACGTCACCCCGCACTCGGGTGCCGACGCCGCCGCCGAGGCGGCGCTGACGGCCGGGTCGCGTCCGGTGCGGCTGGGGGACGCTTCGCTGAGCCACCGTGAGTTCTCCCGGGCGGGGCTGGTGGTCCAGTCGGCGACCCGGACTGAGTCGGGCCGGCTGGGCGCGGGGGCGAAGGTGCGGGCCGTCCGCGCGGCCGGTGCCGACTGGCAGGAGCAGCCGTCGGCGGCGCTCTGGTCCGAGCCGGTGGCGTCCCAGGCCGACCGGGCGCTGGCCGCCGGCCGGCTGCCCGAGGAGGACCGGCCGGCCGGTGCGGACCTGCTGTTCCTGGACGTCACGGTGGTCGGGGCCGGTCCGGTGCCCGGTGAGGTGCTGGCCGAATGCGCCGGCCTGACGCTGGCCCTGGCACCGGCCGCCGCTCACCCGGCGCTGCCGTGCCGCGACAACCAGGCCCTGCTGGCCTCGGTACCGGGACTGCGGCTGCGGGTGATCGGCCGGCTGGAGCGGGCCGCCCACCCGAGGCTGCGGCTGCTGGCGGCCGGTCAGGTGCCGGGCCCGGCGGGGCTGCGGCTGCCGGACGCCCGCGCGGGCCGGGTCGGCCTGGGTCTGGAACGGCTCCAGCAGGCCGACCTGCCGTCGGTCCCGGAGCTTTCGGCCCCGGAGCTCGTGGAGCCGGCGCCGCGGCCGTCCGCCGGTGCCGTCCCGGAGCCTCCGGTGGAGGTGCTGGGCCGGCGTCTGGAGCAGGCCGTCACGGCCGGCCGCCGTGCGCTCGCCCCGGGCCCGGCCGTGCCGGAGGCGGCCCGGCTGCGCGCGGCGGGCCTCGGTACCGCCGCGGACCTGCTGACGGCGCTGTGCGCGGCCGCCGCCGACCGCGAACGCGACGTCTTCGGCCGTCTCCGCGAGGGGGACCCGCTGGCGTTCGCCCTGGCCTGGCTCGCCGCGTCCTGCTACCGGGAGGAGCTGGCCACCGCCCTGTGCGCGGATGCCTGGCGGACCGGCTGACCCACGCCGCCGCCGCTCGGCCCGCCCACGGCCGCCGCCGCGCGGGCCGTCGTCGGTCGTCCCGTCAGAGCGGCTCCCCGTAGGCCCGGTGCAGACGCCGTACGCCCTCGGTGAGCCGCTCGGGGCTGTCCGCGCAGGCGTAGCTGAGCCGCAGGTGCGGCCCGGGCGCCTCGGCGGTGAAGTACCCGCGGCCGGGGGTGACGGCGACGCCCGCCCGCAGCGCGGCGGCGGCCAGCGCGCCGTCGTCCCGGCCGTCGGGCAGCCGCAGCCACAGGTGGTAGCCGCCGTACGGGAGCCGGTCGGGCAGCAGGTCGGGCAGCCACTGCCGCAGGGCGACGGCGAGGGTCTGCCGGCGGTCGTGCAGGGCGCCCGCCAGGGTGCGCAGGTGGTGGGACCAGGCGGGGGAGGCGACCAGTTCCAGGGTGGTCTCCTGGAGCGGCCGGGGGACGAAGAAGCTGTCCATCGCCTGGACGGCGCGCAGCCGCTGGTAGGCCGGTCCGCGGGCGGTGATCGCGCCGACCCGCAGGCTCGGCGAGGTCGGCTTGGTCAGCGACCTGATGTGCACGACCACGCCGTCGGGGTCCTCGGCGGCGAGCGGGACCGGCAGGGCGGGGGCGTCGGTGTGCACCAGCCGCCGGGCGAAGTCGTCCTCCACCACGAACGCGCCGGCCGCGCGGGCGATCCGCAGGACCTCGGGCCGGCGGGCCGCGGACAGTACGGCGCCGGTCGGGTTCTGGAACAGCGGCTGGCAGACCAGGACCCGGGCCCGGGTGGCGGCGAAGGCGTCGGCGAGCAGGTCGGTCCGCAGGCCGTCCGCGTCCACCGGTACCGGGACCGGCCGCAGACCGGCGGCGCGGGCGACGGCCACCGTGCCCGGGTAGGTCGGCGACTCCACCAGGACGGGCGCCCCCGGTGCGGCCAGCGAGCGCAGGGCCGTGGTCAGGGCGCTCTGGCCGCCGGCGGTGATCAGGACGTCGGACGCGGTGAGGGCGCCGCCGATGTCGCGGGCGAACCAGGCCCGCAGCTCGGGCAGGCCGTCGATCGGCGGCCGGCCCCAGGCGCCGGGCCGGCGGCCGGCCCGTGCGAGGGCGGCGGCGAGCGCGCGTTCGGGTTGCAGCACGGGGTGCAGGTAGCCGCTGTTGAGGTCGACCACTTCGGGCGGTGCGAGGGCGAGCGCGGCCAGTACCCCGGAGGCGTCTGCGCTGCGGCTCGGCGGCACCCCGGCCTCCGCGCTGAGCGCGACCTCCTGCCAGGAGGTGTCGGGCGGCGCCGTACCTCCGGATCCGCCGGGGGCGGCGCCGGGTGCGGCCTCGGCACGGAACACCCCGGCGCCGGGCCGGGTGACCACCAGCCCCTGGGCGGCCAGCTCGGCGATGGCCCGGGAGACCGTCACGGGGCTCACCTGGTGGCGCACCATCAGGGCCCGGCTGGACGGCAGCTTCTCGCCGGGTGAGTAGCGGTTGAGCTCGCCGCGGAGGATGGCGGCCAGCTCCGCGCCGCTGCTACGCTCGTTCATGACAGCACAAGATAGCGCTACCAGTCCGATGACGATAGCGGTCCGCGGTACTGCGGCGGGTGGTACCACGCTCGGCGGTACTGCCGTCGGCGGTACTGCGGTCGGCGGTACCGTGCTCGCCGCGACCGCCGTCCTCTCCTTCTCCTTCAGCTTCCCGGCGACCGTCTGGGCGCTGCACGGCTTCGGCCCCTGGACCGCGACCGGTCTGCGCGGGGTGCTGGCGGCCGTGGTCGCCGCAGGCTGCCTGCTGGCCGCCAAGGCGCCGCTGCCCCGCCGGGAGGACCGGGCCGGACTGCTGGTGGTCGCGGCTGGGTGCGTGGTCGGGTTCCCGCTGCTCACCACGCTCGCCCTGGAGCTCTCCTCGGCCACCCACTCCGCCGTGGTGATCGGCCTGCTGCCGCTGGCCACCGCCGTCTTCGCCGTGCTGCGCAGCGGCGCCCGTCCGGCCCGGGCCTTCTGGTGGGCGGCGCTGGCGGGCGCGGCGGCGGTCCTGGCCTTCACCCTGACGCAGAGCCACGGCGGGCTCGGCCTGGCCGATGCGCTGCTCTTCGCGGCGCTGCTGGTGTGTGCGGCGGGGTACGCCGAGGGCGGCCGGCTGGCGCGGCGGATGCCCGGTTGGCAGGTGATCGCCTGGGGGGTGCTGGCGGCGCTGCCGGTGACCGTGCCGGTGACGGCGTTCGCGCTGGCGGCGGAACCGGTGCACGCCGGGCCGAAGGCCGTGGCCGGTCTGCTCTACCTGGCGTGGGTGTCCCAGTTCGGCGCGTTCGTGCTCTGGTACCGGGGTATGGCGTCGATCGGGGTGCCCAGGGCCAGTCAGCTCCAGCTGGCCCAGCCGCTGCTGACGCTGGGCTGGGCCGTGCTGGTGCTGGGGGAGCAGCCGTCCCCGGCCGCGCCGGTGGCGGCGCTGGCCGTGCTGGGCTGCATCGCGGTCACCCAGCGGGTCCGCGGCTGACGCGCTCGGGGGCGTCGGCCGCGGACCCGGACAGCGGGTGGCCGGTGGTGGCGGCCGGGCGGGACGGTTACTGGATCCCGGCGGCCTTGCAGGCCGCCGCGTGCGCGGGGTCGCAGATCTGGGCGGCGGTGTAGAGGCCGCCGGCGATCACCGTGTCGTTGATCCGGGGCTTGGTGACCACGATCGGGCTGAGCAGCATCGACGGGATCTGCGCGCCGTTGCTGTCGGTCATGGCGGTGGCGACGGTGGTCACGTCCAGGCCCTTGACCAGGTAGACCGCGATGTTGGCGGCGGCGTCGGTCTCCGGTGCGTACGGCTTGAAGATCGTGTAGGCCTGCTCGCCGGTGAGCACCCGCTGGATGGCGTCCAGGGAGGCGTCCTGGCCGCCGACCGGGATGTTCTCGAGGCCGGCCTTCTTCAGGGTCTCGATGATCGACGCCGCCATGCCGTCGTTGGCGGAGTAGACGGCCTGGAAGCCGTTCTTGCCGAGCTTTCCGATGGCCTCGGTCATCTTGGCGGCCGCCACCTCGGGCTTCCACTCGCCGGACTGCTCGTAGACGATGCCCTTGACCTTGCCGTCGAGCGACTTGTGCGCGCCGGCCTTGAAGTCGGCCGCGTTCGGGTCGCTCTCCGCGCCGTTGACCATGACGACCTGCGCGTTGGCGGCCTTGTTGCCCAGCGCCTCGACCAGGGCCTGGCCCTGGAGCTCGCCGGTGCGCTTGTTGTCGAAGGAGACGTACGCGGCGACGTTGCCCGAGGCCAGGCGGTCGTACGCGATGACCTTGGCGCCCTTCTTGGCGGCCGCGTCGACCCAGGGTGCGGTGATCTTGGCGTTGACCGCGTCCAGCAGGATGACCTTGACGCCCCGCGCCAGCATGTCGTCGAACTGCTGCTTCTGGGTGCCCTCGTCGCCGTCGGCGTTGGCGTAGTCGACGGTGCACTTGGTGCACAGGCCGCTGATCGAGGACTCGATCAGCGGCTTGTCGAAGGTGTCGTAACGGGTCGACGAGGCGCGCTCGGGCAGCAGGAGACCGATGGTCTTGTTGGCGCCGGCGGACGGCGTGGAGCCGCTCGAGCCGCAGGCGGCGAGCGACAGCGTCATCGACACAGCGGCCGTGCCGACGAGCAGGCGACGCGTCATTGCGTTCATGGTGGGTGGTGCCTCCCTGACAGCGCCGCAGCCTGCGGCGAGTGAAGGGGAGTCAAGCTGGCACCCCGATGTGACGTCAATAATTAAAGCATCCCACTTACAATGTCGACCAAGTCGTTACATTCTTGAATGATCTTCCCTTGTGACCTGCGGAGACGTCGGGCCCCCGAATTCGGATAGGTCAAGGCTTCAAGGCAGGTGCCCAACTCCCCCCTCCCGGAGGGGAGCCGGGCCCCGCTACCGCTCGGCCCGGACCACCAGGAAGACCCCGCTCACCACGATCGCGCCGCCCAGCAGGACCGGCCAGGTCAGCGGCTCGGCCAGGACCAGCCACCCCAGCAGCACGGCCACCACCGGATTGACGTACGCGTAGGTCGCCACCAGCGACAGCGGCGCGCGCTGGAGCAGCCAGGCGTACGCCGTGAAGGCGATCAGCGAACCGAAGACGACCAGGTAGGCCAGGGCGGCCCAGGAGCGGCCGGAGACGGCCGCCGGGTCGAAGTGCTGCGGTTCGTGCCGCACCACCGCGAGCAGCCCGGCGCCGAGGCCGGCGGCCGCCATCTCGTACACGCTGGCCGCCATCGCATTGGCCGGCATCTCCAGCCGGCCCGCCAGGAACGAGCCGAAGGCCCATATCAGCGCCCCCAGCACCACCGACAGCAGGCCACCGAGCCTCACCTGGCCGCTCAGCCCCGGCGAGGTCAGCACCACCAGGCCGGCCAGCCCGAGCAGCACCCCGGCCAGCGTCGCCACCGCCGGCCGGCGGCCGCCGGCCAGGTTCAGCACCACCACCCACAGCGGCACGCTCGCCACCAGCAGCGCGGCCATCCCGGACGGCACCGAGCGCTCCGCCAGGACCACCAGCCCGTTGCCGCCGACCAGCAGCAGCAGGCCGACCAGCACCGCCGAACCGAGCTGGCGCCGGGTCACCCGCAGCGCGCCCACGCCCTGTCGCCAGACCAGCAGCAGCGCCAGCAGCGGCGCCGCGGCGGAGAACCTGGCACTGGCCGAGAGGAGCGGCGGCATGGTCTCCACCACCACCCGGATGGCCAGGTAGGTGGAGCCCCACACCACGTACACGATGCCGAGCGCCGCCCACACCGCCCCGCCGATCCTGGGCGGCCCGACCGTGGCGGCGGCGGTCGACCCGGGGGCGAGGGTCTCCGCCGGCCGCTGCGGAACCGAGGATGACATGTGCGACTCCCGAGTTTGGTCCTGTTGGGTCCTTGCGCGGGTATGAGACCACATCCACGGCCGGACGTACACGCAGCCCCCACCCCGGCTCGCCCGCTCCCGCGGCCCCGGCGCGGCCGGCCCGGTGCGCCGACCGGATGAACGCCGCCCGGCCGGGGTGCGCCCGCCCGCCGCGACGGCGTGAGCGGGTGGTACGGATGGGAGCCGTCCCGGCGGGGCCGATCCGAGGTGAGGTGCGGGTGGACTGGTTCGCGGCACCCGAGTACTGGTTCGCCCGGGAGGTCTTCCAGCGGCTGCTGGCCGCCGTCTACCTGACCGCCTTCCTCACCGCCGTCGCGCAGTTCCGCGCCCTGATCGGCGAACACGGCATGCTCCCGGTGCCCCGCTTCACCGCCCGCGTCCCCGCCCGCCGAGCCCCCGGACTGTTCCACCTGCACTACTCGGACCGGGCCTTCGCCGCCGTCTGCTGGACCGGCGCCGCGCTCACCGCCGCCCTGCTCGCCGGCGCCGACGACCTGCTGCCGCTCTGGGCCGCGATGCTGCTCTGGGCGGTCCCGTGGGTGCTCTACCTCTCCATCGTCAACGTCGGCCAGACCTGGTACGCCTTCGGCTGGGAGTCCCTGCTGCTGGAGACCGGCTTCCTGGCCGTCTTCCTCGGCAACGACGACACCGCGCCGCCGGTCCTCGGCATGTGGCTGCTGCGCTGGCTGCTGTTCCGGGTCGAGTTCGGCGCCGGACTGATCAAATGGCGCGGCGACCGCTGCTGGCGCGACCTCACCTGCCTCTACTACCACCACGAGACCCAGCCGATGCCGGGCCCGCTCAGCTGGTTCTTCCACCACCTGCCCCGGCCGCTGCACCGCGTCGAGGCGGCCGCCAACCACGTGGTCCAGCTGGCCGTCCCGTTCGGCCTCTTCCTGCCCCAGCCGGTCGCGAGCATCGCCGGCGCCCTGATCACTGCCACCCAGCTCTGGCTGGTGCTCTCCGGCAACTTCGCCTGGCTGAACTGGCTCACCATCGCCCTCGCCCTGTCCGCCGTCGACGCCCGCCACCTCCCACTGCCCGCCGCCCCCGGCCACCGGGCCGGACCGCACTGGTACGAAGCACTGGTGATCGCCCTGACCGTGCTGATCGCCGCCCTCAGCTACTGGCCCGCCCGCAACCTGTTCTCGCGCCACCAGCAGATGAACCGCTCCTACAACCGCCTCCACCTGGTCAACGCGTACGGCGCGTTCGGCACGGTGGGCCGACTGCGCCACGAGGTCGTGCTCGAAGGAACCGACGAGCCCGTCGTCACCCACGCCACCGGCTGGCGCGAGTACGGCTTCAAGGGCAAGCCCACCGAGCCCGGCAGGACGCCCCGTCAGTTCGCGCCGTACCACCTGCGGCTCGACTGGCTGATGTGGTTCGCCGCGATCTCACCCTCCTACGCCGGGCCCTGGTTCGACTCCTTCGTGGCCAGACTCCTGGTCAACGACCGCGACACCCTCGCCCTGCTGCGCCACAACCCGTTCCCCGGCGCGCCGCCCACCTTCGTCCGGGCACGGCTCTACCGCTACCGGTTCACCTCATGGAGCGAACGCCGGGCCACCGGGGACTGGTGGCACCGCACCCCGGTCCGCGACTACCTCCGCCCGGTGAGCCGTCACGACGTGGCCCACCTGCTGCCCCGGCGGCACCGGTGAACCCGCCCGGCACGACCGGTGTCCGGGTGGCGCCCGGCGGCGCGGGGAGTTATAAGGGCCCCGGTGCGTGCGTGCCTCGAACGCTCACCCGTATCCTGGCCTCCCGCGCCGCGCGAGCCGGGCTGCTCGCGACGCCCCGACACCGCCGAACGTTCCCCGCCAGCCCCCCGCCAGAACCGGACCAGCCATGACAGTGCGCTTTCTGAACGACGCCGACGCCACGGTGCCGGCCCCAGCGGAGACCCCCGACGGCGAAGGCCGCCGGAGCACCCGTGAGGAGCTCGGTCGGTACGCCGAGCAGGGTGGCTTCACCCTGACCACCGACACCAACCCCTGGATCGAGGCCGCAGACCACGTCGCCGGACCGGAGGAGGCCCGCGCCGCCTCCACGGTGCTGGCCGAGCTGCGCAACGGAGACATCCGCGCCGTCGGCGCGGCGGTCACCGGACTCGCCACCAAGGCCGGACTGAACATCCCCGAGACCCTGAACGGCCTCGACCTGCTGCTCGACCTCTTCCAGCGGGTCCAGCGCACCTCGGGCACCCTCAGCGCCGACGCCTACGACGCCGACCTTGACCAGCTCACCGCGGCCACCGCGGACGGCCGTTGGCGCAAGCAGCAGGGCATCAGCCTGCCGCTCGGACGCCGCTGGTCGCTGCGGTCCAAGGCCAAGGGCCTCACCGTCGGCGGCCGCACCAGCCGTACCGACCTGCACGCCGCGCTGCTGGCCGCCTCCGCGGTCCGCACCGACTGGGCGGCTCTGTCCGAGGACGAGGCCACCGCCAAGCCGGTCGTGCCGGTCGGCGGCACCCTGATCACCGAGACCGCGCAGGCCGTCGAATCCCTCGGCACCGCCGTCCGCGCGCTCGGCCGCCTGCTGCCCGAGCGCGACCTGCCGGCCCTGCCGCTCGGTGAACTCGCCGACCTCGTCGACCGCCTGGCCGCCGACGAGGGCACCCTCTACCGCCTGCCCGCCCTCCGCGCCCTCCGCGAGGAGCTGGCCGCGGACGACCTGGAGCCCCTGCTCACCGAGCTCACCGAGCGCCAGGCCGACCGCGAGGCGGCGCTCGCCGCCTACGACCGCCACGTCGGCACCGACGAGCAGACCGCCCGGCAGGCACTCGCGGCCGGGCCGCGGGACGGCGAGGACGCGTCGGCGGAGGCCGTGGCGGAGGTCGAGGTCGACGCTGACGCCGAGGCCGTCGAGGCCGCGGTTGACGCTGCGCCGGCCGTCGAGGTCGAGGCCGAGGCCGAGCCGGTGGCCGAGGTCGAGGCCGAGGTCGTTGAGGCCGCTGTCGAGACTGAGGTTGAGGTTGCCGCCGAGGTGGAGGCCGAGCCGGTGGCCGAGGCCACCGAGGTCGAGCCTGTCGCGGAGGCTGCGCCGGTCGTCGAGGCCGAGGCCGAGCCCGTTGCGGAGGTCGAGGCCGAGGTTGTTGAGGCCGCTGTCGAGACCGAGGTCGAGGTTGCCGCCGAGGTGGAGGCCGAGCCGGTCGCGGAGGCTGCGCCGGTCGTCGAGGTTGAGGCTGAGCCCGTCGCCGAGGTTGAGGCCGAGGTCGTTGAGGCCGCCGCCGAGACCGAGGTTGAGGTGGTTGCCGAGACCACCGAGGTTGCGCCCGTTGAGGAGGCTGCTGCGCCGGCCGTCGAGGCCGAGGTCGAAGCTGAGCCCGTCGCCGAGGTCGAGCCGGTAGCCGAGGTTGAGCCGGTCGCGGAGGTCGAGGCCGAGGTCGTTGAGGCCGCTGTCGAGGCTGAGCCGGTCGCCGAGGTCGAGACGGTTGCCGACGTTGAGCCGGTTGCCGTCGAGGAGCCGGTGGTCGCGGAGGTTGTGGCCGAGCCCGCCGTCGAGGTTGAGGTCGAGGTCGCGGCGGAGGAGCCGAAGGCCGAGGCCGGGCGGCCGGAGAAGCCGGAGCTCACGCCGGGCCGTCCCGTCACCGCGTACTCCGCCGCCGAGCTGACCGCCCTGGTCCGCTGGATCGACACCGACGGTGTGGAGCGTTCGGACGACGAGCTGCTGCGGGCCGCGATGAAGGAGCTGGGCTTCGGCCGGCTCGGGCCCCGGATCAAGGAGGCGCTTGGCGCCGCCGTCACCGAGGCCCGCGCCTGATCCGAAGGCCGTAGGCCGTTCCCGCTGGTCCTGACCGTGCCCGCCCGGGTGATCGCCACCCGGGCGGGCACGGTCGTCCCTACGGGGCGGCGGTCATTCGCCGATGTCCTCGGACCACAGGTCCGGCCGCGCGGTGATGAACCCGCTCATCATGCGGACGCAATCGGGGTCGTCCAGCACCGTGATGCCGACCCCGTGCTCGGCCAGCCAGGCCTGGCCGCCCTCGAAGGTCCTGGCCTCACCGATCACCACCTGTCCGATCCCGAACTGCCGGACCAGCCCCGAGCAGTACCAGCACGGCGCGAGGGTGGTGACCATCGTGGTGTGCCGGTATCCGCGCAGCCGGCCGGCGGCCCGGAAGGCGGCCGTCTCGGCGTGCATCGAGGGATCGCCGTCCTGCACCCGGCGGTTGCGGCCGCGTCCGAGCAACTCGCCGTCCGCCCCGAACAGTGCGGCGCCGATCGGGATCCCGCCCTCGGCGAGCCCGGCCCTGGCCTCCTCGACCGCCACCGCCAGCATCCGACCGACGTCCACCACGGCCCACCGCCTTCATCGACCCAGACCTGCCTGCCCGCGTCCGGGCCGCCCCACACCTCATCTTCGGACCCCGCGCCGCGCGGCCGCCCGCGCCGCACCGGCGGCTCGGCCCGGCCGTTCGTTCCCGCGGAATTCACGCGCGGAATTCGTACGGGTGTCACACCGCGTCACGGGACGGGCAAGATCCGGCGGCGGGTTGGATGGGCCGCGCGCCACGACCACCGCTCGTACGTCCGTTCACCCGGCCGGGGCCACCTTCCGCCGGTGCGGCTCCCTGCGCCCGGAGGCCGGGAGCCCCTCGACAGTGCGATTGCTGGACACCGTCACCGTCCCGGTCGGCACCCGCTACGACGGCGGCTGCCGTCCGCAGGAAGCCCCGGCGTCCCAGCACAATTCGACCCGTCATATCTTCACTTCGCTCCACGTGTTCGAGCGCGAACGTTCACCGTGCCCGCTCCCGCTCCGACCACGGCCCGCCCCGGCGCGGTTCACGCCGTCACACGCCGTCGCCGGAGCCGGCCCCGGGATCCGCCGGATGACGGCCGTCGCGACCCCCGTAGGCTGCGGGTATGCGAGATTTTGCGGCGGGGGTCGGCTATCTGTTCCAGGGGCAGCGCTGGGTGGCGCGGCACGGCCGGTGGTGGGGGTTCGGGATGATTCCCGCGCTGATCACGCTGGTCGGGTACGTGGCGGCGCTGGCCGCGCTGGTGGTGTGGTCGGGCGACGTGGCCGACTGGGCGACGCCGTTCGCGGACCACTGGACCTCGCCCTGGCAGGGCCTGCTGCGCGGGCTGGTGGTGGTGGCGATGGTGGCCGGCGGCGGGCTGCTGGCGCTGGTGACGTTCACGGCGGTGACGCTGCTGGTCGGGCAGCCGTTCTACGAGTCGCTGTGCGAGAAGGTGGACGCGAGCGAGGGCGGCGCCCCGCAGGCCCCGGACGTGCCGCTCTGGCGTGAGCTGCTGGTGTCGGCCCGCGACAGCCTCCAGGTGCTGCTGCGGGTGGCGGGTTTCGGGTTGCTGCTGTTCGCCGCCGGGTTCATCCCGGTGGTGGGCCAGACCGTGGTGCCGGTGCTCGGGGTCTGCGTGTCCGGGTACTACCTGACCGCCGAACTGTCGGCGGTCGCGCTCCAGCGCCGGGGGATCGGCCAGCGCGAGCGGCTGCGGCTGCTGCGCCGCCGGATGCCGCTGGCGCTGGGCTTCGGGGTCGGTGTGACGCTGCTGTTCCTGGTGCCCTTCGTGACGGTGCTGGCGATGCCGGGGGCGGTGGCCGGCGCCACCCTGCTGGGCCGGGAGCTGGCCGCGCCGCAGCCCGAGGACGAGCCGGAGGACGGGCCCGAGGGTGAACCCGGGACGGTCGCGGAACAGCCGGTCGACTTCTCCAAGGAATAGGACGGGAATGGCAGGTGCGGCCAATTATTCGAATTCCCGGAGAATTTGACAGTGCGTCCGCCGGTGCACGATAAATCTCCTCATGAGTGCACCGGTGCGCACCGATTTCCCGTCCGGGGCCGATCTGGCCGATCCGGAGTTCTGGCGGCGGCCGGCCGCCGAGCGGTCCGAGGCGTTCGCCCGGCTGCGCGCGCTGGAGCGTCCGGTGGTCTTCACCGACCGGGCCACCGGCCGTGGTTTCCACGCGCTGGTCCGGCACGCCGACGTGGTGGCGGCCAGCCGGACGCCGGAGGTGTTCCTGAGCGGGCCCGGGGTGACCACGCCGGAGCCGGCCCGCTGGGTGCGGGCGGTGTTCGGCGACTCGATGGTCAACCTGGACGATCCGCGCCACGCCGACCTGCGCCGCATCGTGTCCCGCGCGTTCACCCCGCGGCTGATCGCGCGGGTCGAGGACGACATCCGGGCGGTGGCAGCGCGGATCGTCGACGAGGTGGTCGAGCGCCGGCCGCAGGATTTCGTCACCGCGGTCGCCGCCGAGCTCCCGTACCAGGTGATCTGCAACATGATGGGCATTCCCGAGCGCCAGCGCCGGGAGATCCTGGCGCAGGTCAACCACGCCTCCGAGCACACCGGGGTGGCCCGCAGCCGGATCCGGGTGCCCGGCCGGGGCCTGCGGGCGCTGGCCCGGATGCAGGGGGTGATCGCCGCGCTCGGACGGGAGCGCCGCCGCCACCCGACCGACGACCTGATCTCCGCGCTGGTCACCGCGGACGTGGACGGCCGCCGCCTCAACTCCCGTGAGCTGGGCGCCTTCTTCTCGTTGCTGCTGGTGGCCGGGGTGGAGACCACCCGCAACGCGCTCGCCCACGGACTGCACCTGCTGACCGAACACCCGGAGCAGCGCGCCCTGCTGACCGCCGACCTCGACGGCCGGATCGGCGGTGCGGTGGAGGAGATCGTCCGGCACAGCACCCCGATCATCCAGTTCCGCCGCACCCTGGCCGCCGACCACGTGCTCAACGGCGCGCCGCTGGCCGCGGGCGACAAGGTGGTGCTGTTCTTCGGTTCGGCCAACCGCGACGAGGCGGTCTTCACCGATCCGGAGGCCTTCGACATCACCCGCTCGCCCAACCCGCACCTGGGGTTCGGCGGCGGCGGCCCGCACTTCTGCCTCGGCGCCCACCTCGCCCGGCAGGAGATGAAGGCGCTCTACCGCGAGCTGTTCACCCGGCTCCCGGACGTCCGTTCCGTGGGCGGGCCGGAGCTGGTCCCGTCCAGCTTCGACCACCGCGTAAGGTCGCTGCGCTTCACCTTCACACCGCCCGCCTGAGCGGTCACTCCACACCGCCCGCCCGATCGGTCACTTCACACCGCCCGCCTGAGCGGTCACTCCACACCGCCCCCCGAGCAGCCACTTCACACCGCCCGCCCGAGCGGCCACCCCCGCTTCGTACGGTTGTGCCGCGCCCGTTGTCCGAACCGGCGGGCGCCGCCGCCCCGCCGTGCGTCCTACCGTTCCGGGACCACGAACGAGGAGAGGCGGCTGCGGTGGACCGTTCCACGCCCGACTGGCTGATTCACGACTACCGCGAGGACGACCTGGCGGCGGTCGTCCACCTGATCGACACCACCGCCGAGCTGGGCCAGGAGTCGGTGTTCTCGCTGGCCGAGTGCATCACCGCGCTCACCTCCCGGCAGCCCGCGGTGGTCGCGGTCAGCCGGGGCGTGCCGATCGGCGCGGCCCTCGCCCACCTGGCCGGTGACCGGGCCTGGGTGATGCGGATCGCCATCGCCCCCGCCTGGCGCGGCCGGGGCCTGGCCAGCGCGCTGCTGCGCGAGCTGGAACGGCGGCTGGTCGCGCAGCACGTCCGCCGGATCGCGTACGTGCTGCCGGAGGAGGAGCTGATCGGCGAGGGCCTGCGCAACGCCGGGTACGCCCGCCGCCCGGCGGTCGCGTACTTCGAGAAGACCGAGCCCGCGGCCGGTCCGGCGGCGGGCCTGCTGGAGGAGCTCGGCGGGCGGCTGCTGCCGGGCGACCTGTGGGACAAGGTGGCCGGCATGGAGGCCGAGAAGACCCTGATCGAGCGGCGGGTGGTGCTCCCGCTGGCGGAGCCCGAGCGGGCCGCCCGGCACGGGGTGCGGCCGCCGCGCGCGATCGCGCTGTTCGGGCCGCCCGGCACCGGCAAGACGACCTTCGCGCGGGCCGTCGCCTCCCGCCTCGGCTGGCCGTTCGTCGAGCTGCTGCCGTCCCGGCTCGCGGACGAGGGCAACCTCGCCGCCGCCCTGCGGTCCGCCTTCGCCCGGATCGCCCAGCTGGAGCGGGTACTGGTCTTCATCGACGAGGTCGAGGAGATCGCCCCCACCAGGACCGAGGGCGTCGCGGGCGGGATGCACGGGGTGACCAACGAGCTGCTCAAGCTGATCCCGGGCTTCCGCGAGGGCGAGGAACGGCTGCTGGTCTGCGCGACCAACTCGATCCGCTCGCTGGACCCGGCGTTCCTGCGCCCGGGCCGCTTCGACTACCTGATCCCCATCGGCACCCCGGACGCCGCCGCGCGGGCCGCCATCTGGTCGCGCTACGCCACGGCGGGCCAGGACGTGGACCTCGACGCGCTGGTGGCGGCGAGCGAGCTGTTCACCCCCGCCGACATCGAGCACGCGGCCCGGATCGCCGCCCAGACCGCTTTCGAACGGGACCTCGGCGGCAGCGGTACCGGGGCGGCGGGCGCCACCACCGCGGACCACCTGGCGGCGATGGCCCAGTGCCGTCCGACGGTGACCCCCGCGATGACCGAGGAGTTCACCGCCGACATCGGCTCGCACGCCCGGGTCTGAGGGCGGGGCCGGGCGCCGAGGCACGCGTCCCGGGGTCAGGCGCCGGGGTGGACCCCGACCGCGTCCCGGATCTGCTCGCCGAGGCCGCCGTCCCGCCGGGCGCAGTTGGCGCAGCAGAAGAACTTCCCCGACACCTCGACGCCGTGTCCGACGATCCGTACCTGGCAGTACTCGCAGCGCGGGGCGAGCTTCTCCATCGCGCACTCGAAGCTGTCGAAGGTGTAGGTGTCCCCGGACACCGTCTTGATCTCGAAGGCCAGCCAGTAGTCGTTCTTGCACACCACACAGACCGCCATGACCGTGACTCCCTCTGCTCGGCTAGGCGCCGGCCGCACACCGGCCGGCGCCCTTCGAGTCTTCGGCCGCCCGCGACACCCGGCAAATCGACCCGCCGCGGAACGGATACTGGAAGGTGAGGGGGCCGCCCTGCCCGAGGAGACCTCGATGATCGTCCGAATCTGGGAGGCGCACGTCGCGCCCGGCCGTGCCGACGCGTTCTGCCGTCAGCTGGAGGAGGAGGTGCTGCCGCAGATCCTCGCCACCGACGGCTGCCTCGGCGGCGAGCTGATGAGAGCGGTGGTGGAGGGTGACCACCGGGTGCTGATGATCACGCGCTGGGAGGGCGAGGACGCGCTCTTCGCCTACGCCGGCCGGATGTGGCGGATCCGGCCGGTCTGGGCCGAGGGCGAGCTGAACTACCTGGAGCACCCGCCCAAGGTCGCCCACTACCGCCCGTTCCCCTGAACGCCGGCCCGGTCAGACCCCGGTCAGACCCCGGTCGGCAGCTCGCGGACCCGGCTGCGCAGCCGCAGTGCGGTGACGGTCTCCACCACGCCCAGCACCACGAGCCCGCAGCCCGCCAGGATGGCCAGTGCGGTGACGGAGTGCACCGGCCAGATCATCAGCAGCACCCCGGCCGCCACGTTCAGGATCCCGGCGAAGATCTGCCAGCCGCGGGCCGGCATCCCCGGGTCGGAGCCGGCCGCGACCAGTTGGGTGATCCCGCGGAACAGCCAGCCGATGCCGATCCAGATGCCCAGCAGGACGAGGGTGCGCACCGCGTCCCGGAAGCAGAGCAGCCCGAGCAGCACGCACAGGGCGCCGCTGATGAAGGCCAGCACCCGCAGTGCCGTCTCCCGGTGCGTGCCGAACGCGGCGACCAGTTGGAAGACCCCGATCACCAGCAGGTAGATGCCGAACAGCACGCCGACCACCCACAGGGTCTGCTTCGGCCAGACGAGGACGATCACGCCGAGGGCGAGCGAGGCGAGTCCGGCCGCCAGCACCGCCTGCCAGGCGGCCTTGGCCAGCTGTTGGAGGGGACCCTCGGTGGGGGTGTAGGGGGCGGCCATCGGCGGGGCTCCTGACGGGTGGAGGGAGGGGACCCTTCCCACTCTCCCGGCCGGTCCGGGCGGCCCGCGCGTCCCGTTCGGCCGTCCGGATGATCCGTCAGGACCGCCGGTGATGGTCCGTCAGTCATCTGCTGTCCAACCGCTACGCCATTCGGGGGACGTAGAATCCGGTCCCATGACGGAGGCAGGGCAGGGGGACCCTCGGACCGGGCCGTTGGCCGGGCACTACATCGTCTGCGGCGGCAACGCGCTGGCGCACCGGCTGATCGTGGAGCTGATCGAGCACTACGAGGTGCCGGTGGTGGCGCTGGTGCCGGACCGCGGGCGTGACCACGGGCCGCGGATCGAGCAGCTGTCGGGCGTCGCCGAGGTGCTGGAGTTCAGCACCGTCTCCGAGGAGGCGCTGCGCGCCGCCGGGGTGGACGGCGCGCGCGGGGTGGCCCTGATGGACGGCACCGACCAGGAGAACATCCACGCCGCACTGACCGCGCAGGGCCGCAATCCCGGTATCCGGATCGTGCTGCGGATGTTCAACCAGCGGCTCGGCGAACACCTGGAGATGCTGCTGGCCAACTGTGCGGCGCTGTCCGGCTCGGCGACCGCCGCCCCGGCCTTCGCCAACGGCGCGCTCGGGCGGCCGGGTTCGGTCCGGGTCGGCGACCGCTACCTGTACGTCGCGTACGGCCAGGAGATCGACGGCAGCCAGATCTGCCTGGTCGCCGACCGGATCGACCGGCAGGACCTGAGCCGGCTGCGGCTGCTGCCGGACGCCGGCGGCCGCGCGGCCGAGTTCATCGCGCTGGCCCGCCGGCTGGGCTCCGAGGGGCCGATCGAGCTCGGTTCCCCGGCCTCGCCGGACGCCGCCGAGGACCGCGGCGAGGTCGCCGTGCTGCAGACCCTGACCAGCGAGCCGCCGGTACGGATCCCGTGGTGGAAGCGGGCCCGCTGGTGGCTGCAGGACGTCCTGCGGTACTTCACCAGCGTCCGCCTGCGGCTGGTGCTGACCACCGCGCTGGCCGCCGTGCTGATCGGCGGCTACGTGATCTGGCACTACGGCGGCAGCCTCGGCTGGGCCGTGTACTTCACCCTGCTCGACCTGGCCGGTGCCGCGCAGCCGGACCAGCCGGGCCTGGACACCCCGGGCGGGCCGTGGGTGCGGCTGGCCCAGGTGGTGGTCACCTTCTGCGGGATCACCTTCGTGCCGGTGGCGACCGCCATCGTGGTGGACATGCTGGCCACCGGACGGCGGGGGCTGCCCAGGGCGCCCGGCTCCCGGACCAGGGACCACGTGGTGGTGGTGGGCCTCGGCAACGTCGGCACCCGGGTGGCCGCCCTGGTGCACGAGACCGGGGTGCCGGTGGTCTGCATCGAGCGCGATCCGCAGGCCCGGGGCATCGCGGCGGTCCGGGCGCTCGGCCTGCCGGTGCTGGTCGGCGACGCCCCGCTGGCGAGCCAGCTGCGCCGGGCCAGGGTCCAGTACAGCCGGGCCGTGGTCGCCGTCACCACCGATGACGCGGCCAACCTGGAGGCGGCCCTGGAGGCGCGCGCGGTACGGCCCGAAGTCCGGATCGTCGTGCGCCTGTTCGACGACGACTTCGCCCACCACGTGTACGCCACACTGGGCAACGTGGCCTCGCGGTCGGTGTCGTACCTGTCGGCGCCGGCCTTCGCCGCCGCGCTGATGGGCCGTGAGGTGCTGGGCACCCTGTCGGTCTACCGGCACGTGCTGCTGATCGCGGAGCTGGCGGCGGAGGAGGGCAACGGGCTGGTCGGGCGGGACGTCCACCGGATCGAGAGCGAGGGCGGGGTCCGGGTGCTCGCGGTGCGGCTCGCCCGCAGGCCCGCCGACTACCTGTGGAACTTCGCCGACCGGGCGCACCGGCTGGCGGCCGGTGACCGGATCGTGGTGGCCGCCACCCGCAGCGGGCTGGCCCGGATCAACACCCTCGAGACGGAGGGGAGTTGACCCGGGCCGCCGGGGTCAGCGGTGGGTGAAGGACGGCGGGCGCTTCTCGGCGAAGGCCGCCATGCCCTCCTTCTGGTCGGCGGTGGCGAAGGCGGCGTGGAACAGCCGGCGCTCGAACCGGACACCCTCGGCGAGGGTGGTCTCGAACGCCCGGTTGACGCTCTCCTTCATCATCACCGCGGCCGGGGCGGACATCGCGGCCACCGTCTCCGCGACGGCCATCGCCTCGCCCAGCAGATCCGCGGCGGGGACGATCCGGGACACCAGCCCGGCCCGCTCGGCCTCCTCGGCGTCCATCATCCGGCCGGTCAGACACAGCTCCATCGCCTTGGCCTTGCCGACCGCCCGGGTGAGGCGCTGCGAGCCGCCGATCCCCGGGATCACGCCGAGCTTGATCTCCGGCTGCCCGAATTTCGCGGTGTCGGCGGCCAGCAGGATGTCGCACAGCATCGCCAACTCGCAGCCGCCGCCGAGCGCGTAGCCCGCCACCGCGGCGATCACCGGCTTGCGCAGCCGGCCCAGCTCGTCCCAGGGGCCCAGCCAGTCGTCCAGGTAGACGTCGGGGAAGCGGTTCTCCTGCATCTCCTTGATGTCGGCCCCGGCGGCGAACGCCTTCTCCGAGCCGGTGATCACCAGCGCGCCGATCTCCGGGTCCCGGTCGAAGGCCTTGGCGGCGGCCACGACCTCGTTCATCAGCTGGGTGTTGAGCGCGTTGAGCGCCTTCGGCCGGTTGAGCGTGATCAGCCCGACCCGGCCCTTGCGGTCGACCAGGATCGTCTCGTAGTCGGTCATCGTCGTTGACTCCCTCTGCGCTGTGACGGTGGCTGTGCCCGTGGCTGTGCCCTGCCCGTCCATACCTTCGCGGACGCACCGGCCGGTGCGCCAGTCTCGACTGCTGAGACGGTGGTCACCCGATGCCGAGGCCGCCGCCGGGCGCCGGGGCGAAGTACCGCCGCACCTCGTCGTCGCCCACCGCGGCCAGGGTGGCGGGCCGCCAGTGCGGGTCGCGGTCCTTGTCGACCACCTGCGCCCGGATGCCCTCGACCAGGTCGTGGCCGTCCAGCGCCGCGCAGGAGATCCGGTACTCCTGCTCCAGTGTCTCGGCCAGCGAGCGGTGGCCGCGGGCCAGCCGCAGCGCCGCCAGCGTCACCTTCAGCGCGGTCGGGGACTTGCCGCGGATCTCCTCGGCGGCCTGCTTGGCCTCCGGGACCCCGCTGTCGTCCAGCCGCTCCAGGATCTCCTCCACGGTCCCGGCCGCGTAGCACTGGTCGATCCATCCGTGCTGCGCGGCCAGTTCCGAGGCGGGCACCGCGGTCGCGTGGGCGGCGACGGCCTCGGCGGCCGGCCGGCGGGCGAGGCCGGCGAGCAGGTCGGGCAGCGCCGCGGCCGGTACGAAGTGGTCGGCGAAGCCGCAGTGCAGTGCGTCGGCGGCGGTCATCGAACCGGCCGTCAGCGCGATGTGGGTGCCCAGCTCGCCGGGCGCGTGCGCCAGCAGGCGGCTGCCGCCGACGTCCGGCACCAGGCCGATCCTGGTCTCCGGCATCGCGACCGTGGAGCGTTCGGTGACGATCCGCAGGCTGCCGTGCGCGGAGACGCCGACGCCGCCGCCCATCGTGATGCCGTCCATCACCGCGACGTACGGCTTCGGGTAGTGCGAGATCAGCTCGTTCAGCAGGTACTCGTCCCGGAAGAACTGCCGGAAGCCCGCGCCGCCCGCCTTGGCGTCGTCGTGCATGGCCCGGATGTCGGCGCCCGCGCACAGCCCGCGCTCCCCGGCGCCGGTCAGCACCACGGTGGCGACCGTGTCGTCCGTGGCCCAGGTGTCGAGCGCCGACCGCAGGGCCCGCAGCATGTCGTGGGTCAGCGAGTTGAGCGCCTTCGGCCGGTTCAGGGTGAGACGGCCGGCCAGGCCGTCCCGCTCGACGAGCACGTCCATCGCGGGTCCTCCAGATCATGAGGGTCGGTGCCCCCGACAGCGTAGGGCTTCCCCCGGACGGCGTCGGGCCCGCCACCTCGGGAGGTGGCGGGCCCGGCGGGGCGTCCGTGCGTTACGGGACGATCCGGCCGTAGACCTCGCCGAAGCCGATCCGGGTGCCGTCGGGGCCCGGGGCGGTGGCGGTGACGGTGACCTCGTCGCCGTCCTCCAGGAAGGTGCGGGTGGTGCCGTCGGGGAGCTTGACCGGGTTCTCGCCGTTCCAGGTGAGCTCGATCAGCGCGCCGCGGCTGTCCGGCTCGGGCCCGCTGACGGTGCCGGAGGCGTACAGGTCGCCGGTGCGCAGCGAGGCGCCGTTGACCGTCAGGTGCGCCAGCTGCTGGGCGGCCGTCCAGTACATCGCGGCGAACGGCGGCCGGGAGACCGGGTGGCCGTTGAGCTCGACCTCCATCGCCAGGTCCAGGCCCCAGGGCTCGGCGGCCCGGTCGTCCAGGTACTCCAGCGGCTCCACGTCGCGGGCCGGCGGGGTGACCCGCGCGTGCTCCAGGGCGGCCAGCGGCACCACCCAGGGCGAGACGGAGGTGGCGAAGGACTTGCCGAGGAACGGGCCGAGCGGCACGTACTCCCAGGCCTGGATGTCGCGCGCGGACCAGTCGTTGAGCAGCAGCACGCCGAAGACGTGGTCGGCGAAGTCGGCCAGCGCGACCCGGCTGCCGAGCTCGGTCGGGGTGCCGACCACGAAGCCGACCTCGGCCTCGATGTCGAGCCGGCGGGAGGGCCCGAAGGTGGGCGCCGGGTCGGTGGGCGCCTTGCGCTGGCCGTGCGGGCGGACCACCGGGGTGCCGGAGACCACCACCGTGCCGGCCCGGCCGTGGTAGCCGATCGGCAGGTGTTTCCAGTTCGGGGTGAGCGGCTCGGTGCCGGGGCGGAACAGCTTGCCCAGGTTGGTCGCGTGGTGCTCGGAGGCGTAGAAGTCGACGTAGTCGGCGACCTCGAACGGCAGGTGCAGCTCCGCGTCGGCCAGGTCCACCAGGTTGGGGGTGACCGCGGGCCGGTACGCCTCGTCGGTGAGCCACTCGGTGATCGCCGCCCGGACCGTGGTCCAGGTCGAACGGCCCGCCGCCATCAGCGGGTTGAGGCTGTCCGCGTCCAGCAGCACGGACGGCGCGCCGGCCGCGCGGGCGGTCGCGCCGAGGTCCAGGACCTGCTCGCCGATCCGTACGCCGATCCGCCGCCGGCCCGGCCGGTCGGGGGCGGTGAAGACGCCGTACGGCAGGTTGTGGATGCCGAACGGGGACTCGGCCGGGACGGCGAGCCAGGTGGTGGCGGTCAACGGTCCTCCTGTGGTGCGGGTGCGGTGAGCAGGCCGAGCGCGGCCAGGTCCTCGAGCGGCTCGGCGATGCTGCAGGTGCCGAACGCGGTGAAGCGGGCGCGCACCTGCTCGACCTGGTGGTCCGTCAGCTCGCGGGCGGCGGCGGCCAGCAGCGCGCCGGAGCGTTCGGCCAGCGCCTCGGCGGCGAGCTTCGCGTCCGGCCCGGCCGCGGCGGCCAGCAGCACGTTCAGGAAGCCGTGGTGCTCGAAGCCGGTCACCGGGTCGGTGTGCCGGACGGCGTGGTGCAGTCCGGCCGTGCACTTGTACGGCAGGCCGCGCTCGGCGCAGCCCGCCAGGAAGCCGGCCAGCTCGGCCTCCGAGGGGAACGCCCCGGCGGCCAGGCCGCCGGTACGGAACTTGGCCCGGTACGGTGTGTCGGCCAGCACGTCCAGCGCGGCCGGCAGGCCCTCGCCGCGCGGCAGTTCCACGGCCGCCTCCACACCGGCCGGCAGCTGCGCGGCCAGCGCGGCGACCGCCGTCCGGACGTCCGGGTCGGCCAGTTCCACACCGGCGACGGTCAGCCCGTCGGCGGCGGCCAGCGCGGGCGCCAGCTGGCTGCTGCCCCCCGGCAGCACCAGGGCGACCTGCTGCGGCGCGCCCGCCGGCACGGCGGTCAGCTCGGCCAGCCGGCCCGCGCCGACCAGGAACGGGCCGACCGCCTCCGCGTACCAGGCACTCCGGTGCGCGGCGTGGGCCGGTACGGCTTCGGGCAGCGGCAGGTCCCCCGGTGGGAAGAGCGCCGCGTCGTCGAACAGCCCCCGGTAGAGGGCGGGTACGGTCACCGCTGCGGCCCGCGGCCGGACCAGGTCCAGGCGTAGTTCGGGTCCTCGCTGGCGGTGCCGGCCTCGCCGAGCTCCAGCGGGCGGAAGGTGTCCACCATGACCGCCAGCTCGTCGAAGAACTCCGCGCCGATCGAGCGCTCGTAGGCGCCCGGCTGCGGTCCGTGGGTGTGGCCGCCGGGGTGTAGCGAGATCGAGCCCTGGGCGATGCCGGAGCCCTTGCGGGCCTCGTAGTCGCCGCCGCAGTAGAACATCACCTCGTCGCTGTCCACGTTGGCGTGGTAGTACGGCACCGGGATGGACAGCGGGTGGTAGTCGACCTTGCGCGGCACGAAGTTGCAGATCACGAAGTTGTGGCCCTCGAAGACCTGGTGGGCCGGCGGCGGCTGGTGGATCCGCCCGGTGATCGGCTCGAAGTCGGAGATGTTGAAGGCGTACGGGTACAGGCAGCCGTCCCAGCCGACCACGTCGAACGGGTGGTGCGGCACGGTGTACCGGGTGCCCACCACACCGTTGGTACCGCGGTGCTTGACCAGCACGTCCACGTCCGTGCCCTCGACCAGCAGCGGCCCCGCCGGCCCGCGCAGGTCCCGCTCGCAGTACGGCGCGTGCTCCAGCAGCTGGCCGAACCGTGAGAGGTATCGCTTGGGCGGGGTGATGTGGCTGTTGGCCTCGATGCAGTACGCGCGCAGCGGCGCGTCCGGCGCGGGCACCCAGCGGTGGGTGGTGGCCCGGGGGATGATCACGTAGTCCCCCTGGCCGACCTCCAGGGTGCCGAACACCGTCTCGACCGTGCCCGAGCCGGACTCCACGTAGACGCACTCGTCGCCCAGCCCGTTGCGGTACAGCTCGCTCGGCGCGCCGGCCGCGACGTAGCTGATCCGCACGTCGGCGTTGCCGAGCACCAGCCGGCGCCCGGTCACCACGTCGGTGTCCTTCCACTCCTCGCCCTCGCTCAGCGTGTGCAGCTTGAGGTGGCGGGGGATCAGCGGGAGGTTCGGCGTGGTGCGCTGGTCCGGCAGCTCCCAGGGCCGGGCGTCCACGATCGCCGAGGGGATGCCCCGGTGGTAGAGCAGCGAGGAGTCGGAGGTGAAGCCCTCCTCACCCATCAGCTCCTCGTAGTAGAGGCCGCCCTCGGGGGTGCGGTGCTGGGTGTGCCGCTTGGGCGGGATGCTGCCCAGCTGCCGGTAGTGCGCCATCGTGGAGTCTCCTCAGGGGCTCAGAGGTTGCCGCGCTTGTCCTGCTCGCGCTCGATGGACTCGAAGAGCGCCTTGAAGTTGCCCTTGCCGAAGCCCAGCGAACCATGCCGCTCGATGAACTCGAAGAACACCGTCGGCCGGTCGCCCTGGGGCTTGGTGAAGATCTGCAGCAGGTAGCCGTCCTCGTCGCGGTCGACCAGGATGCCGCGCTTCTTCAGCTCCTCGACCGGCACCCGGACCTTGCCGATCCGCTCACGCAGCTCGGGGTCGTCGTAGTACGAGTCGGGGGTGGCCAGGAACTCCACGCCGCGCGAGCGCAGCACGTCCACGGTGGTGAGGATGTCGTTGGTGGCGAGCGCCAGGTGCTGGCAGCCGGGGCCGCCGTAGAACTCCAGGTACTCGTCGATCTGCGACTTCTTCTTGGCGATGGCGGGCTCGTTCAGCGGGAACTTCACCCGGTGGTTGCCGCTGGCGACCACCTTGCTCATCAGCGCGGAGTACTCGGTGGCGATGTCGTCGCCGACGAACTCCGCCATGTTCACGAAGCCCATGACCTTGTTGTAGAAGCCGACCCACTCGTTCATGTGGCCGAGCTCGACGTTGCCGACCGCGTGGTCGAGCGCCTGGAACAGCCGCTTCGGGGTGCCCTCGGGCCGCTGCACCTTGGTCTCGGCGACCACGTAGCCCGGCAGGTACGGGCCGGTGTAGCGGGAGCGGTCGACCAGGGTGTGCCGGGTCTCGCCGTAGGTGGCGATGGCCGCGCGGCGCACGGTGCCGTTCTCGTCGGAGACGTCGTTCGGCTCCTCCAGGATCCGGGCGCCCTGGGCGCGGGCGTGCGCGATGCACTTGTCCACGTCCGGGACCTCGATCGCGAGGTCGACCACGCCGTCGCCGTGCCGGCGGTGGTGGTCCAGCAGCGGGCTGTCCGGGGCCACCCCGCCCTTGATCACGAAGCGGCAGGAGCCGGAGCGCAGCACGTACGCCTTGCGGTCGCGGCGGCCGGTCTCGGGGCCGGAGTAGGCGACCAGCTCCATCCCGAAGACGACCTGGTACAGCTGGGCCGTCAGGGTGGCGTTGCCGACGACGAAGACCACCGCGTCCTGGGCGATCACCGGGAAGGGGTCCTGGGCCGGGTCGTGCTCGACCAGGCCGACCAGGCGGCGCAGCTGCTCCGCGTCGAGGCCGGCCTCCAGCTCCTCGGGGGTGAGTTCAACGGCGTTGGCGGTCATCGGTGCTTCCTCCACGTCGAGGGGTCCGCGGCGCAGCAGGTGGGCGCCACCGGTTGGGCAGAGCTTGCTCCCGTCGGGCTGGTTGGGCAACAGGTCGGGTTTTCACTGATCAATGTGTACAAGGTGAGCAGCACCGGACCGTTTCTTCTGCTCAGATTGACCAGCCCTCCGGGGCTCCGCCCGGTCCTTCCCGGATCAGTCCCCGAACCGGTCCTTGGCTCAATCCTCGAACGTGAAGTGCCGGGTGAACCACTCGGCGGCCAGCCGGGCGACCGCCGCCAGCGCACCCGGCTCCTCGAACAGATGGCCCGCCTCCGGCACCACCAGCAGCGCGCTCTCGCCCCCCAGCTCCGCCCTGGCCAGCCGGTTGAGCTCCAGGACGCCGGTGTCGGCACCGCCGACCACCAGCAGGGTCGGCGTGGTGACCGCGGCGAGCCGGGGCCCGGCCAGGTCCGGGCGCCCGCCCCGGGAGACGATCGCGGCGGGCTCGGTCCCCGGCTCGGTGGCCGCCCACAGCGCGGCGGCGGCCCCCGTACTGGCGCCGAAGTAGCCGAGCGGCAGACCGGCGCAGGCCGGGTCGGCGCGCAGCCGCCGGGTCACCTCCGCCAGCCGGCCGCCGAGCAGCGGCGGGTCGAACACCTTGCCCCGGTCCGGCTCCTCGGCCTCGGTGAGCAGGTCGAACAGCAGTGTGCCCAGGCCCGCCCGGTTGAGCGCACGGGCGACGGCCGCGTTGCGCGGGCTGCGCCGGCTGCTGCCGCTGCCGTGCGCGAACAGCACCACGCCGAGCGGCCGGCCCGGCACCAGCAGCTCCCCGGGCAGCCGCGCCCCCGGCAGGTCGAAGACCAGCTCCCGGGCGTCCGGCCCGGAGGGCTCCCGGTGCTCGGCCTCGCCCAGGCAGTCCAGCACCTCGGTGTCGGTGGTCTGCTCGAAGTCGTCGTAGAACTGCCCGATCGCCCAGAACCGGGCCGGCGTGTACGGGCAGACCAGCTCGTCGGCGGCGCCGGCCAGCCGGTCCGTCCAGTCCACCGGCGCGACCGGGACCGCCAGCACCACCCGGGCCGCGCCGCGGGCCCGCACGATCCGGCAGGCGGCCAGCGCGGTCGAACCGGTCGCCACCCCGTCGTCCACCACCACCACGGTCCGCCCGCGCACCGGTACGGCCGGGCGGCCGTGCCGGTAGCGCTCCGCGCGGCGGGCCAGCTCGGCCCGTTCCTGCCGCTCGACGGCGGCGAGCTGCGCGTCGGTGACGCCCGCGCCGCGGACCACCCGCTCGTTCACCACCCGGGCGCCGTCCTCGCCGATCGCGCCCATGCCCAGCTCGGGCTGGCTCGGCACACCGAGCTTGCGGATCACGCAGATGTCCAGCGGGGCGCCGAGCGCCCGGGCGACCTCGGCCCCGACGGGTACGCCGCCCCGGGGCAGGGCCACCACCACCGGGTCGGTGGACAGCAGATGCGTCAGCCCGGCCGCCAGCCGGCGGCCGGCGTCCCTGCGGTCGGTGAAGTGCATGGCGGCGCCTCCTTCTCCACGGTACGTCCGCCACCGGGCCCGGGACCCGGGCGGGACCGGGGGTGGCCCCGCACCCGTGCGTCCGGGACACCGGGATCGCGACGGTGGAGGCCGGACCCCACACCGTGCCCTCTGCGAAGGAGCCCCACCGTGACCACATCGACCACCCCGACCACCCCGGCCACATCGGCCGCCGCGAACACCTCCGCCACCCCGGCCGCCGCGCCGGCCGACCACGGCCTGTTCACCACGGGGGAGCCGGTCAGCTCCTGGACGGTGACCACCGCCCTGCCCGTCAGCTACCAGGTCCGCTTCACCCCGCACCTGCTCGACCCGGCCGACCCCGCGCTGGCCCGGGCCGGCGGACCGGCCGGCCGGCGGCTGGTCGTCGTCGAGGCCCGGGTGCACGAGCTGTACGGCGACCGCATCCACCGTTACTTCCTGGCCCGCCGCGTGGCGTACGAGCTGTGCGTGCTGCCCGCCCACGAGCGGGTCAAGGACATGGAGTCGGTGTTCCGGGTCGCCGAGCAGATGGACCGCTTCGGCATCTCCCGGCGCGGCGAGCCGGTCATCGCGATGGGCGGCGGCGTCCTGATGGACGTGGTCGGCCTCGCCTGCAGCCTCTACCGGCGCTCCACCCCCTTCGTCCGGGTGCCCACCACCCTGATCGGCCTGGTGGACGCGGGCGTCGGCGCCAAGACCGGCGTCAACTTCGGCCGCCACAAGAACCGGCTGGGCACCTACCACCCGGCCACCGCCACCCTGCTGGACCCCGCCTTCCTGGCCACCCTGGACCACCGCCACCTGAGCAACGGCATGGCCGAGATCCTCAAGGTCGCCCTGATCAAGGACCGCCGGCTGTTCGAGCTGCTCGACGCCCACGGCCCGGACCTGGTCGCCGAACGCTTCCAGGGCCCCACGGCAGGCACCGAGGTGCTGACCCGGGCCGTGCACGGCATGCTCGAGGAGCTCCAGCCCAACCTCTGGGAGCACCGCCTGGAACGGTCGATGGACTACGGCCACTCGTTCAGTCCGACCGTCGAGATGCGGGCGCTGCCCGAACTGCTGCACGGCGAGGCGGTCTGCCTGGACATGGCCCTCACCACCGTGCTGGCCGCCCGCCGCGCGCTGCTCGACCTCGAACAGCGCGAACGCGTGCTCGCCCTGATGCGGCGGCTGCGGCTGCCCGTCTTCCACCCGCTGATGGAGCCCGACACCCTCGGCGACGCGCTCACCGACACCGTCCGCCACCGCGACGGCCGCCAGCGGCTGCCGCTGCCCGTCGGGATCGGCGACGGCTGCTTCGTCGACGACCTCACCCCGGCGGAGCTCGCCGCCGCCGCGGCCGACCTGGAGGAGCTGTCGTGCGCACCGCGGTGATCGTCGCGGACACCCGCGACCCGGTCGCCGTCCACGGCGTGCACGGCACCTCGGGACTGACCCAGTGGGCCTGCCTGGCCCGCCGGGCCGGTCTCGGCGGCGGCTGGGAGGCCGTCGAGTGGGCCAGGATCCCGCGCGGCGGCGTCAGCGGCGAGCACCTGCACACCCGTACCGAGGAGGTGTACGTCCTGCTCGCCGGCCACGGCGAGATCACCCTCGACGGCCACCCCCACCCCGTCCGGGCCGGAGACGCGGTCCTCACCCGCGTCGGTACCCGGCACGGCCTGCGCAACCTGGGCCGGCAGGCCCTGGAATGGCTGGTGATCGAAGTGACCGCCCCACTGCTCCCGTCGCCGCGGACACCACTGCTGGACCACTCGCTCGTCACCAACCTGCGCCGGCTCGGCCGGATCGACCCCACGGTCGTGCTGTCCGGGCCGCTGCGGCTGCTGGAGACGGTCCGGCTGCGGCCCGGCGAACGGGTCACGCTGACCGCCGACGTCGTCGAGCGCACCCTGTTCGTCAGCGCCGGCTCCGGACGCGCCGCCACCGCCGGACTGCGGGTACCGCTGCGGCCCGGCCGGGCCCTGACCCTGCCGCTCGGCAGCTCGGCGGCGCTCACCGCCGGGCGCGGGGGACTGGAGTACGTGCACGCCGAACTCGCCGTCCCGGACGGCCACGGTCCGCTGCCCGGTCCGGTGCCCGCGGCGGGAGGTGAACGGCCGTGATCGTCGCCGACACCGCCCGCGCGGCCGTCCACCTCGGGCCCGGCACCCAGCGGCTGCACGTCCGCTGCCTGGCCCGCCGCGGCATGCTGCACAGCGAGACCGAGGCCTTCGACCACGTCCGGCTCGGCCCCGGCGCCTGCTTCGACCTGTCCGGCCGCGAGGGCACCGAGGCCGCCTGGTACGTGCTGCGCGGGCCGGCCGCCCTGCTGGACTGCCCCGACGTGCCGCAGCGCACCCTCACCGACGGCGACCTGCTGCTCGCCCCGCACGGCGAACGCGTCCACCTGCACGCCGGACCGCTCGGTGCCGAACTGCTCTGCCTCACCGTGCTGCCCCACGAGGTCAGTTCGGCCCTGCCACCGCGCCGCCCCGACCTCCTCACCCGCACCTGACACCACAGGGGGGCGCCTACGGCGGGGGGCGGGTTCCGCTCCGCGGGGGTGCGCGTGTGCGGCGAGGGGAGGGGCTCCGGCTGGGGCGCGGGAGGGCCGCGGGTTCCGCTCCGCGGTGGTGGGTGTGCTCGGCTGGGCGCCTCCGGCGGGGGCCAGGTGGCACGGCAACTCCCGCTCCGCGGTGGTGTGTGTGCGCCTTCGGCGGGTGCGGGAGGGCGCGGCGGGTTCCGCTCCGCGGGGGTGCGCGTGCGCCTTCGGCTGGGCGCCTCCGGCGGGTGGCGCGGCAGGTTCCGCTCCCGGGTGGTGCGTGCTGCGTTTCGGGTGGGCGCGGGCCTCCAGGAGACGCCCCGGGAGGGGAGGGCCCGGCTGGCGGTGACGGGGAGGTGCCGCAGGTCCAGCTGCGCTGTTCCCGTCCGCCCCCGGCGGCGGCCGTTCGTCCTGTGCGTCCCGTCCCCCGGGGCGGGACCGGGACCGGGTCCGGGACGGGTGGAGGGGCTCAGGTGCCCGGGGCGGTGGGCGGCGGACTGTTGCCAGGGTCGGCCCGCTGCCAGGGCCGGCAGAGCGGAGGAGTGCGATGACCCACCCCACCCGGCCGGCCGCCCTCGACCGGCAGATCCAGACCGGCGGGGCCACCGTCCGCCTGCTGGCCCGCAGCGGGCCGGCCACCCGCCCCGACCTCACCACAGAACTGGCCGCCCTCCACGCAGACCTGTTCGTCGCGGTGACCGGGCCCGGGTCCGCGGAGGCGTTCGCGGCGGACCTCCCGGCCCGTGCCGTCCGGATGGACGTCCCGGCCGCCGGCACGCTGCGCTCCGTCGAGCGCCTCGCCGAACGCGCGCTGGCGGCCGGCGCCACCCGCCGTAGCGTCGTGCTCGGCGTGGGCGGCGGCCGCGCCGCGCACACCGCCGGGCTGCTGGCCGGACTGCTGTTCAACGGCCTGCGCCTGGTCCAGGTGCCCGGCACCCTCGCGGCCGCCTGCGGCCCCGCGCTGTCCCTGCGGCACACCGTCGGGTCGGGCGTGCTCGGCCTGTGGCAGGCACCGG
>NZ_JAIZ01000239.1:0-1483 GCF_000710465.2 Kitasatospora sp. MBT63 | reverse complement strand
CCCCGCCGATCTGGTGGAGGCGGTCCGCGCCGTGCTGGCGGTCAGTCCCGCCGGGTACCGGCCGCTGGCCGCCGCGCTCCGCCCCGAGGGCGGCTACCGGCCGCGCGAGCTGGCCGCGTTCCTCGCCCTGTGCGCGGACGCCCGGGCCGCAGTCACCCGCGACGACCCGCTGGAACGCGGACCGGGACGCGCCCTCGGCTACGGCCGCACCGTCGGCCGGGCGATCCGCCTGCTGGCGGGCGGCGCGCTCGGCGAGGGCCCGTCGGAGGGTCTCGGCATGCTGGTCGCCGCCCGGATCGCGGTCCGGCTCGGCCTGCTGCCGGCCGAGGACGAACAGGCCCACCGCGACCTGCTGCGGCGCGCCGGGCTGCCGGTGGTCCTGCCGCCCGGGGTCGACCCGGCGGGCCTCGCGGCCGCCGTCCCGGTGGCCGCCGCCCGGGACGGCGAGGACGGACTGGTCCTGCTGACCGGACTCGGCCGGCCGCACACCGGCCGCGGCAGCCTGCTGACCGGGGTGGACGACCGGGCGCTGCGCGCCGGGGCCGAAGCCGTCCGGCCCACCGGGGTCCCGCACTCCCGCACTCCCGCACTTCCGGCGTCCCGGCCCCGGCCGAGCGCTGACCGGGCCGGGACGGGACGGGACGGGACACCGCACCCGTGCACCCGGGACAGCGGGCGGCCGATCGTCGAAGCACAGCACCGGACGACCCACGGACGAGGAGCATCCGCCATGACCACCACCCACCGGACCCACCGGACCGACCGGACCGCCGTGACCTCCCTGCACCGGGGCCGCGCCGTCGACCCGGGCCGGGTGCTGACCGGCCCGCTGCTCGGCGTCGGCCTCTCCTGGCTGGAGCCCGACGCCGAGCTGGACCTGGACGCCGACGGCGTCGAGCACGCCCTGTACGTCACCACCGGCTCCGGCCGGGCCGGCGGCCGGGAGGTGGAGGTCGAGCTCGCGGAGGGCACCGGCCTGACGCTGCCGCTCGGCGGCAGCGTCACCCTGGCCGCCGGCCCGGCGGGCCTGGAGTACTTCCACGCCGTGCTGGCCGTCCCCCGAGGGGCCCACCGATGATCGTCGTCAGCACCGCCTCCGCCTCGGCCGCCGTCCTGGCCGGCCCGGACGGCGAGTTCATCCGGGTCAGGCCGCTCGCCCAGCGCGCCGTGCTGCGCAGCGCCACCGACTCCATCGACCAGCTGCGGCTGAGTCCCGGCGCCGTTCACGAACACCCGGGCCGGCCGGACGGCGAGTCCGTCTGGTTCGTCCTGCGCGGCCCGGTCGTCGCCGAGCAGGTGCCGGACGGCGCCCAGCACCTGGCGGACCGCGGCGACCTGCTGCTGGCCCCGGCCGGCCGCGGACTGCGCCTGCGGTCCGGGCCGCTCGGCGCGGAGCTGCTGTGCCTCGCCCTGCGCGCCACGACCCCCACCCCCACGCCCACCCCGGCGCCCCGCCGCCCCAGGATCCGCAGGAGCACCCGGC
>NZ_JAIZ01000238.1 GCF_000710465.2 Kitasatospora sp. MBT63 | reverse complement strand
AGACGGTGTACGACGACCGGTTCTCGCTGCCGGTGACGGTCACGACGACGGGTGCGGACGGCAAGAGCCAGGTCACCGAGCACACCCTGACCGGGGCCGGTGACATCGAGGGCATCGAGGACGCGGCCGGTATGGCCGTCAAGTCGACGAAGGTGTCGGTGTCGGAGGGCCCCGGCCGGGCGGCGACCGCTCGTTCCACCGGGCACTTCGAGACCAGCAGGCTCGGTGAGACGCTCTCGCAGCGGATCGAGTGGGACCCGTCGGTGCCCGAGGAGGAGCGGGCGGGCGAGGAGTCCCGCTCGCAGAAGACCCAG
>NZ_JAIZ01000237.1 GCF_000710465.2 Kitasatospora sp. MBT63 | reverse complement strand
AGGGGCCGCCCGCGCAGAGCGCCGGCCTGCCGCCCGCCCCGGCGCCGGAGGCGGTCGGGTTCACCCCGCGGGCGGAACTCCCGCCCGCCCAGGCGCCGGCGCCCACGCCGGTGCCCGTGCCCGCGCCCGAGCCCGCCCCGGCCAAGGCCGAGGGGGTGATCTGGGACGAGGCCGACCTGCTGGAGTTCGCCACCGGCTCGCTGGCCGCGGTCTTCGGCCCGGCCTTCGCCGAGATCGACGGCTACGGCAAGCGGGTGCGGCTGCCCGCGCCGCCGTACCACTTCGTCACCCGGGTCACCGACCTGCGGGCGGAGACCGGCGTCTACCGGCCGTCCTTCATCCGCACCGAGTACGACGTGCCCGAGGACGCCTGGTACACCGTCGACGACGGGGTGCCGCCGGCGGTCGCGATCGAGGCCGGCCAGTGCGACCTGCTGCTGATCAGCTACCTCGGCATCGACTTCCGCAACAAGGGCGAGCGGGTCTACCGGCTGCTGGACTCCACCCTGGTGTTCCACGGCGACCTGCCGCGGGCCGGGCAGACCCTGCGCTACGACATCTCGATCAACCGCTTCGTCACCCAGGGCGACACCACCCTCTTCTTCTTCAGCTACCTCTGCTACGCCGACGGCGAGCTGATCCTGGAGCTGAAGGACGCCTCGGCCGGGTTCTTCAGCCAGGCCGAGCTGGACACCCCGCTCGGGGTGGTGATCACCGAGAAGGAGAAGGCCGCCCGGGCGGCGCTCACCAGGACCTGGTTCAAGCCGCTGGCCCGGACCGCGAAGAACCATCTGGACGCCGCCGACCTGGAACTGCTCGCGCAGGGCCGTCCCCGCGAGGTGTTCGGCCCCGAGCACGCCCAGGACGAGGGCCTCAACCCGGCGCTGCGGCTGCCGGACGCCCGGCTGCGGATGATCGACGGGCTGCGGATCGACCGCACCGGCGGCCCGCGCGGCCTCGGCGCGCTCACCGCGCACAAGCAACTCCAGCCGGACGCCTGGTACTTCGAGTGCCACTTCCCGGACGACCCGGTACTGGCCGGCTCGATGGTCGCCGAGGGCGCGGTGCAGGCGCTGCAGGCGTACCTGCTGCACCAGGGCATGCACCTGGTGCTGCCGGACGCCCGCTTCCAGACCATCATCGGCCTGCAGACCGAGGTCCAGGTCCGCGGCCAGATCACCCCCGCGCACCGGGAGATCCGGTACGAGATCGAGGTGATGGAGCTGACCATGCTCCCGCGCCCCTCGGTGGTCGCGGACATCCTGGTGTACCTGGGCGACAAGCCGGTGATCCGGATGCGCAACTTCGGCATCCAGATCCGGGAGAAGGACGGTACCCCGTACCGTCCCGAACCCGGCGGCGTGCCCGCCTTCCTGGGGCGGCGCAACCGCTCCGGCGAGCCCGCGATGATCAACGAGCTGCACCTGGCGCACGCCGCCAAGGGCGACCTGGGCACCGCGATGGGGCCGGAGTTCGACGTCTACGCCGACCACCGGGCGCCCTACATCCCCAACGGGGACTTCCAGTTCGTCGACCGGATCATGTCGCTGAAGGGCACCCGCGGCGAGCTCGGCCCCGGCTCGGAGATGGTCACCGAGTACGACTCCCCGGACGACGCCTGGTACTACACCCACAACTCCCACCCGCACGTGCCCAACGCGGTGCTGATGGAGACCTCGCTGCAGGCCGCCATCCTGCTCGGCTACTACCTCGGCGCCACCCTCAAGCAGCCGCAGACCGAGTACGCGATCCGCAACCTCGACGGCCGGGCCACCCTGGTCAAGGACGTCGACCTGCGCGGCAAGACCATCCGCCACCACTCCAAGCTGCTGATGACCAGCGCCGTCCAGGGCGCCGTGCTGCAGAACTTCAGCTACGAACTCTCCGCCGACGGCGAGGTGTTCTACACCGGCGAGTCGCTGTTCGGCTACTTCAGCGAGGCGGCGCTGGCCAACCAGGCGGGCCTGGACGCAGGGAAGTACGTCGCCCCCTGGATCGACCAGGAGCAGCCCGCCGCCGACCGCGTCCGCCGGATCGAACTCGGCGGCGGCGCGGCCGCGTTCACCGACCCGGCGGGCGGCCGGCTGCACCTGCCGGGCGGCCACTTCGACCTGGTCGACCGGGTCGACCTGGTCGCCGACGGCGGCCGGCACGGTCTCGGCTACCTGCACGGCCACCGCGAGGTCCGCCCCGACGAGTGGTACTTCGACTGCCACTTCCACCGCGACCCGGTGATGCCCGGCTCGCTCGGCGTCGAGGCGGTGCTGCAGGCGCTGCGGCTGTTCGTGCTGGAGCAGGGCCTGGCCGAGGGGATCGAGCGCCCGCGCTTCGCGCTCGCCACCGACGTGGAGACGGCCTGGAAGTACCGCGGCCAGATCCTGCGGCACGACCGGGAACTGCGCTTCGACGTGCACGTGCGCGAGGTCCGCCGGGAGGCCGGCCGGGTCGTCGTGATCGCCGACGCCGACCTGTGGAAGCCGGGCCTGCGCATCTACGAGCTCACCGGTGTCGCGATCGAGGTCGTTGCGGAAACCGCCTGACCACCCCTGTCCGAGGAGAGCGAACCGACATGAACCACCCGCAGACACCACTGCTCTGGCAGGGGGAGCAGTACCCCAGTACCGACCCGGCCGGCGTCTACCAGGTGCTGGCCGAGCTGGAACGGCCCTGTTTCGTGGTCCGCACCCCGCGCGGCATCGGCGCCGCAGGCGAGGGCCGCCCGGCCGCGGCCGGCGCCGGGGACGGCCTGCCGCTGCTGGCGGCGGTCGCCGCGCTGCCGCCGCAGCGGCTC
>NZ_JAIZ01000236.1 GCF_000710465.2 Kitasatospora sp. MBT63 | reverse complement strand
GTCACCGTCAGGGTGAAGGTGCGTTCGGCGTAGGCGCCGCCGGTGTCGGTGGCGCGGGCGGTGAAGGTTGCGGCACCGGCCCTGCGGCGGGGTTGTTGGCGACGGTGGCGTTCAGGGTGATCTGCTGGTCCGTGGTCGCCGGGTTCGGGGTGGCGGTCACCGAGGTCGTGGTCGCGATCTTGTCGACGGTGAGGGTGAAGGCCTGGGTGACCGGGTCACCGACACCGTTGGTCGCGGTGATGGTGAGTGTGCTCGTGCCCGCGCCGGTGGGGGTGCCGGACAGCGTCGCGGTACCGTCGCCGTTGTCGGCGAACGACGCCCACGGCGGCAGACCGGACGCCTTCAGAGCCGGGCTGGGCGCGCCGGTGGCCGTGACGGTAAACGCTCCCGCAGTGCCGACGGTGAACGCCGAACTGCTGCTGTTGTTGTCGGCGCTGGAGATGGCGGCCGGCGTCAAGGTATAGCCGATGATGACCTCTTGACCCGTCGTTGCCGCGCTCGCAGAACCACCCGCGGGGACCAAGTTGGCACCCGCTGCGCCGCCTGCGGCGCCCGAATCGTTTCTTGACCCTCCGCCGCCCCCTCCCCAGCACCGCCGTAACCGCCGACGGTGGCGACGGACCCGTCACCGCCTCTGCCACCGGTGACGACGCTGCCGGCTGCGCCGGTTTGGCCCGAGGGAGCCCCGTCTCCGGCAAACGAGCCAGCGCCACCGGGGCCGCCAAGGCCGTCTCCCTGTGAGGTTCTGCCTCCACTGGCGCCTCTGGCGCCCAGCGTGGTGGAGCTTCCCCCACCGCCACTCAGTCCTCCGCCGAACCCTCCGTAGAAATGAATTCCACTGTAATGCACGCCGGTGGGCGCGTCAGAGGCCATTGCGATGCTGGTCCCGCCCGCAGCACCGGAGGCGTAGACACCTGTGCCGCCTGGACCGGCTGCACCGTGGTTGGCGCCGCCGCCAACGCCGCCGGTCTCTGACGGATTGCCGCCGCCACCACCGCCACCACCGGCAGCGACCACTATTCGTGGGTCGCCTGTGCCTCCGGTGATCGAGTTGGTGCATGCCGGATCGTTGATGCTGCAGCTCTGCACGGTGCTGGAGCCGCCTCCGCTTCCCGCGGCCCCGTTGTACACGCCGGGCCCGCCAGCCCCGCCGTTGTGGTCGACCTCGATGTAGAGCACCTGCTGCGGCTGTACGGCCAGGGTAGCGGCCACCGTGTCACCTGCTCCGCCACCGCCCCCGAGGACGTTGCCGGCAGCATGGCCACTCTCGCCGGCCGTGCCAGTGGCGGTGACGTTGACGGATCGGATGCCGGAAGGGACGGTGAAGGCCGCCTCGGCTCCGGTGTAGCTGTAGGTGCACAGGACCGAGATGGATCCGGATCCGTCGGTGGCCGGGGATGACTGGTAGGGGGCCGAGGTGTCGGCGTGTGCGGGCAGCGCAGTGAGCGCGATGAAGCTTGCCGCCGGCAGTACCACGCCGCCGAGGAGTGCAGCCGTGGAGCGCCGCCCTGCCGCGCGGAGCCTGCGACTCTTCGGCGGCGGGGCTGTTGTCTCCGGTGGGCGGGGGTGCGTGATTGCAGGTCCATCGGGGCCTCCCGAACAGGCTGGAGGCATCGCCCCGGCGGGAGCCCTTTACGGCACTGGCGACCATCCGCACGACGCCCAGCGTCAAAGAACTGGTAAGGACACCAGCGTCCCGGCCTGGGGGGTTTCTGCATCATGGCCTGCCGGGCTTCCGGCGGGGCTCGGGCCGGGGGCCGGGTGTCCGCCCGCCCGTTCGGGTGGTGGCGGCCTGGTGCCGGTGGTGTCTGTCGGGTACGTGCGGTGATCACGGAAGTGGCTGCTGGGTGGCACCGGGCGGCTGGAGCAGCCTCGACGTCAACGCCTCGAGCATCGCGCTGACGGGCATGCCGAACAACACCAGCCACGCCAGCGCCGTCGGGACCGGTCATGGCAAGCTCTACCGCACCACCCGCACCACCCGCACCATCGACACCAACGGGACGTGGGCGTCGGTCAGCCCGCTGGCCGGCCCGAGCGACTCGACGGCCAGCAAGGTGACCCTGGCGGGTATGACCGACAGCACGAGCCGGTACCTCGTCACCGGCCCCCGCTGGCCACCACACCCAAGCAGAAGAAATTGAGAGGTTCACGGATCTGGCCAGGAACATGACACGGGGTCACTCTTGATGAACGGGTGTCAAATCCGGCCTCGTGGCGAAGCGTGTGGCCGGCTCGGCGGTCATCCTGCGACCGCTTCGGGCGCCTGCCCGATCTCCTCGTCCTCACCCAAGGAGTTCCAGTGTCCGCAGACCTCTCGCCGTACCTCGAACGCGGCCGCCCCGTCGTTCAGGGATTGTTCCGCATCGTGGTCTCCGTCCTCTTCGCATGCCACGGTGCCGCGACCCTCTTCGGCGTCCTCGGAGGGGCGCACGGCAGGACGCCTGAGGTCGGGCAGTGGCCCGGCTGGTGGGCCGCCGTGATCCAGCTGGCCGCGGGAGCCCTGGTCCTGCTCGGACTGGTGGTCCGTCCCGCCGCGCTGCTCTGCTCGGGCTCGATGGCCTACGCCTACTTCAGTGTCCACCAGGAGCACGGCCTGTGGCCGATCCAGAACGGTGGCGAGCCCGCGGCGATGTTCTGCTGGGCCTTCCTGCTGATCGCGATCACCGGACCGGGCGGCCTGGCCCTCGGGCCGGCGGTCCGGCACCGGACTGCCGGCTCCGCCGCGGCCGCGGCCTGAGGCCACGGCCGGCCGAGAACGGGCGACGCAGGCGGGGTTGACATCGTGCCATCCGACACCGGCGGGTCCTGCGGGCCCGGTGCCACCCCGCCCTTCGGGGCACGGCGACGATGTGGGTACGGGATCATCTGGAAAGGCTGTTCACGGACAGCGACTTCGAGGAGTGGTATCCCGCTGACGGGCGTCGGGGTGGGCCGGCGGTCGCCGTGGTGTAGTGCCGCAGGATCTCGCCGGTTTCCGCGTCGGTGGTGGTGCTGTGCCGGTGAGCTAGACCGGTGCTGCGCAGCCGCCGGTGGCGTGGGTCGGCTGGGGTTCCTGGGACGAGCAAATCGGCGCCCGAACTCCCCGACCCGGCGAACGCGCAACCCTCCACTTGTCCCAAGCCGCCGCGCTTCTCGTCATCCGGCGCGTAGCGCCCAACCGCCTCGACAAACTACCTCTCATCCTCGAAGAGATCCGGCTCGGAGCTGAAACCCTCAAGCCCCTCCTACTATGTCCGCGCCGCTGCCAGGTCAGATTTCCAGCGGAAAGGCCGAAGCGGCTAATCAGCGAAATGAGCTGTACCAAGTCCCCGCAAGAGCGAATTTCCGAGCCAGGCAAAGTCGCTCATGAACCTGTGCACGCTCGTGCGTAGTCCGCCGATCCCCCTTCCATCGCGATCCGGGTGAACACCCTCAAGTGCAGGTCGACTACGAGGCGCGCTCGACTGCCTCCCGCACCGCGGGGCAGCGCAGGATCGTGGCGCGATAGAACGCACTCGGCGGTGTCGCGGCAAGTGCGACCATCACGACACCGCCGAGGGGCTCTGTCGCGCCAGGTCAGTATCCTGCGGCGACACGTCTCGCCCCGTCAGTGCCGGGGCAACCGGGCCGCCGTTGCCCAAAAGGACACCCGATGCCCCCAAAGGTCTGGCCTGATGGGCGCGAGTCGACCGCCCGACTCTCGCGATCATAGGTCTTCAGCACCCCACACGAACGTTGATCATCGATTGCATATCCGTCTTAATGAATGGAGGGGCCATGGCCTCGGGCTACATTGTCTGCCACGGACGGGAGAGTTACCGCGGTGAGAAGTTCATAGCCCCGTGCGACTTGTATTTTTATGCAGAATCGGGGAGAGTGACCAAGCGGGGGAATGGGCTTGCCGTTCTGTCCACCGGAGGAATGCTGGCAGTCGGCTGCACCCAAGAAGTAAAAAAGGGTCAAGAAGCTACGGAAATCGGCCTCACCTCATTCAATGGAGATGAACTTGCTCAGCACCTCGCGGTAGCCACCAGCAGTCAGCTCCGTGGAAAGCTGTACATACTTGGCACCGACATTATCGAGAAAGCCTACAATAAGCACACCAAGGCAATAGTGGGAGTGAAGGGCATCGTCGAAGAGGACTATAAGCTGTCGAAGCTAGTTCAGAGAATCGTCGAAGAAGAAGAGGGAATTGAATCACTGCACTTGATCAACTGCAGGTTGGGGCGAAGGGGCGGTTCGACGCTGCCGCTCGGCAACGAGTCTCCCCATGACAGTGACCAGGATAAGGAACTCGACTGGGACGGCAGCAGCAAAAATTATACGTTCAAGGAGAATGACACCCGCCACGAGCCGTCACTCTGGAATTTTCATCAAACATTGGGAAAGCGTGCATTCAGCGCCCTAGGGGCAGATGAATTCGAGAATCTGCCCAGCGGAACGAAGGCTCCGCTAGACGGATTCGGCGGGAGGAGGAACGACCTCGTAACGGTCCATTCCAAATTTTTCGAAGCGGTCGAGAATCCCATTCAATGGACCACGCCCAAAAAAGCCTGGCAAATGATTCCCCGCGTCATCTGGGATCCCGACGTTCCCATGCCCGCAACGCTCGCTGACTCACTGCCATCCCAGGATTGGCGCGATGCATTCTGGTACTATCTAAACGGAAGTATCGGACGGAACATCCCGAACTCCGGGGTGGCGAAAGCAAATCTCCATCTCTGGACCATCATCGGAAAGTGGCTCTCGCCGGACAATGTATTCCACCTGCGAGGTGATGACGGAAGGGAATACGAAGCGGATGGTGTGCTCGACTCGGAGATCTTCACCTTCGCGAGCGGGCACAGCGGCTACACGCCAACCGTCGACCAGGTTCTTTTGGAACACGCCATGCAATGCAGTGGCAATATAGGCTACCTCTGGACGGCCATCGACAAATCAGCCGCGAGGAATTCGGCCGATTTCCTCAGGCAACTGACGTCCCTTCCGGAGGGCTACGCGCAGTGGATTTTCAGCTGGGTCGAGGCCTGGGCGGGAAACCATCCAGCCGCAGGTGACGGGGACCGGATGGAAGCCGACGGGGAACCGCTCAGGCCGACTATTTTGGACGATGTGCTGGGGCGGCCAGATTTTGACTGGGCGGCGCTCGATGCCACCCTCGCGGATTGTTTCAACAATGCCAGCGAGCAGCTTGTGTCCGCCATGGAAGCTCTGAGAAGCAGCCTTTCGGGTGACACGCAGGCGGCATGGGATTCCTTCGCCGAAACTCGAGAGGAACTCCGCCGGCAGTGGATGGAAGAACAAGCCGGAAGCAACGGCTGAAACGGCAATTGACCGGCGCGGCGATGGAATAGAAGTAATCACGCGATACGTGAGATCACCGCCGGTCGGAGAGGCCCTTGTCCGACATTCGTCTTCGTCTCATCCCCCCACGCAGGAATGCATGCAGATGTTACAGTTCTGACGTTGTGGACTTGCCGGCCGATCTTCTGCCATGGGCCTGGCTTCATGTCAAGCCGCCGCACAACCGACCCCTGGCAGCCACACCCACCGGTCCGGGTCCATGGCCGCCGCTGCACTGCTCCCGCTTCGTAGGTGGTTCGGCGAAGCCGCTCCGACTCATCTGTGACCGCGCGGCACGTGTTGTGGCGCAGGGGGTGAATACCGCAGAGCACCGGTGTGGCAAACTCCTGGTGGCGCACAGACCCCCGTCCGCGGCTCTGAGACCGCGTTTTGAGATCTCTGTGGATCAGGCTCCGAAGGGTCCTCTACGCTCGGCGGATGGGTCGTGTCCCTTGACGTGGTGTAGTGGTCTTGCGCCAACAGTCATGAAGTGGAGGGGAGTTCCTCGATCAACTCGATTCCGTCCGCCGAAAACAGTGACTCCATGAGGCGGAGTAAGTCAGACTGGGATAAGGCCATCGCGTACCTCCCGAGTGAACTCGCCTTTCTGCTCAGAGAGTTGCGCGATGGCTGCCCCATGGCCAGGGGTTACTCCAAGATCCCTGCTGCGCCACTCCATGGGACGCCATCCAGCGGCCGGCACGCCGGACCGTAATCCTGCTGATCGGGTGGCCGTCAATGGTAGACACGGCATCACCCTCCCGAGCCGCAGCTGAAAGAGCTCACTTCTCGGTCATGCAATGCCATGCCCCGCGGGCGAAGCGCTCGTAGACGGTCTGCCAGGGGCCGTAATGCTCGTGCAGGTGACGCCACGACGCACCGTCCGCAGCCGCCACAGCATACCGTTGACCACCTGTCGATGGTCACGTCAGGGACAGCCACGCCCGTCCACCTGTGGCAACAGAGGGGCTATCCGCTCCCACGCCGCGTCCGTCAGCTCATCTCGACCTGCCACAAGATCAATTATCAGACAGGCTCTGTCTCCGCTGGCTGGCAGCGGCCGAAAGGGCTTCAATCACTGCGGATTCGAAGATGCAGTGGGATTTATTTCACCATCGGGCGAACTGTCGGGCATGTGACTGCTCCTTTCGTTTTCCCTGTTGGTTTGTTTTTCCTGCTCATGGATTTTTTAGTGATGGTTCGAGGTGCGAGTAGGGCCGGTAGTGCATGGTGAGTGTGAGCCGCCCCACAGGGCCTGCTCGGAGCCTGGCCTACAGTGATGGTCCAATCGCTTTCCGGAGTCGTCCAGAGGCGGATCGGCTGAAAGCTGGCCGGCCTGCGGGTAAGGCCAGATTTCAGACTCCCGATTGCTCCCGACATCCTGCGGCCTGCCGGCCGCGGGTTATGTGAACGGAGAACTCCGATGCACTTCAGTGGGAAATCGATGCAACCGGCCGGCGGCCGGGACAGTTCCGAGGGAGCGGTCCGGGACGGTAGTCCTCCTGGCGGGTCGGCACAAAGATGGTATTCCCGTCACGGCCGCAGATCCCGTACCTCGGTGGCCGTTATCAGTGTCGTTGCCCTCGCGTGTGGGGCCCTCTCCGTGCTTCCTTCGGCCGCCATGGCCCAGGACGCCTCCGCGGGCTCGTCGGCGGGCACCGAGGCCGCCCCGGGGGTCCCCGCCGAGGGCCTGATCGTCGGTTACAAGTCCAACACCGCCGAGGCCGGGTCCGACGCAGCCGCCAAGACCGACGCCACCGCAAAGGGCAGGGCAGCCGGCAAGAGCGTGGACTTCCAGCACCGTTTCGCAGACGGGGCCGCCCTCGTCGGCCTCGGCAAGGGCCTCACCAGCGCCGATGTCGCCGATGTCGTCGCCAAGTACAAGGCCGACCCGCGGGTCGCCTACGTGGAGCCTGACCGCCGCTTCACACCGCAGGCCGTCCCCACCGACCCCTCCTACAACCTGCAGTGGGACCTGTTCGAGAGCACCGGCGGCATCAACGCGCCCACCGCCTGGAACACCGGCGCCGGCGCCGGCGTTACCGTCGCCGTCATCGACACCGGCTACACCGCCACCACCGCCACCCACCCGGACCTCGCCGCTAACATCCTTCCCGGTTACGACTTCATCTCCGACACCACCGTTGCGGGAGACGGCAACGGCCGCGACGCCGACGCCCACGACCCGGGCGACTGGGTCACCGCCGGCCAGTGCGGCACGGGCAAGCCCGCTGAGAACTCGTCCTGGCACGGCACGCATATAGCCGGCACCATCGCCGCAGCCGCCAACAACGGCACGGGTATCGCAGGCGTCGCCTACGGCGCCAAGATCCTCCCCGTGCGGGTGCTCGGCAAGTGCGGCGGCATGACGTCCGACATCGCCGACGGCATCATCTGGGCCTCCGGCGGCACCGTCTCCGGCGCGCCCGCCAACCCCAACCCCGCCAATATCATCGAACTGAGCCTCTCCAGCGGCGGTGCCTGCGACACGACCACGCAGAACGCCATCAATGCCGCCCGCAGCCGCGGCGCCACGGTCGTCACCGCAGCCGGCAACGAAAACCAGAACGCGGCGAACTCCTCACCTGGCAACTGCTCCGGCGTTATCAACGTCGCCGCTACCGACCGCGGCGGAGCCAGAGCCTACTACTCCAACTACGGAGCCGTGGTCGACGTCGCCGCCCCCGGCGGCGACATCCGCAGCAGCAACAGCAACGGGATCTTCTCCACGCTGAACGCCGGCACCACGGCACCCGGCGCCTCGAACTACGGCTACTACCAGGGCACCAGCAATGCCTCCGCGCACGTCGCCGGCGTCGCCGCCCTGCTCAAATCGGCGAACCCCAGCCTCACCCCCGACCAGATCGAAGCGGCCATCAAAGCCAGTGCCCGGGCATTCCCCGCCACCTGCAGCCAATGCGGCACAGGCATCGCCGACGCCACCAAAGCACTCGCCGCCAGCGCCCCGGGCCAGCTTCCCACCGTCAATGAAACCGAATCGAACAACAGCATAGCTACGGCAAACAGTGTGGCATCCCCCTCGAAGATCGCCGGCACCATGAACTCCAGCGACACCCTCGACTACTACAAGGTGTCCCTCCCCGCAGGAAAGACCCTGACCGCCACCATGACCCCCAACTCGACTGCCGACTTCGACCTCTACCTGAAAAACAGCAGCGGGACCCTGCTGGCGTCCAGCGAGAAGGCGACCGGCCAGACGGACAGTGTCACCTACACGAACAACGGATCAGCCAATGTAACGCTCTACGTAGACGTCACCTACTACACTGGAACCGGCGCCTACACAGGACAAATGACCTGGTAGAACAACAAAGCCACAACCCGGAAAGAACCGAAACGATCCCGTAAAAAAAATCCGGCCAGACCACCGGCTGCCACCGCACCAACCCAAGCTCCGTCAGAGTGAACGACCTCCCAGATCGCTCACCCGACGGAGCTTCAACCTGCACCCACCCATCACCGGCCACCACTGAACATAAACCCGGCATCTCCGCACACGACGGCCCCATCGACCCGGCCGGGACCGGCTGACCCGGGGAGTGGGTGCCCGGAGCCCGTCCTGTCATCCGAAGGCGAGACGGCCACCGGCTGATTCTTCGAGAACGACCAAGCTCT
>NZ_JAIZ01000235.1 GCF_000710465.2 Kitasatospora sp. MBT63 | reverse complement strand
CTCGGCCTGTTCATCGCCAACAGCCGCAGCAGGCGCGCCACCGTTCCCGCCGCCCGTGCCGAGCGGCTCACCGAACTCGGGATGCGTTGGGTGTAGGAGGCCGGAGCCCGGGGCGGCAGGCGGACGGCCTGTCGCCCTGGGCCTTGTCGCGTCCGGGTCTGGCACAAGGGTGACGGTGCGCGGCCCTGCGGCGCGGCCACCAGGACGGCCAGCCTCGCGGACCCCGGCAGCGCCGGATCAGCTACTGCTGGGCGGGCTCCTGTGCGGTTCGCAGCTCGCACCGGTCGAGGAGGCGAGCCAGGTAGCTGTAGGCGGCCAGGCGCTCCATGGCCTCCTGCTCGGTCAGCTCGTCCCGGGTGTGGGTAGTGACGTTGCGGACCGTGAGGTTCAGACCGGCGGCCAGGTCCTTGAGCGCGGAGCTCAGGTTGATGAGCCCACTGCCCAGCGGTTCCAGTCCGCCGCGCATGCTCTTGGTCGTCTTGTCGGTCGGGGTGCCCGGCCAGGCGAGCTTCGGCTTGCCAGGGCTCGGCTCGCCCGCTGAGAGGGTCTGCTGCCAGAACGAGGTGTCGTCAACGTCGTGGCGGCCCACCCGGTCCTTCCAGTGCACGTTGAGCGCCTCGGCGGCTTCCCGCACCGCGACCCGGTACTGATGGTTGGTCCAGTGCGCGGCGGCGGCGCTCCAGACGACCGGGTGGAACTGGGCGGGGGCGAACGCCGGCAGGTCCGTCCCGACGGTGGCTTCGGCTTCGTCGATCATCAGGCGGAGGCGGCCGCGCACGGTGGCCACGGTGTTGCGAACGTCCTGCGCGCTGAACAAGGCCTTGGGGGCGGACATGAGGGCCCAGTTGGCGAGCGGGTCCAGCGGCCCGAAGCCGACCACACCGATGTGGGCTCCGGTGACGGTGACCGCCCGGGAGGCGGCGCCGGCGGCCTCGGCCACGTCGAGCTCGAGGGTGCGCACCTTGGCCGGGTCCTCGCCGTCCTTCGTGCGCATCGTCGGGAGGAAGCCGTGGGTGCTGAGGATGTCCGACTCGTCCTGGGTCTTGGCCCAGTTCTCGAAGGCGGTGCCGAACTCGTCCACGGCGGTGCGCAGGCGTCTGAGGAAGTCGGGGTTGTATCCAGCCATGTGCTTTCCCCTCCTGGTGCTCTTGGTGGCGTGAGCCTAAGAGGAGCTAACACAAAGCTCTGGTGTGGCCATGTCT
>NZ_JAIZ01000234.1 GCF_000710465.2 Kitasatospora sp. MBT63 | reverse complement strand
CGCCGCCCGGCTCGGCGTCCTCGGCCCGCGGCCCGCCCCGCCGGGCGGCCGGGCGGCGGTCCGCGGCGAGCCGCACAGCCGGGCCCGGGACCGGGCGGTGATCAGCCACCACTACGACCTCTCCAACGAGTTCTACGCGCTGCTGCTCGGCCCCGCTATGGCCTACTCCTGCGCCTACTTCGGCTCCCGGGACACCACCCTCGCCGACGCGCAGACCGCCAAGTTCGACCTGGTCTGCCGCAAACTCGGCCTGCAGCCGGGCATGCGGCTGCTCGACGTCGGCTGCGGCTGGGGCGCGCTCGCCGTGCACGCCGCCCGCCACCACGGCGTCCAGGTCACCGCCGTGACGCTCTCCGCCCGCCAGCACGCCTTCGCCACCGCCCTCGCCGCCGAGGCCGGGCTCGCCGACCGGATCGACGTCCGGCTGCAGGACTACCGCGAGCCGGTGGACGGCCCGTACGACGCGGTCAGCTGCATCGAGATGGGCGAGCACGTCGGCAAGGACGGGTACCCGGCGTTCGCGGCCCGGCTGTTCGAGCTGCTGCGGCCCGAGGGCCGGCTGCTGGTGCAGCAGATGTCCCGCGGCAGCGCGGCACCCGGCGGCGGCGCCTTCATCGAGACGTACATCGCGCCCGACATGCACATGCGGCCGGTCGGCGAGAGCGTCGGACTGCTGGAGTCCGCCGGTCTGGAGGTCCGCCAGGTCGAGGCGCTGCGCGAGCACTACGCCCGGACGCTCGACGCCTGGCACCGGACCCTCCAGGAGCGCCGCGAGGAGGTCGTCGCCCTGGTCGGGGTGGCGGTCCTGCGGCTGTGGCGGCTCTACCTGGTCGGCAGCGCCCAGGCGTTCGCGGAACGCCGGATGGGCGTCGACCAGATCCTCGCCGTCCGCCCGACCCGCGAGGGGCGCAGCGGCGCCCCCGCCACCCCCGCCGCGTGGTACCGGTGAACGGCGCCGCGTTCGCCACCGGCCTGGCCGCTACGGCCGGCGCCGCCCTGGTGGTGATGCTCCTGGCGTTCGCGGCCGGCCTGCGCACCGGCCGTCACCGCGGCGTCGACGTCGCCTGGGGCCTCGGCTTCGCCGCCGTCGCGCTGACCGGCCTCGGCCTGTCCGCCGGGTACGGCGACGCCGGGCGGCGGGCGCTGGTCACCGCGCTGGTGGTGGTCTGGGGACTGCGGCTGTCCGCGCACATCGCCCGCCGCGGCCGGGGCGCCGGCGAGGACCCGCGGTACGCCGCGATGCTCGCCGGGGCCCCGCCCGGCCACGAGCGCCGGTACGCGCTGCGCAAGGTCTACCTGCTGCAGGGCGCCCTGGTCTGGTTCGTCTCGCTGCCCGTGCAGTACGCCCAGTACCTCCCGCAGCGGCTCGGCCCGCTCGCCTGGGCCGGCACCGCGCTCTGGGCGCTCGGCCTGTTCTTCGAAGCGGTCGGCGACCGGCAGCTGGACCGCTTCAGGGCCGACCCGGCCAACCGCGGCCGGGTGCTGGACCGCGGCCTGTGGCGCTACACCCGGCACCCCAACTACTTCGGCGACGCCTGTGTCTGGTGGGGCCTGTTCCTGTTCGCCGCGGGCAGCCCGGCCGGCTGGGCGTTCCTGCCGAGCGTGCTGCTGATGACCTGGCTGCTCGCCTTCGGCAGCGGGAAACCGCTGCTGGAGCGGCAGCTGAGCGCGCACAAACCGGGCTGGGCCGAGTACGCGGCCTGCACCAGCGGCTTCCTGCCGCTGCCGCCGCGGCGGCGGCAGCGGCAGGGCCGGGCCGGCTGACGGCGGGTGGTCAGGACGGCGGGGTGATCCGCGTCCCGTCGTCCAGGGTGGCGACCACCGTCACCGGCTGCCCGGGAGCGCGCCGCACGGCCAGCGTGCCGTCGGGGACGGGCACCTCGAGGCTGCCCTCCGGGCCGCTGACGGAGATCCGGGACACCCGGCGGCTGCCCGCCGCCAGCAGGTAGTCGGACCCGTCGGCCGACCGCCACCAGGCCCGGCCGACCGTGTTCTGGTCGAACCGGCTGCAGCCGCGCCCCTCGGCGACGGCGGTGCGCCGCGCCGGCTCGTCGAGCCGGCCCGCGGGCAGCAGCAGCTCGGTGGCGGCCGAACCGGTACCGGTCCAGCGGTCGGTGCGCAGGCACACCCAGGTGGCGGTGCCGGCCTGCTGCGGCAGGTCCTGGCGGGCGAAGGCCCAGGCGTTCAGCGCCTTCACCCCGGGCCGCAGCTCCGGGACCTCGCAGGCGGTCCGGGCCCAGGTGAGAAGGGCGTCGCTGCCGGTCGCCTCGCGCGGCGCGCGGGCCTCGCCCTGCTGCGGCGGCGGGGTGTACGTCAGATGGGCGGGCAGCAGACCGCCCACGTCGGCGAGCAGGAAGGCGTGCTTCTCCGCGACCGCCCGGGAGGACCGCAACTGCAGCACCGCACCGTCCAGGCAGCGCGCCGAGCCGGCCGAGGGCACCGGCCCGGTGACCCCGTCGACCGGCCGCAGGGCGGCCGCCGGGCCGTCCGGGGCGCGCAGCCGGCGGATCTCGGCGCTCTCCACCCAGGGCGCCAGCAGGAAGCGCGCCCCGGCGCCGTCCCGGTGCAGCACCAGTGCCGCCCCGGTGACCACGTCCGAATCGTCGGCGCGGGCCAGCATCAGACCGCCCAGCGGGCCGTCGGTGAAACGGGCCAGCCGGGCACCGTCGTACAGCACCACCACCGGAGTCCCGTCCACCAGGCCGGCGAACAGCAGCTGCGGGGTGCCCGCGGGCCCCGAGACGTCGGTGCCCGGCTCGATCTGCAGCCGGCCCTCCCGCCACGCGGCCAGCGCCCGGCCGATCAGCGCGTCGTCGCCGAGCCGGTCGCCGCGGGCCGGCCAGGCGGACAGGTCGAGCCGGGCGGTGCGCTGCCACAGGTCGGTGGCGGCCCGCAGCGGACGGGCGGGCGCGTCGGAGCGCACCGCGGCGTCGACGGAGGCCGGCCGCCCGGCG
>NZ_JAIZ01000233.1 GCF_000710465.2 Kitasatospora sp. MBT63 | reverse complement strand
CGCATCGTGATGGCCCGCAACCTGCCGTAACGCGCACCGGCCTGCCGCACCGCCCGTGCGGCAGGCCCGTCCGGCAGGCCCGCGCAAATCGGGTTGCCGCGCCGCCGGGCGGCTGGCAGGGTGCGGTTCTTCGCCGACGGACACGGGGGGCCGGGATGCCGATCTACTTCTACGGCGCCGACGAGCCGCCCTACGGCTGCTTCTCCAACTTCTCGCCGCACGGCTTCGAGCTCGACGGGCTGTGGTGGCCCACCTCCGAGCACTACTTCCAGGCGCAGAAGTTCGCCGGTACCCGGCACGCCGAGACCGTCCGCCGCGCCGGCACGCCGTTGCGGGCGGCGGAGTTGGGCCGGGACCCGGCCCGCGGACTGCGCCGGGACTGGGAGCGGGTCAAGGACGAGGCGATGCGCCGCGCGGTGGAGGCGAAGTTCCGCGCCCACCCCGACCTCCGGGCGGTGCTGCTGGCCACCGGTGACCAGGAGCTGGTCGAGGACACCGGCACCGACCACTACTGGGGTCGCGGCCGCACCGGCACCGGCCGCAACATGCTCGGCCGGATCCTGATGCGCACCCGCACCCGGCTGCGGGCCGGGCCCGAGGCGCGGTAGGGCACGGCGGGCGGGCGCCGCTGCCGGACGGCGGCGGTCAGCCGAGCAACTGCCCGTCGTACCAGACGTCCTCGTACCCCGGGCCGAAGCTGAACCGCCAGCCCGGCGGCAGCGCCAGGTAGGGCTTCAGCGACGGACAGACCGTCACCAGGTGGCCGACCGGGGTGGGGACGAAGAAGTCGGGATCGTCGGGAAGTTCCTCGGCGGACCAGACGAACCAGCCGCAGGCACCGTCCTCGGGCGGCTGCCGCAGGCCGTTCAGCGGGAACCTGACGCTGGAGAAGGTCCCGGCGAGGCCGAGGATCTCGGCGGCGCCGACGGGTGCGGGCTCGACGCCGAACCGGGCGCAGACCGCATCGTGGTCGTGAAGCATGGCAGATCCAGACATTTCGCGTCCCACCCCGCACCCGGCATCCTACGCCGCCGGGCGCGGCGAGGTTTGGACCCGCTCCGGCCATGCCAGGAATGGAGGATGACCAGGACAGCACCGGCCGCCCTGCGGCTCTCCGACGAGGTACGCGACGCCCTGCAGGACGGGACCCCGGTGGTCGCGCTGGAGTCGACGATCATCGCGCACGGCCTGCCCCGGCCGCGCAACCTCCAGGTCGCCGGGGAGCTGGAGGAGCTGGTCCGGGCCGCGGGCGCGGTGCCGGCCACCATCGCGGTGCTGGACGGCCTGCCGCGGGTCGGGCTCGGCAAGGCCGAGCTGGAGCGGGTCGCCACCGACACCGGCCTGCGCAAGCTGGGCTTCCGCGACCTGGCCCCGGCGGTCGCGGCCGGGGCGAGCGGGGCGACCACCGTCTCGGGCACCGCGTTCCTGGCGGCCCGGGCCGGGATCCGGGTCTTCGCCACCGGCGGCCTCGGCGGGGTGCACCGGGGCTGGACCGACACCCAGGACGAGTCCAACGACCTCGCGCTGCTGGCCAGGACCAGGATCACTGTGGTCTGCGCCGGGGTGAAGTCGATCCTCGACGTCCCCGCGACGCTGGAGCGGCTGGAGACGCTCGGTGTGGCCGTCCTCGGTCACCGGACGGAGTCCTTCCCCGGCTTCTACCTGACCAGTTCGGGCAGCCCGGTGGACTGGACGGTGCAGGGGCCGGCCGAGGTCGCCGCCGTGATGCGCGCCCAGGACGGCCTGGGCGGACCCGGATCGGCGCTGATCGTGGCCAACCCGGTACCGCCGCACCAGCAGTTGGACCCCGGGCTGCACGACCGGGTGCTCGCCGAGGCGCTCGCGGCGGCCGAACGGGAGGGCGTCACCGGGCAGGCCACCACGCCGTTCCTGCTCGCGTACCTCACCGAGCACACCGCCGGTGCCTCGCTGGAGGCCAACCTGGCCGCCGTACGCGGCAACGTCGCCCTCGCCGCCGAGATCGCCGGCGTGTGGGCAGCGGACCCGGCGGACCCGGCGGACCCGGCCGGCCCGGCGGCGGGGGCGGGCGGAGCGGTGGAACGCGGATGACCGCCGGGCCCGGCGCGCTGCTGGTGATCGGGGACGTGGTCACCGACGTGCTCGCGCTGCACGAGGGCCCGCTCGCACCGGACACCGACACCGCGGCGCGGATCTCGGTGTGCCCGGGCGGCGCGGGCGCCAACGTCGCGGCCTGGGCCGCCCACCGGGGCGCCCCTGTCGTCCTGCTGGCCAGGGCCGGCGCCGACAGCGCCGAGTGGCACCGCGGGCAGCTGCGGGCGGCGGGTGTCGACCCCCGGCTGGTGGTGGACCGGGACGCCCCGACGGCGGTGGTGGTCTGCCTGGTCGACGGCCGGGCGGAGCGCACCCTGGTGACCGACGGCGGCGCATCGGTGCGGCTCGGCCCCGAGGACTGGGACCCGCGGCTGCTCACGGGCGTGGCCCGGGTGCACCTGTCCGGCTACCTGTTCTTCTCGGAACCCGGGCGCCGGCTCGCCGCCCTGGTGCTGGCCGAGGCCGCCGCGCGCGGCACACCGGTGAGCGTGGACCCGGCGTCGACCGGTTTCCTCGGGCGGCTCGGGGTGGACGCCTTCCGGGCGGCGGTGGCCGGCGCCGGGCTGCTGCTGCCGAACCTCGCCGAGGCCCGGCTGCTGTCCGGCCGGGCCGACGGGGTCGGCGCGGCCGAGGAGTTGAGCGCGGCGTACGGGACGGCGGTGGTCACGCTCGGCGCGGCCGGCGCGCTGGTGGCGCGGGACGGCAGGCTGGTCGCCCGGGTACCGGGGGTGCCCGCGGCGGCGCTGGACAGCACGGGTGCGGGCGACGCGTTCACCGGCGGGTTCCTGGCCGCCGCGCTGGCCGGCGCGGGGCTCGCGGCGGCCGCGGA
>NZ_JAIZ01000232.1:5600-7297 GCF_000710465.2 Kitasatospora sp. MBT63 | reverse complement strand
GTGGCCGCTCCGGCTCCGGTCGCCCCGGCTGCTCCGGCCCCGGTGGCTCCGGCCGCTCCGGCCGCCGCCCCGGCCGCCCCGGCTCCGGTGGCCCAGGCCGTGCCGGCCGCCGACGCCGGTGACGCCTACGTCACCCCGCTGGTGCGCAAGCTCGCCGCCGAGCAGGGTGTCGCGCTGTCCGCCGTCGCCGGTACCGGTGTCGGTGGCCGCATCCGCAAGCAGGACGTGCTGGCCGCCGCCGAGGCCGCCAAGGCGCAGGCCGCCGCCCCGGCGCCCGCTGCCGCGAAGGCCCCGGCCACCGTCGCCGCGGTCTCCCCGCTGCGCGGCACCACGGTCAAGATGTCCCGCCTGCGCTCGGTGATCGCCAAGCGCATGGTCGAGTCGCTCCAGGTGTCGGCCCAGCTGACCACCGTGGTCGAGGTGGACATCACCAACATCATGCGGCTGCGTGCCAAGGCGAAGGCCGGCTTCGAGGCCCGCGAGGGCGTCAAGCTGTCCCCGATGCCGTTCTTCGTGAAGGCCGCCACCGAGGCGCTGAAGGCCCACCCGGTCGTCAACTCCCAGGTGAACGAGGCCGAGGGCACCATCACCTACCACGGCGCCGAGCACGTCGGCATCGCGGTGGACACCGAGCGCGGTCTGCTGGTCCCGGTCATCCACGACGCGGGCGACCTCAACATCGCCGGCATCGCGAAGAAGACCGCCGACCTGGCGGCCCGTACCCGCGACAACAAGGTGACCCCGGACGAGCTGGGTGGTGGCACCTTCACCATCACCAACACCGGCTCGCGCGGTGCCCTGTTCGACACCCCGATCATCAACCAGCCGCAGGTGGCGATCCTGGGCATCGGTGCCGCTGTGAAGCGCCCGGTGGTCATCAACCACCCGGACCTGGGCGAGACGATCGCGGTCCGCGACATGGTCTACCTGGCCCTGTCGTACGACCACCGGATCGTCGACGGCGCCGACGCCGCCCGTTACCTGGGCACCGTCAAGGCCCGTCTGGAAGAGGGCGCCTTCGAGGGCGACCTCGGCCTCTGACGGTCACAGGCCTGACCGCCGGTGCCCCGCTCGTCCCCGGACGGGCGGGGCACCGGCGTCTGCGGCCGTTGGCCCGAACCGGGGAGCACGGGGTACCCGCCCCCGTGCGCCGCGAGTGCGTCGGCGGGGGTGAGCGAGGATGCTGGAGCGGTGATGTACGAGACGGACTTCTGGCAACTGATCGACGAGACCAGGGACGCGGCCGAGGGCGACCCGGACGACCAGGCGGACGCGCTGGTGGAGCGCCTGGCGCAGTTGACGCCCGATGACGTGATCGACTTCGCCCGGCTGTTCGAGGCGCGGTTCCAGCGCGCGTACCGGACCGAGCTGTGGGGCGCCGCCCACCTCCTGATGGACGGCGCCCCGGACGACGCCTTCGACTACTTCCGGTGCTGGCTGATCGGCCAGGGCCGGGAGGTGTTCGAGGGTGCCGTGCACGAGCCGGACGCGTTGGCGGACCTGGTGCCGGACTTCGACGAGGAGGAGGACGGCGACGCGGAGGACCTCGGTTACGCGGCCGACGAGGCGTACGAGGCGCTGACCGGGCTGCCGCTGCCGGACCTCGGGATGGAACAGCCGGACGGACCCGAGGGCGAGCCCTTCGACTTCGACGACCCCGAGATCATGGCGAAACGGTTCCCCCGGCTGTGGGAGCG
>NZ_JAIZ01000232.1:0-5458 GCF_000710465.2 Kitasatospora sp. MBT63 | reverse complement strand
CCGCCGCGTCCCGGCGCCGGGCCGCTCAGGCGCCGCTGCCGGAGTCGGTGGACCGGATGCCGGCGACGATCTGTTCCAGCACCGCGGGCTTCGGCGCCAGCGGGTCGTCGTCCACGCCGCCGTGCAGGAGGACGAAACCGCCGCCCTCGGCCGGCGCCGCGATCAGCAGCACGTAGCCCTGCGCGCCCTGCTCGGGGGTGACGTACCAGCGCACCGCGTAGCTGTTCACCCCGGCGACCACGATCGGGCCGGAGGCGAGCTCGCGGTGGCCCAGCAGCTTGCCGAAGATCGCGGGGGCGTAGTTCGCCATCGCGGTCTCCGCGGCCGACTGGGCACCGGTGCCCTCCACCGCCTCGGCCTCGATCGAGAACTGGCCGCGCACGCACTGGCTGGACAGCCCGCAGTCGTAGGGTCCGCTGGTCGCGTGCATCGAGGCGGTCGCGGTGGCGTCCCTCGTGGTCCAGCCGTACGGCACGGTGATCCGCAGCGCGTGCACGGTGTCGGTGACGGTGGTGGAGGACCCGGTGCTCGGGGACGGGCTCGGGCGCTCGCTCGGGCTGCGCGACGGGGACGGCGACCTGGTGGCCGGACCGGAGGTCGACGAGGTGGGGGTCGGCGGCGGCGGGCCCGGGCCGTCGCCCTGGGTGAACGCGTACCCGATGGCGGCGGCGGCCACGAGCACCACGACGACCGCGATGCTGATGCCGATCACCAGGCCGTTACGGTTGGGGTTCGGCGGCGGGCCCGGGTAGCCGTACCCGCCGCCGAGCGGGCCCTGCGGCGGGTAGCCGTACGCGGCCTGGCCGGACGGGACGCCCTGGCCGTCCGCGGGCGGGGTGAAGGACGGGCTCCCCCAGGCCTGGGTCGGCGCGTCGGCGAGCTGCCCGGCCGTGGGCGCTCCGGCCTGGCGGACGTCGGCGGCCCAGGCGTTGCCGTCCCACCAGCGCTCCTGCGACGTCCCCGGGACGGGGTACCAGCCGGGAGGGATCGAATTGGTCACCTCGTAACGCTACCGGCCCCGGACGGGCCCGCGGCAGGGGAGGCCCGGTCACGACTTGGCACCTCCGGGACGCCGTCATGGCGGGTCCGGGGAGGCTCCGACGGGCCGTCAGCACATCGTTCACGGAGGAGCCTTCCGGCGGCAGCCGACGACCGCACCGAGACGGGCGGACCGGCGCGCGGGGCAGCGCGCCCCCGCCGTCCGGGCGGTCCGGGCCTGACAGGATGGAACCATGCGCATCGCGGTGACAGGCTCCACGGGACTGATCGGTTCGGCACTGGTCCGCTCGCTGCTGGCGGACGGCCACCGGGTCGTGCGGCTGGTACGGCGCAGGAGCCGGACCGGGCCGCAGCCGGACGGCACCGTCGGGGTGGGCTGGAACCCGCACCTGATGCAGGTGGACCCGGCCGGCCTCGAGGGCGTCGAGGCCGTGGTGCACCTGGCCGGGGCCGGCGTCGGCGACCGGCGCTGGAGCGAGTCGTACAAGCGGGAGATCCGGGACAGCCGGGTGCTGGGCACCGAGACCATCGCCGGGGCCCTGGCCGCGCTGAAGGAACCGCCGAGGGTGCTGGTGAGCGGCTCGGCCGTCGGCTACTACGGGCAGACCGGCGACCGGGTGATCGACGAGCGCGACCCGGCCGGCGGGGACTTCCTGGCCTCCGTCTGCGTGGACTGGGAGGCCGCGGCCCGCCCCGCCGAAGCCGCCGGCATCCGGGTGGTGCACCCCCGTACCGGTCTGGTGCTGGCGGGCGGGGGCGGCGCCGGGGCCCGGCTGCTGCCGCTGTTCAAGCTCGGGCTGGGCGGACGGCTCGGCTCCGGCGACCAGTACTGGAGCGTCATCTCGCTGGACGACGAGGTCGCGGCCCTGCGCTTCCTGATCGACACCCCCGAGCTGAGCGGCCCGGTCAACCTGACCGGGCCCGAGCCGGTCACCAACCGGCGGCTGACCGAGGCGATCGGCCGGGTCCTCGGCCGGCCGACCGCGTTCACGGTGCCGCGGTTCGCGCTGGACGCGGTGCTCGGCGAGATGGCGGTGGAGGTCGCGGGCAGCCACCGGGTGGTGCCGCGGCGGCTGCTGGAGGCCGGGTTCGAGTTCCGGCACCGGGACCCGGAGTCGGTGGTGTGCGCCGCGCTGTAGCGCCACGAGGTGGCGCGGTGCGGTGGCGCCTCGGGGTGGCACCTCGGGGTGGCGCCGCGAGGTGCGGGGTGAGGGGCGGGTGGGGTCGGCGGTGCGCCGGGCGAAGGGCGGCAGGCGAGGCGCTGTTGGTGGTGCCGGTGCCGCCGTGCCGGTTCGCGGATCGGACATCGGGGGGCGCACGGAGGCATACCGGAGGCGCGCCGCGCGCCCGTGGTGACCGTGCGCGCCCGCGGGCGCGCAAACCGTCCCCGGATCGCGCACACTCCGTGACCGTGCCCCCGTCAGGTGCCGCCACGCCCCTCCCGTGCCTCCTCATTTCACCTGATCCTTCTGTCTGATCAGGACATTGACGGGGCATCACGAGAACGGACCGGTTCCCGGCACGTCGCTGCCCGCTCGGCCGGAGTTCACCGGTCCGGACGCCCGGCCGCGGAGGCCACCGTCAGGGAGGAACACATCCGTGCCCGCATACGACTTCACCCGCCGCATCCGTCAGCCGTCGGACCCCGACGTCATCGTGGTCGGCGCCGGGCTCGCCGGCCTGGCGGCCGCCCGCGCGCTGACCGCCCGCGGCATCACCGTCCAGGTCCTGGAGGCCGCCGAGCAGCTCGGCGGGCGGATGGCCGCCCGCGAACTGGACGGCTTCCGGCTGGACCACGGCGGCCTGCTGCTCAACACCGACTTCCCGGAGCTGGCCCGCCGCTTCGACCTGGAACGGCTCGCGCTGCGCCCGCTCGCCCCCGGCCTGCTGGTGCACAGCGGCGGCCGCCGCCACCGGATCGGCGGCCCGCAGCAGACCACCGCCCGGCAGGCCGCCTCCCGCGGCCCGCTCGGCAGCCCGCTGGACAAGGCCCGGCTCGCCGCCACCCTCGCCCGGCTGGCCGCGACGCCGGCCGCCCGGCTGCTGGCGCGTCCCGAGACCACCGCCGCCCGCGCCCTGGCCGACCGCGGTCTGTCGCCCCGGACCGTGGACGGCTTCCTGCGCCCGCTGCTCGGCGTCCTGCTCGCCGACCCCGCACTCACCACCAGCAGCCGGGTCGCCGATCTGGTGCTGCGCAGCTACGCCAAGGGGCGGCTGTGCCTGCCCGCCGCCGGGGCGAGCGCGGTACCGGCGCAGCTGGCCGAGCACCTGCCGGCCGGCACGGTCCGGCTGGGGGTCAAGGTCACCGCTGTCGCCGCGGACGGCGTGCAGACCGCGGCCCACGGGCGGATCGCCACCCGCGCGGTGGTGGTGGCCACCGACGCGCGGTCGGCGGCCGCACTGCTCCCCGGTCTGCGGCTGCCCGGTTTCCACCCGGTCACCACGTACTACCACGTGGCGGACCGCTCGCCGATGGACGAGGCGCTGCTGCTGCTCGACGCCGACCGCGGTACCGGCCGCGGCGGGGTCTCGCACTCCCTGGTCCTCAGCGAGCTGGACCGCTCGTACGCCCCCGGCGGGCGGGCGCTGATCGCCACCACCGTGCTCGGGCGGCAGAGCTTCGACCCGGGCGGGCCCGCCGGGGAGGAGCCGGCCGTCCGGCGCAGGCTGGCGGAGCTGTACGGCACCGGGACGGGCGACTGGGAGTTCCTGAGCGTGCGGCACCTGCCGGACGCGGTGCCGGCCATGCCGCCGCCGCACAACGTCCGCCGCCCGGTGCGGCTGCTGGCCGGCCTGTACACCTGCGGCGACCACCGCGACACCAGCACCGTCCAGGGCGCGCTGGTCTCCGGCCGGCGGGCCGCCCAGGCAGTACTCAGCGACCTGGGGGTGCCGACGGCGGAGCGGGTGGCGGACGTGGCGGCGTAGCGGCCGTCGCGGCCGTCACGGCGGGGGGACGCGCGGGCCGGGCCGGGATCCGGGCGGGCCGGCCCGACCGTCGCCGGCCGGTGGGACGTTCTCGTACCGGGGTGCCGGGACGTCCCGCCGGACCGGCCGGGCGGGGCATGCCCGGTGTCCCCGGCGCCGCGTGCCAGTATGCCGATATGAGTAGTAGTCGGACATTTCGCACCGGCGGCGGCGAGCCGTGAGCGCGGCCGACATCCAGATCCAGGCCCTGATCCTGGTCCCGGCCTGTGCCGTCGCCGCGCCCCTCCTCGCCGACCGGCTGCGCCGACGGCTGGCGGTGCCGACCGTGGTGTTCGAGATCGTCCTGGGGATCCTGATCGGCCCCGACGTGCTGGGCTGGGCGAGCGTGGGCGACTTCCTCGGTGCGCTCTCCGACTTCGGCCTGGCGATGCTGATGTTCCTGGCCGGGTACGAGATCGACTTCGCCCGGCTGCGCGGCGGCCCGCTGCGCCGGGCCGGCGCCGCCTGGCTGCTCTCGCTCACCGTGGCGCTGGTCTTCGGCGCCCTGCTCAACAGCGATCCGCTGAACGGCGCCTTCACCGGGCTGGTGTTCACCACCACGGCGCTGGGGACCATCCTGCCGGTCCTGCGCGACTCCGGGGCGCTGCCGACGCCGTTCGGCTCGATGACGATGGCCACCGGTGCGGTCGGCGAGTTCGGACCGATCATCGGCGTCGCGGTCCTGCTCAGCGGGAACAGCCCGACCCGGTCCGCCGTGATCCTGGGCGCGTTCGCGATCGTCGCCGTCACCGCCGTCGGCCTCGCCCGCCGGCCGAGGCCGGCCTGGGTCGGCCGGGTGATGCGGCGCACCCTGCGCACCTCCGGGCAGTTCGCCGTGCGCACGCTGATCCTGGTGCTCGGCACCATGGTCGCGGCCGCGGTCCGGCTCGACCTCGACATGCTGCTCGGTGCCTTCACGGCCGGGATCGTCTCCCGGCTGCTGATGGCGGGCGCCGCCGAGGCCGAGCGGGAGGCGGTGGACGCCAAACTGGAGGCGATCGGCTTCGGGTTCCTGGTCCCGGTGTTCTTCGTGGTCAGCGGAATGACCTTCGACCTGGAGTCACTGCTCCACCGGCCGGGCACCCTGCTGCTGGTCCCGGTCTTCCTGCTGTGCTTCGTGGTGGTGCGCGGGCTGCCGGCCGCCCTGCTCGCCCCCGATCTGCCGCACCGCGACCGGGCCGCGCTCGGGCTGTACGCCGCCACGGCCCTCCCCCTGGTCGTGGTGATCACCACCATCGAGGTGGACGACGGCCACCTGCAGTCCTCCACCGCCGCCGCGCTGGTCGGCGCGGGACTGCTCTCCGTGCTGCTGCTGCCGCTGCTCGCCCAGCGGGTGCTCGGCCGGTCGGCCCCGCCCGAGCCACCGGCCGACGGCCCCCGGGGGCAGGCCGAGAGCTGGTGACCCCGGGGCGGGCGCAGCCACCGCGGGAGCGGCGCCCCCGGCCACGGCGTCCGGGGCGGACCGGGGCGGGGCGGCTGCGCCGGCCGGTCG
>NZ_JAIZ01000231.1 GCF_000710465.2 Kitasatospora sp. MBT63 | reverse complement strand
GGGCACTGCGAAGACAGGGAGTGACCGGGGGCGGGGCGGAGGGGCCCGGTGCACGGGGATGCGCCGGGCCCACCGGCCTGCCCGGCCGCCGGGACCGGCGCCCGGCGCCGCGGCCGCCGTCCGCTCAGGTCCTGCCGTCCGCCCGGGGTCCGCCGTCCGCCCGGGGCCGGCTCAGATCACCGCCACGAAGACGTGGCCCGCGATCTCCTTCGGCAGCTCGACCGCGTTGTCCCCGTCCCCGACCAGCACGCCGCCGACGCCGGCCGTCACCTGCACCGTCGCCCCGGGGCGCACCCCGGCCCGGCGCAGCGTGAGCATCAGGGCGCCGTCGGTCTGGATCGGCTCACCGATCCGGCGGACCACCACGGGGGTGGTCCGGTCGCCCACCGAGAGCGCCTCCAGGGTGGTCAGCGCGGCGTCGAAGCCCTCGCCCTCCGCCTTGGTGTCGCCGAGCTCGTCCAGGCCCGGGATCGGGTTCCCGTACGGGGACTGGGTGGGGTGGCCGAGCATGGCGAGCACCTTGCGCTCGACCGTCTCGCTCATCACGTGCTCCCAGCGACAGGCCTCCTCGTGCACCTGCTCCCACTCCAGGCCGATCACGTCGACCAGCAGGCACTCGGCGATCCGGTGCTTGCGCATGACCCGGACGGCCAGGCGGCGGCCCTCGTCGGTGAGCTCCAGGTGGCGGTCGCCCGCGACCTGCAGCAGGCCGTCGCGCTCCATCCGGCCGACGGTCTGGCTCACGGTCGGGCCGCTCTGTTCCAGCCGCTCGGCGATCCGGGCGCGCATCGGGGTGATGCCTTCTTCCTCCAGCTCCAGAATGGTGCGGAGGTACATCTCAGTGGTGTCGATCAGACCAGACATCGCCCCTGGCTCCCAATCCTCGGTGTCCTCACCGCCAATTCTGACGTACCGGAGAGACAACCGATGTCGCCGGGCGGCTATGCCCCCTGCTTTTGGTAGCTGTTGACAGCCGGCGGCCCCAGGCAGGACGGTGCTCGCCAGATCTTTCTCCATCCGCGGTCTGGACCACCGGGCCGCCCCGCCCCCGCTGGAGTTCCGATGACCGACCTGGTCGGACAGTATTTCGATGCCGCCGTGGCCCACCTCCAGCGGGTCCGGGCGGAGGAGGCCGGGGCCATCGAGGCCGCCGCCGGGCTGTTGGCCGACGCGGTGGCGGATGGTCGCCGAATCTTCACCTTCGGCGCCGGCCACTCCTCGCTGGCCGCCCAGGACGTGGTGTACCGGGCCGGCGGCCTGGTGGTGATCAACCTGTTGAACGTGCCAGGGATGACCGGCGTCAACGTGATGCCCGCACCGCTGGGCAGCGCCCTGGAGCGGGTCTCGGGGCTGGCCACCGCCACCTTGGACCTGACCCCGGCGGCCGAGGGGGACCTGCTCTTCCTGATCTCGCTCTCCGGCCGCCAGGTGATGCCGGTGGAGCTGGCCCGGCACGCCCGGTCCCGGGGGATGCGGGTGGTCGGGGTCACCTCGCTGGCGTATCCGGGCGAGGTCTCCTCCAACCACCCCTCGGGGACGTTCCTGAAGGACAACTGCGACGTGGTGCTGGACAGCAAGATCGCGGTCGGGGACGGCGAGCTGGCGCACCCCGCGGCCGGGGTGCCGTTCGGCTCGGTCTCCACCATCGTCACCAGCGCGCTGATGCAGGCCGTGGTGGCCTCGGCGGTGGGGCGGCTGGCCGAGGCCGGGATCCCCCCGCCGCTGTTCCGCTCGGGCAACGTGGACGGCGGCACCGAGTGGAACGCCAAGGTGATGGCGGACAACGCGGACCGGATCCTGTACGCGTACTGACCCCAACCCCCGCTCCTGCACCAGCCGTTGACCCCGATGTCCGGTTACCGAGGCGTACCGGGGCCCGGGCCCGGGCAGTATCCAGCTGTTCGGGTCGAGGGACCGACGGGCGACACTGCGGCCGGGGGGCGGGATGGCAACGGGGGCGGCGCGATCGATCGGCTGGGTGCGCGAGGACGAACTGCTGCCGGAGATGTTCTGGGCCTCGGACTCCGCCTCGCTGCAGGGGCAGCGGCGCTCGGTGGCACTGTCCCGCTGGGAGCTGGTGCTGCTGGTGGTCGCGGCGGCCACCGGCTCGGCCGACGGCCGGCTGTGGGCCTGGACGGCCGCCTTCGCCTACCTGCTGACGCTGGCGATGGCGACGGTGGCGGCCCGGCAGAACCCGCAGCGGCTCTGGTACGACGGCCGGGCCATCGCCGAGTCGGTGAAGACGCTCTGCTGGAAGTACGCGGTGCAGGCCGACGCCTACCAGCCGCCGCCCAAGAAGCTGCCGGACGCCGAGCGGCTGTACGACGTGCAGCTCAAGGCGATCCTGGGTGAGTTCGAGACCCAGCAGGTGATCCCGGACATGTCCCGGATGGAGGCCGACCTGCAGACCTGGCGGGAGCCGGCCCGGCACCCTCAGATCACCGAGATGATGACCAGGCTGCGCGGCCAGCCGCTGGAGGTGCGCCGCGAGATCTACCTGCGGGAGCGGGTGCACGCGCAGCGCGAGTGGTACCGGGCCAAGGCGCAGCGCTGCCGCAACGCGGCCCGGCGGGCCGGGCGGCTGGCGATCGTGCTGCCGCTGCTGGGGCTGGCGCTGGCGGTGCTGCGGGCGCTGGGCTGGTTCAGCTACGACGCGCTGGGCACGGTGTCGGCGGTCGCCGCCTCGGTGTCCGCGTGGGCGCAGCTGCGGCAGTACCGGCCGCAGGCGGCGGCGTACGGGCTGGCCGCGGACGAGCTGGCCAAGGTGGAGGCCCAGCTCACCCAGCTGAAGCTGGACTCCGACCAGGCCGAGGACTACTGGGCGCGGCTGGCCCGGGACGCGGAGGACGCCATCTCGCGGGAGCACACCACCTGGCAGGCGCGGCGCGAGGTGCGGGGTCTGGACGCCGGCGGCTGACCGGGGGCCCGGCCCCCGGCCTGCTGCGCGGGCGACCTGTTCGGGACGACGACCGTTCGGGACGACTGTTCGGGACGACTGTTCGGCGGGCGGCCTGCCCGTCGGGCGACCTGTTCGGCGAAGGATCTGGAGGCAACCGGTGGTGGCACGGACGGTCGAGGCACCGGGCGGGCGTGCGCTGGCGGTGGAGGTCTCCGGGGACCAGCAGGGGTGTCCGGTGTTCCTGCTGCACGGGACGCCGGGCAGCCGGGTGGGGCCCGCCCCGCGCAGCAGTGTGCTGTCCCGGATGGGGGTGCGGCTGATCTCGTTCGACCGCCCGGGGTACGGCTACTCGGACCGGCTGCCGGGGCGGCGGGTGGCGGCGGCGGCGGAGGACGTGTTGGCCATCGCGGAGGACCTGGGCCTGGGCCGGTTCGCGGTCGCCGGGCGTTCCGGCGGCGGGCCGCACGCGCTGGCCTGCGCGGCGCTGCTGCCGGACCGGGTGACCCGGGTGGCGGCGCTGGTGAGCCTGGCACCGCGCAACGCGGAGGGGCTGGACTGGTACGGCGGGATGACCGCGTCCAATGTGCGGGAGTACCGGCAGGCGGAGCGCGGGTTGCTGCGGATCGCGGACACGTTCCAGCTGCGGTCGCGGGTGATCCGGCGGGACCCGGTCCAGTTGATCAAGGATCTGGTGCCGGAGCTGCCGCCCACCGACCGCTCGGTGGTGACGGATCCGGGGATCCGCCGGATGCTGCTGAGCACCTACCGGCAGGCGTTCCGGTACGGCGCCTTCGGCTGGATCGACGACGTGCTGGCGTTCACCACGGACTGGGGTTTCCGGGTGGAGGACATCCGGGTGCCGGTGCGGCTGTGGCACGGCGCGGACGACCAGTTCTCGCCGGTGGACCACTCGCACTGGCTGGCCGACAACATCCCCGGCGCCGAGCTGTACCTGGAGCCGGGCGCCGCGCACTTCGGCGCGTTCGAGGAGATCACCTCGACGCTGAAGTGGCTGGCCGACTGAGCGCGGGGAGACCGGTCCGGCACCCCGGGGCTCAGCGGGCCGGGGTGAGCGGCTCCGCGCCGGCCAGGACGGCGAGCACGTTGTCGACGGCGAGGCCGCCCATGGCCTGCCGGGTGCGGACGGTCGCGCTGCCCAGGTGCGGGACCAGGACGGCCCGTTCCTGGGCGAGCAGCGCGGGGTGGACGGCGGGCTCGTGCTCGAAGTTGTCGACGGCGGCGGCGAACAGGTGGCCGGAGTCCAGGGCGGCGGCCAGCGCGGCCTCGTCGACCACCCCGGCGGTCATGCTGACCAGGACCGAGCCGGCCGGCATCCGGGCGATCCGCTCGGCGTCCAGCAGGTGCCGGGTGGCCGTGGTGAGCGGGCAGGTGACCACCAGCACCGGGGAGGCGGCGAGCAGGTCGTCCAGCGGCCGCCAGTCGGCGCCCTCGGCCTCGCCGGGCGGCAGCGGGGTGCGGTTGTGGTAGCCGACCGGCATGCCGAAGCCGGCCGCGCGGCGGGCCACCGCGCGGCCGATCCGGCCCATCCCGAGGATGCCGAGCGGGGTGCCGGTCAGCTCCAGGCCGAGCATGAAGGTGGGGGCCCAGGCCCACGGCCGGCCGGAGCGCAGCAGGCGTTCGCCCTCGCCGAGGCGGCGGGTGGCGGCCAGCAGCAGGGCCCAGGCGAGGTCGGCGGTGGCGTCGGTGAGGACGCCGGGGGTGTTGCTGACCGGGACGCCGCGCGCGGCGCAGGCGGCCAGGTCGATGTTGTGGGTGCCGACTGCGTGGTTGGCGACGATCCGCAGGCAGGGCCCGGCGGCGTCCAGGAACTCCTCGTCCACCCGGTCGTCCAGGGTGGTGATCACGGCCCGCCGGCCGGGCAGCGCGGCCAGCAGCCCGGCCCGGGTCATCGGCTGCTCGCTGTCGTGCAGGGTGTACGCGGCGGACGGCGCCAGCCGCTCCAGCACGCCGTCGGCGAGCCGCCGGGTGACGAGGACGGGGGGCACGGTGGTGTCGGTCATCAGGCCCGCAGGCTACACCGCCCGCGGGCCTGACGGCCGGTCACGCCCGGGGGCCGACCCGGTGGCGGATCACAGCGGCTGGGGTTCCAGGTCGCGGTTGATCCGGTGTCCCTCGCGGGCGGCGAACACGGTGGGGTGGTTCTCGTCGAAGAGGTCCAGCAGCACCGTCAGCGCCTGCTTGCGCAGGGCGTCCGCCTCCCGTTGGCGGCCCGCCTCGGCGAGCGTGGTGGCCAGGTTGACCTGGCAGACCACGGCGTCGGGGTGGGTGGGGCCGTAGCGGTTGACCAGGCCGGCGTGGGCGGTGCGGCCGAGTTCCTCGGCGCGCTGGAGCTGGCCGCTGTCGGCGTAGGCGTTGGCCAGGTTGATCATGGCGTTGAGGGTGTAGGGGTGGTCGGGGTCGAGCACCCGGGACAGTCCGGTCACGGCCTGTTCGCCGTGCCGGACGGCACCGGCCACGTCGTCGCTGCCGCGCAGGTAGATGGCCAGGTTGTTCTCGCAGGCCAGGGTGAACGGGTGGTCGTCGCCGAGCAGCCGGCGGTGCCCCTCGTAGGCGGCGGTGGCGATGTCGCGGGCGGTCTCCTTGTCGCCGGCGGCGCTGTGGTCGGCGGCCAGGTTGAGCTGGCAGGCGAGTGCCTCGGGGTTGTCGGTGCCGTACCGCTCGACGTAGCGCTGGTAGGTCTGTTCGGTGAGTTCGCGGGCCTTGGCGGTCTCCCCGGCCCGGCGCATCGAGACGGCCAGCGACTTGGCGTTGCGCAGGGTCTCCGGCAGGTCGGGGCCGAGGATCTCGGTGAACACGTCGGTGACCTCGCGCAGCAGTTCGGCGGAGCCCTTGTAGTCGCCCATCTCGCGCAGGTCGCGGGCCAGGTTGGCCTTGGTGGTGAGGGTGTACGGGTGGGTGGGGCCGAGCACGGCGGAGCGGCGTTCGAAGGTGTCCTGGTCGAGGTCGCGGGCGGCCCGGCTGTTGCCGACCATGCGGTGGTCGATGGCGAGGTTGTTGGCGACCGACAGGGTGCGGCCGTCGTCCTCGCCGAACAGCTCGACGAACTGGTTGTAGGTCTCCAGGTCGAGGGTGAGCGCGTCCTGGAAGCGGTTGAGGTACCGCAGGTCGGCGCCCATCGAGTTGGCGGTCATCAGGGTGAACGCGTTGTGCTCGCCGAGCAGTTCGCGCTGCCCCTCCAGGGTGGCCTGGTCGAGTTCCAGGGCGGCGTTGTACGAGCCCTTGGAGCGCAGCACGTTGGCCAGGTTGAAGCGCAGGCTGAGGATCTGGCGGAGCAGGAAGCGGCGCTCGCCGGGGTCGGCCTCGTCCTCGTAGCGTTCGGCCCAGGCCTGGTCGAGCTGGCGGGCGAGCTGCAGGGCCTGGTCGAGGTCGACGGTCTTCCACAGGTAGCGGACGCGGTCGATGAGCAGCTCGCGGACCTCGCGCTCGTCGCAGTCCTGGGCCCGGGAGGGGCCGAGGTGCGGCCAGATCTTCTCCAGGGTGGGCCAGTTCTCCGGGTTGTCGGTGTCGCCGAGCTGCGGGCGGGCGGCGGCCAGGATGCGGTGCACCTCGTGCATGGCGCTGTTCTGCTCGGCCTGCGACATGCCGCTGCGGACCACCGCCTGGACCAGCCGGTGGACCTGGAAGCTGCCGGCGTCGGTCTTGGCGAGGGCGTAGCGGCTGACCGCGCGGATCACCTTGCCGAGCATGAAGCTGTCGGTGAGCTCGGGGTCGAAGGGTTCCAGGGCCCGGCGCATCCGCTCGCTGTAGAAGAAGTGCTTGAGCGAGATCGGTTCGGGTGCGAAGAACGCGGACAGCTCCAGCAGCCGGACCGCGGCCGGGGACTGCTCGCGCAGCCGGGCGATCGAGACGTTCCAGGTCAGGCCGACCGGGGTCGGGTAGTCGGCGGGGGTCTCGCCGGCCGCCAGCACCTTGGTCGCCTCGGCCTGGAGCTGGGCGACGTAGGTGTCGACCGGGGTGCGGGTGGTCTCCAGCCAGGCGGCGGCGACCTCCACCGCGAGCGGCAGGTCGCCGAGCGCCTCGGCGACCCGGTCGGCCTCCTGCCGGGTCAGGCCGCGCACCCGCCGGGTGATGTGGTCGACGCTCTCGGCCCGGGTGAAGACGTCGACGCCGAGCACCCCGGCCTGCCCGGACCAGCCCTGGTTGCGGGAGGTGACCAGGATGTGGCCGGGCCCGTCCGGGAAGTAGGGGCGGATCCGGGCCGGCTCGTCCGCGTTGTCGAAGACCAGCAGCCAGCGGGAGGTGGGCGAGCCGCGGCGCAGCGCGTCGCGGGCGGTGTCGGCGGCCTCGGTGACGCTCTCGCCGGTGCGCAGGCCGAGCCGGCCGGCGAGTTCGGCGAAGGACTGGGCGGCGGACTCGGTCTGCTCGGCGTTGATCCACCAGACCAGGTCGTAGTGCGACATGTAGCGGTGCGCGTACTCCAGCGCGACCTGGGTCTTGCCGATGCCGCCGAGGCCGTAGAGCGTCTGCGGGGTGGGCAGGACCGCGGTCGGGCCGCCGACCAGCTGTTCGCGCAGGTCGTCCAGCACCTTGGTGCGGCCGGTGAAGGAGTGGTTGCGCTGCGGCACCGACCAGTAGGCGGGCTTGGCGCCGGGGAAGCGGGGGGCGTCGCTGCCGCGTTCGCCGAGGTCGGCCTCGGCCCGGCCGAGGGCGCGCAGCAGCGCCAGCACGGCCTCGCCCTCGTCGCGGCCGACCAGGTCGACCGGGTTGCGGTTGTTGTACGGCGCGGTGATGCGCACGTCCCCGACCCGGACCGGGATCATCTGGCGGCGGGCGCCGGCCGGGTCGGCGTTGACGGTCCGGCCCCACAGCGCCTGGGCCTGCGGGGAGGAGAGGTAGGCGGAGGAGAGCAGGGCGACGGTGCGGTAGGCGGAGTCGATGCCGCGTTCGGCGGCGGCCCGCGGGTTGGCGCCGACGCCGAGGTCCATCGACAGCACCCGGAAGCCGGCCCGGGTGAGCACCTCGGAGATCCAGTCGGCCCAGGCCCGGTCCTGCGGGACGTAGCTGAGGTAGAGGTCGGCGGGGGCGGTCGGCCGGCGGCGGACGAAGGCGGCGAGGTTGCGCAGCCGCAGGTCCTCGTCCATCGGCGGCAGCCCGGTGACCTGTCCGGAGGTGAGTTCGGCGGTCAGCCGCTCGCAGGCGGCGAGGATCGAGGCGGGCTGCTGCGGCAGGTCGCCGAACGGGGCGAGGATCTCCTCGTAGGCGTAGAACGGCCGGTACGGGATCTCCACCGAGGCCCAGTAGCGCAGCAGTTCGGACTCGCCGAGACCGGCCGGCAGGCCGCCGAACTTGATCCTGGCGAGCGCCCGGCCTGCGTCCGCCTTCTCCTTCTCCCCCTCGTCGATCCGCATCGGCACCGGGAAGATCCGGATCCCGCGGGCCTCGTAGAGGCTGTCGATGGTGTGGGCGACCCGGGAGGCGCCGTCGATCGACTGGTCGCTGAGGGTGAAGCAGACCACCAGGTCGTCGGGCATCTCGACGGTGCAGATGTCGGCGGTGTCGGTGAGGCCGGTTCGGCTGTCGATCAGGACGTAGTCGTAGCGGCGCTTCATGTCGCGGCGCAGCGCCTCGATGAAGGCCGAGCCGTTGTGGGCCTCGTAGAGCAGGTCCCAGTCGATCCGGTTGCCGGTGCCGGAGTAGTCCCGGTTGAGCTGGCCGGCCGGGACGAAGTCCAGGCCGCCGTCGCCGGGGAAGTGCGGCCAGGCCAGCGAGACGGCGTGCGGGTGGATCCGGGCGAAGTCCTCGTGCCAGTTCGGGTCTCGGTCGAGCGGGCGGCGGGCCTCCTCCAGGTAGTCGGCGAACAGGTCCATGATGCCGGTGGTGCCGGCCACCACGTCCGGGTCGAGGAACGGCCGGAAGAACTGGTCGAGGCCGGGGGCTTCGAGGTCCCAGTCGACGGTGAGCACCCGGTGGCCGTTGGAGGCCAGGATCCAGGCCGTGTTGGCGAGCGCCATGGTGCGCCCGGTGCCGCCCTTGTACGAGTAGAAGGTGACGATCCGGCCGTGCCGGTCGTCATCTGTCCTGGCGTCGAAGTCCCGCTCGGTGCGGTGACCGGTGGCCCGCAGGCCCCTGGCCGGTGTCTCGGTCATGGCTCTCCTCCCCCACGGGCAGCCCGCCCGAGGCCGCCGTCCTCATCGCTGCCGTGTCCCTCGGTGTCCGGCCCGGTCGGCGGCTCACCGCCGTGGATCCCCAGCCGGAGGCTGGGCCTGCGCGGCCCGGTCCCGGGGGTCCGCGTCTCGCCGCGCTGTTCGAAGCCGTTGGTGGCCTGCATGACCGCCCGTTCGAGTTCGCCGCGGAACTCCTCCAGGCTGCCGGGTGTGCCGCCGGCCGGGCTGCGCAGCGTCGGCCGGTGGGCGCCGCGGCTGAGCCGCAGCACTTCCTCGCTCAGTCCGTTGAGCATCTCCTCGTCTCTTCGGCACTCCGGGTCCTCCGGGTTCCACGGCTCCAGCACGCTCACCCAGGGCAGGTTCTTGCGGTCCAACTGACGGATCTTACCGATTCGTTGACGATCCGTCAGGGCCCAGCGGTCGACCAGTAGCACGCTCGGGCCGGTCGGCTCCTCGGCCAGCAGCCGCTCCGCGTCGTCCTCGAACTCGGCCACCGTCGGGTCGAAGCCCATCCGGCGCGCCACCTCGGCCGCGTCCTCGGCCAGCGGACGGGCGGAGTGCGGCTGGTACGGCTGCCAGTCGAGCCGGCGGGCGCCGTAGCAGTCGGCGCTGCGCCCGGCGGGCAGTTCCCGGCGGCGCAGCGAGTAGACCGAGATCCGCACCCGGTCGGTGGGCGTCGGCGGCTCGAAGGCGCTGGGCTGGGACTCGAAGTCGGCCTGCTCGCCGAGCGGGATCACGGTGTGCCGGGCGACGTGGACGATCCGCTCGGCCAGCCGGTACACCGCGTTCTGGTACTGGGCCCGGTACGAGGCGATCTTCATCAGCGCGTACAGGCCCTCGGCCGCGTAGTCGCCGCCGAAGCTCTCGTGGCTGAACTGGAGCTCGCTGGCGACCCGGGGCAGCGGGTAGTGGTTCATCGCGACCCAGAGCACCGGGACGATCCCGGTGTGCCGCTCGCCGCCGGCCCGGCGCTGGTACACCGGGCGCTGGCTGAACAGCTGCCACTCCTTGCCGCAGGCCTGGCTGGCGAAGTAGCGCGGCGAGTAGAGCGGGACGAACACCCGGCAGTTGGCCAGTTCGGCGGAGAGCCGCTCGGCCCACTTCTGCCCCTGGTGCATCGAGCGGTCCATGAAGCCCACCGGGTGCCCGGAGGGCGCGTCGGTGAGCTGGAAGATGGCTTCGCAGAGGTCGTTGTAGAGCTGGGCCACCCAGATGTTCGGGTCGCCCGAACTCCTGTTCCCGGCCCGCGGAATGTGCGCGTAGCTGAGAAAGAAATAGGGTCGCTGGTCCCTGCCGCCGTCCCCCTGGCTGTTCAAGACGCGCCTCCCCCGAGACTTCCGGCCTGTTGACTGCCCGGCCGCATCCGCGACCGTACCGGCGTACTCGGCCGGCCGCCCCGCCCCACCCCCGCTCCCAGTAGCCCCCGGGCTGCTTCGCCACCCCACAAAGGGACTTCAGTGTAGGAAGGTCAGGTTCCCGAATGGAATAGGGCCGCGCCGCACAATCCGTGACTGAGGGTCAACTCCAGCGGTTACGCAGCCATTTGTTCACGTGGTCGACCGCATCGGGGATCGGCAGCAGAAAACTCGCCGCGTCGCCGAACCGGCCCCGCACCACCCCCGGCAGCTCCTCGGCCAGGACCTCGCCGAGCGCCTCGAAGTGCCGCACCTCCAGGCGCAGCGCGTCGAAGTGCACCCACTGCCGCCGCTGCCGCTCGTCCCTGACCACGCAGCCGTAGCGCTGCGTCACCTGCTCGGGCTGCCAGTACTCGGCGAGGTGGAACGGCGTGCAGCACCACAGCGGCACGCCCACCAGCAGGGCCCGGGCGCCGTCCTGGTACAGCCGGTGGGTCGGCGAGTCCTCGCCGAGGTGGCAGCGCAGCTCGTGCCCGGCCGTCAGCAGCCCGGCCTTGGGCCCCAGCGCCGTGAACGAGGTCTGCGGATGGGCGCTGCGCACCGCGCCCGGCGTGGTGCGGACCTCCTCCGCGATCCGGCCCATGCTCGGCGAGGCGGGCGTGGTGTCCCGGTCGAACGGCGGCATCGCGGCCCGGAACGCCCGCAGCCGCTCCGGGTCCAGACCGCCGGTCCGGGCGGCGTCCAGCGGTGAGGTGTCGGAGTTCTCCGGCGTCGCGGTGTACACCACCAGGGTGCCCTGCGGGCCGAGCACCTCCCGCAGCGCCGCGACCACCGCCGCCGA
>NZ_JAIZ01000230.1 GCF_000710465.2 Kitasatospora sp. MBT63 | reverse complement strand
GGGGCGGGTGACGGTGTTCGCCACGTACGCCAGCCTGGGTTTGGGGCACTTGGAGAAGGCCCACCAGGAGGGCTTGAGCCCGTTTTCGCTCGCGGTCGTGGACGAGGCCCACCGTGTCAGTGGCCAGGCTGGGAAGCCGTGGGCGGCGATCCTCGACAACGCCCGGATCCCGTGTGACCGCAGGTTGTTCATGACGGCCAC
>NZ_JAIZ01000229.1 GCF_000710465.2 Kitasatospora sp. MBT63 | reverse complement strand
GCGCGTCCAGCGCGCCCACCCGGCCGGGCGCGGGGGCGACGGCACGGTCTGCCTGACCGCGGCCGCGCTCAAGCAGCTCGGCCTGCCCGCCGCCCTGCCGGGCACGGAGAAGGCCCTGGGCGCGCTGCAGGCCAAGATGGCGAAGGCCGCGGCCAGCGTCGGCATGGAGCTGAGCGAGCACATCGGCCCGGCCTTCCACGTCTTCCGCCGCAAGGGCTCGGCCGGCGGCCCGAAGACCTCGGTCCGGGTGACCGTCGCACCGTGGCTCGGGCAGGGCGACTCCCGCCAGCAGGCCACCAGCGCCCTGGCGGGCCCACTCGCCACCGCTCCCGATCGCGCCAAGAATGGTCGGACGTTCGCCCGCCGCTTCCGGGCCTTCACCACCGACCTCGGCGTCGCGCCGGGCGCGACCACTGCGTCCACCGGGATGCTGCTCCTGGACGCGGTGCGCCCGCGTGTGGAGTGGGTCAAGGACGAAGCAACAGGGGAGTGGTCCTCCAATCTGCGCGAGGGCGCCCTCCCGGCCGGTGACCTGTGCGTGCCGCCGGCCGCCGGGGCCCGCCACCCGCTCACCCACGAGCTACTCTCTCGAGGTGAGACGGTGTGCGAAGAAGAGGACTACAAGTGGTGGGCCCGCGAGCTCACCGAGCAGGAGGCCGGCCGCCAGTTCGCAGTTGCGGTCGACGTCTGCGCGTCCTACCTGTCTGTCACCGACTCCCTGCGCCTGCCCGCCGGCCCGCTGGAGCTGATGCGGACCCCGGACTGGAACGGCGGCAAGACCGCCGGCCTGTGGTGGTGCGACTTCACCGCGACGGCCGTGGACGAGCTGCTGCCGCACCCGGCCACCTTCCACGGCCGGCCCCCGACCGGGCCGGGCTGGTACGCCACCCCCACCGTTGCCTACATGGCCACCACCTACGGTTTCGACCCGGCGACCATCACCGAGGCGTACCTGTCCTCGCACACCGTCCCGCTGCTCAAGGAGTGGACCGGGCACGTGCGGGCCGGGTACAAACGCGCGTACGCCGACCTCGGCCTGACCGACGGCCAGAGCCCGGAGGAGTTCCTCGCCGCCTACGCCGTGCACAAGGACGTCGGCACCGACCCGGTCCGCGCGGACGCCCTGGTGCTGGCCGGGCTGTACAAGAACATCTACAAGGGCGGCATCGGCAAGTGGTCGGACTCAGCCCGCCACCTGGACGACGAGACGTGGCTGGAGAAGGTCGCCGCCTCCTGGTCCTACCGCCCCGAGATCCGCTTCCACATCATCGCCGCCGCCCGCATCGCCGCCCACCGCCGCCTGCGCAAGACCTTCCTGCTGACCGGCCGAGCCCCGTTCGCGGTCAACGTCGACTCCTACCTGTACGCCACCGACGCCCCCTCCCCGCTGGAGGTGCTGCCGGTGAAGGACGACGGCACCCCGGTCCCGGGCGCGCTGCGCCTGGGCATCGCGCCGGGCAGCCACAAGCACGAGGCCTCGATCCCGCTGCAGGCCGCGGTCGAGGTGATGGGCCGCCGTGAGCACCCCTCCCGGCTGACCCACGACTACACCACCGACGGCACCTACATCGGCCCGGAGCAGCCCATCGCCGATGAGGCCGGCGCGGACACCGACCACGATGAGGAAGGCGGCAACTGATGGCCGGCAAGCTCCGGGGGATGTTCGGGCGGGTGCGCGAGGCGCTGTTCCCCTCGCGCCAGGCCCCCGTGCAGTCCACCACCCAGGCCGGTCACGTGCGAGACCGCAAGTACGGCGGCAGCACCAGAATGATGGCCGCCGCCTACGGCGTCTCACCGCGCACGGTGCTGCGCTGGATCGACGGCACCCGCCACCCCGTCGAGCACGAGCAGCAGCTGCGGCGTGAAGCGCTCGAGGTGCAGACGACCGAGCGCGGCCGGGAGCGGAAGGCCAAGCAGCTGGCACAGCTCGGCACGATCTCCGGCATCGGCGCCCGGGTCGGCAGGACGACCACCTTCGCGATCCGCGGCTCGGACGCGGTCCGGGCCCGCGACGTCCACCTCAACCTCTCGGGTGAGCAGGCCGCCGCCCTGGCCCGCGCCGAGAACGAGGACGAGGTGCGGGCCGTGATCGGCGCGGCCCTTGCCGATTACTTCAACGGCGGCGCCTACGGCGACTTCCGGCCCGAGGACTTCGACTTCGACCCTGACGACTTCGACCTGAACTGACCGGCACAGCGACCCAACTTGCCTATTTACAGGGTGAGTTCATGGAAAGTGGCGACAGGCCGGTGGCCGTGCCCCGAACCAGGGGCAACGCGGCCACCGGCCTGACCGCGACCGGTCCAGGACAGTCAGGACGCAAGAAACTCCCAGATATTCCGGCCCACCGACGGGAAACGAAGAGATCACAACCGCATTCATAGCGCACCAAAAGTCGGATCTAAGCCCCGATAGTCGAAGCATTCGGCAGCGAAAGCGCTCAGGAATTCCAAGGACGGGACAAGACCGCGATAACGAACAGCGACCACCGGGACGAACACAGCCACGATGCCGTCGCCCAGGAGCTGGCGGACCTCGAAGCGGCCTGGGCGCTGACGCCCGCGCGGTGGCACTACGCCCATTGCGGCGACCGAACCACTGGGGAGGGCACCACCTGGTTCGGCTCGATCCTGGAGCCGGGCCAGGCCCGTGACGCCGGGCCGCGGTTCCACAACGACCACAACGACTGCCGCGACATCGCCGGCTGTGCCCCCGAAGCCGCCTACCAGGCCCGCCAAACCACCGACGACGACCATCAGGCCGTCCGCGACGCCCTTGATGCCGCCACGCTGCGCCAGGTCATGATCTGGCTGGAGCGCGCTCGGGACGGGCATCGACGTCCGCGGCTCGGGCCGGGGCAGCGGCGGCTAACTCATCGGCCCCGGCTCCGTCGTCGGCGGCCCCTGGGACGCCGCCGAACGTGACCTGCTGCCGCCGGGCTGGATCATGGAGCACCTGCGCACGGCATCCGGGGGGACAACACTTGCCCTAGCCTGGCCGGGACCGCCTTGGCTGCTCCTGGAAGAGGCAGAGCAAGGCGCCCAGGGACTCAACGGGATCATTCCGCCTGAGGAAGCGGGTGCGGGCGCTCCCCTGCTGGAAACGCTGTCGCAACGCGTCATTGAGGACGAAGGCGTCGGCCACGCTGGGAGCCTTCTGCAGGCGTCGTCGTACGTGCCCGGACAGGGCTTCATCCCCGCCTGCGGCTGCCCCGTCGTGAAGATAGGTCGGCTCGATGATGTTCCCGCGACCATAGGCCCGGGCTGCTTCAAAGCGGGCCTGCTCGAACGGCATGCCATGGAAGTACTCGCTACGCGGGCTGGCCTGCGGGCACAGAAGCCGACATCTCTGAAGGACCTTCTTCTCCAGGATCCGGAAGGGTTACGTCCAGGGAAGTGGTGTACGGGTTCCACCCGTTC
>NZ_JAIZ01000228.1 GCF_000710465.2 Kitasatospora sp. MBT63 | reverse complement strand
GAGGGCGGACGGTGTGAGCGGGGGCGGCCCGGGCGGGTGGGCTGTACGGGCGAGAGGCCGTGACGCGGGCCGGCGTGGCCGGGTTGGGCGGGCGTGGACAACACCGTGTTCGACCAGGCCGTCGCCGTCATGAAACGGCTGACCACCGCACAGGACGGCTACCGCCTCGTCACGGTCGACGGCGTGGAGCAGGAGGTCGGCGTCGCCGAGCTGGAGGCCGCCTTCGACGCCTTCCAAACCTTCTGGGACGAGATCGCGCGGTCGGGACAGCGGGTCGATCGCGACCTCGCGGACGCGGTGGCCCAGGAGCAGCTGACGGGACGGCGCAACGAGCTGATCGAGCGGGACGGGCAGGGCCGCCCTGTGGCGCTGCGGCGCCTGACGACGATGACGGCCGAGCAGATCGAGCGGGCGAAGGAACTGCTCGCCGACCCGGACCGGACCATCACCTCGGTGGCGGCCGAGCTCAAGGTCTCGCGCTCGACGCTCTACTACGACATCCCCGGGATCACCGGCCGGCTTCTCGCGTCTCGGAAGCGGCAGGTCGCCGGCGGCCGCTCGTAAGGGGCGGGGCAGAATGCCCGAGGGCCTGTTCCCGGCAGCTCGAATGCCGGGAACAGGCCCTCGCGTTGTGCCGGACGGCGGCCGGACGACAGGCGGACGGCCGCCCGGAGGCGGGACGGGGCGGCGGACGGGCGGGCAAAGTCGCGGCAGTTCTGGGGCCCGCAGCCAGAGGGTTCTCACTGCTCCACGTCCGTTGCGTTGGCGAGAAGGAAGTGACCGGCGTGGGCCAACGCTTCCTCGGACGTGCCGTAGCAGGCCTCGGGCTTCCCGGTGACACCGTTCGAGGCCACCGCCGCCCACGTCCAGCCGCTTCCGTCCTCACGGTAGCTGACCTGAGCCGAACCACCCGCAGTCTGCAGGGTCAGCGGCCTCGAAGCGGAGATGGCTTTGGGCCACTTGGCGCGAGCCGACTGCCGGGTGATGGCCCAGGCCTCGCCGAGCTGTACGTAGCTGGCACCCTGGCTCCCTGCCCGACGGGCGATCTCAGCAGCTGCAGCCTCCGCGGCTGGGCCCACCTCGCGCAGCATGCGCAGGATGGACAAGGTCCAGTCGGTGGTCCAGCGCAGATGCTGACTGGCTGCGGCCCTCTCCTCTGGTGCCGTTGTACTCAGCCGCTGGGAGATCTCCAGGGCATGCTTCCACGCAAGGGAGCTCAGCTCTTCCGCCAAGCGCGCCAGCTGGTCCGGGGTGGGCTCCACATAGCCAGGAACGAAGGTGTCTTGGGTTTTCGCCGTGTCCGCCATGTGGCCACAGTAGTGGATTGACAGGAAAAACTGTCGATGACAGCTCCTTCTGCCGCAGTGGCCGGACCGAGCCGGGCCCCGGTTGACCGGGCCCGTCGTCAGACGAGGCGGTGGTGCGAGCGGCGCTGCGCGGCGCGGCCGAGCGGGGAGAGCTGGCGCACCGTGAGGTCTACGTACACCCCGACCGCACCTGACCAGGCCTGATTCGAAGGCTGGCTGACGGGCCTCGGGGTTTCCCGGGCCCGTCGCCGTGTCCGGGGTCGTCACTCGTCTGAGGGGCTTTCAGCGATCCCCTTGCGCAAGCTGTGCGCAGGCGCGCACACTCCGTGTTGTGCGCAAAAGCGCACAGCAATTTTGGAGGTCTCATGATGACGTTGAGCGAGGCCGAGGACTACCTCGGCCGCGTGCTCGCCGCTCTGGACACCGCCGGCCTGAAGCCCGGAACCCTGGATGTGCCGGACACGGACGAGCTTGCCGAGAACGGCATCCACGTGGCCCCCTCCGCGGTCCTCACCTGGCCCGCGTCCCACCCCCGGATCGACGCCGACCTGTACGGTGCCGGTCTGCTCGCCGCCTGGTCCTGCGAGACCGGCTGGTGCCACGCCGCGCTGCGCCCGGACGGTTCCAACGAGTCGCGTACAGCGCTGGGCCTGCCGGTGCTCGCCGAGCCCGGCCAGGTCGCCCTCGCCGTCGCCCGCGTCGCGCTCGGCCGCTTCGCCGACGACCCGGTGCTCGTGCTCACCGACGGCACCGCGCACGGCTGGCAGCGTCGGCTCGCCCACAGCGACGACCCGGCGGGCTGGATCGCCCACGCCCGTGATGCCGGCTACCTGGAGGCGATGCTGGCCGCCCTCGGCGACCCGATGGACGACGCCCAGGCACGCGGCGACGATCTGGAGGCGGCCGAGCAGCTGCGCGCGGTCTCCTGGGCCGTCGACCGGCTGACCCACCGCCGGGACGCCCTGGTCGTCGCGCTCAAGGCGCGCGGGCTGAGCTGGGCGGAGCTGGCCCGGCTTACCGACGCCGACGAGCCCGACCCCGCGCGACTGCGGACCAAGGTCCGGCGCAGGCACGAGGCGGGCCTGCGCCGCGCGGGCCTGCTGCCCCTAGGCGAGCACGGCGCCGCGTTCGAGGCCGTGATGGTCGCCCAGATCATCGCGGCCGTCCGGCGCGGCGACACCGCCGGCTCCGAGCTCCTGGTCGACCAGCTGCTGCGGGAGTCGACCGACCCCGCCGCGACCGAGGCCCGCATCCAGGCCGCGATCAGCCAGGCCCACCACGCCTGACTCTCAAGGCAGCCGCCCACCCACCAGGCCGGGCCCGTCCAAGGCCGGCCGCCACCCGAGAGGAATGGCCGATGGGATTCTTCAGCCGCAAGCCCGACGCTCTCTGAGCAGCCGGGGTGATGTGAGCGGGTGTGGATCGCGGTGTCCCCCGGGGGCCGGGTTGCGCTACGTGTCGACGTCGCAGCGCATGCCCGGCCCCGGGGGACCTTGGCGCTAGAAGGTTCTCCGGCCCCGTCCGAAGGGACAGTCGGATCTGGCCCGAGCGCCCGGGCCAGGCTGAGGCCAAGGCTACTGGGTAGGGAGAACGGGGCGCAGCGATGACGGCGGGCTTCATCTGATCGAGTGACCCACAAGTGGTCGCTAGGGCAGACAGGCAGGCAGCCGGACGGCCAGCTGTCGGCAAAGGCGGAAGCGGACAGCAACAGCGCAGCAGCCCGGCGGCCGTGCGGCCGGACCATAAGACAGGCCCTGGCCGACCGGACCGGGCGGCGGGCGACCAGAGCCTTTACAAGATGGAATCCGCCCGCGCGGGCCAGCGTCTGCGCAGGCCTGTCCCGAGACTGGACAGGCCTGCGGAGCGCTCGTCCGTGAACAGCACCCTCAAGCCCCGTCGTGGGTCCGCAGTGTCGGATCGGTGTCCAGGCCGGCCGGAGTGTTCTTGTGCAGGGGCGCAGCCGATAGGGAGGCGCCGAAGTGGTCCGGCCCCAGGAGGGTGTTGTCCTCTTACGACTCCAGCCTGTTGTCCCTAGCGCTCGTGACAGGTGTACCTGTGGTCGCCAGGCGCAGTTGCCGTACGACGGTCTGTGCGGCCCGGTTGGCTGCCGCCGAAGCCGGCCCGGAGCGGTGGCTCAGCAGTTCGGGCGCAGGGGCCTCGCGGAGGTCCGTCTGCTCGGGCCACAGCAGGACATCCGCGAGGCCCTCCGGGAGGGCCTTTCGGACGGCGGCGAGCCGATGGTGCGGAAATCGCGTCTCGCGTCCCATGAGCGCGAGGACGCCGGTGGTCTCCGGCCGTTGCCATACGGCCATGGTCAGTGCCTGCGCGGTCTGTTCGGCCGGCTCGTCGCGGTGCCGGTGCTCGATCATGTCCGCCCACCCGCTGACCAGATCGTCACCGGCCTCCCGTGCCGCTGCCCAGACACCCCGCTTCTCATGCCACAACCGGGGTCCCCAGCGCTCGACGGCCGGCTCCTCCACCTCGTCGAGCAGCCCGTCGACGGTGCGATCGGCTCGGGACGTGAGTTCCTGGACGATCTCCTCGAGCGGGCGCGTAAGCCACTCGGTGGTGGCCGCCGTCCACTGGGCGCCATGGCGCAGCTGTCCCTCCGGGGTGAGGAACTCGACCAGCGCGCGCTGTCGTTCACGGGTTCGCGGGTCACCGGGTGTGGGGAACTCGGCCGGGAAGGGCGTGTCGAGGTCGATCGTCACGCTGTCCGACCAGGTCTCGTTCCACCAGTCCTCGACATCCTCGGGGTCCGACGGGTCGTAGGGCAGGTCGCCCTCGCCGTCAGGTTCGGCATCGGCGGCCGCGGGGTCCCGGGACCACAGAAGGTCCACGAGCTCCTGGTGCTCGCCGCTTTCAGCGAGGGCAGAGGCCTGGTACCACTGCAGCTCCTCGGTCAGAAGGTTGAGCAGGCGCCGACGGTCGGTGTGGGCCGTGGGAGCCCGGTGGAAGTACTCGTCCGCCCGCTGGCTCAACCACTCGAAGAAGCGGACTTCCTCGGGCCGGTGGTCCACCCTCTCCACGTACCCCCAGTCCCTGGCGCTGTACTTGGCGAGGAGGACGGCGATGTCGGCGGACGAGGCCAGCTCGCGGTGCTGGTAGTCGGTGCCGGCATCGATGAGGACGACATCGAACTCCTCGCGCGCGGCCGTGACCTGCCGCTCTGCGATCTCCCGGGTGAGGGAGCCGAGCATGATCGGCTGCCGCAGGACACCACCGGGCAGAGGCGCCCACACCCCCGGCTGCGGGGGCCCCACACGGAAGGCCGCGAACACGCCGACCGGGTCGTCGCCGGCCAGGACCACCACGCGAACACCGGAACGCGCCAGCGCGCCGGCCAGCGCCAGCACCAGCGTGGTGCAACCCCGGCCCCCTCTCCCGTCCGCCGAGGCAACGGCCACCACACCCCTGACCTGTTCCGCGGCCTCCGGTGCCACCGGCCGCGGCACCAACTGATCGGGCTTGGGCCCGCGCACCTCCTCGTCCGTCGGCGCGAGCGACCGCCACCCGGGCGCGCCGCCCAGGAACAGACCGCCACGGCGCAGCGCACGGCTCCACCGCGGCCCGTCGTCGCCGATTTCCGCCCGCAGTGCGCGCCACGCGGCGATCTCACGTTCGTGCTGGTGGTCGAGGTCCCACAAGGGAGAGAGGCCGTTCTGCTGGACGGCCAGCGTCGCGGCGGTGACGTCCTCGCGGGCGGCCGTCGCACTGGTGCGCCGGCTGGGGAGCACATCGAGGGCGGCGTGCTCTCCGAGCCGCCGCAGCCACAGGTACGGGCTGGCCCGGTCGACGAAGACGCGCAGCCCGGGAATCCCGACGACCGCGCCGTCGGTGGTCAGGCTCGGCAGCAGCCGGGCAAGTACGGGTCCGTGGAGCCCGTGGGCGGGAAGGAGGACCAGCTCGTCCGCGCCCGGACTCGTACCTGCGAGGCCGAAGAGGGTCCCTGCCGCGTCGACCGGGGGCAGGCTGCCGGCGGCGGGCCGTGCCAGGGTGAGGAGAGCGGCTGCCTCCAGCCGGATCTGTTGGGGGTCGTCGGCGTCCGGGACGAGGCCTCGGAAACGGCCGTTGCGCCGGAGCCATTGCTGGGCCTGGGTGTACGACTCCCCTGTGTACCGGGTGCGCAGAGTCGCGTTGCTGTCCTTCGACATGGAAAGTCCCAACTGCGGCACGACACCCCGGACCAGCATGCCGCTCAGGGCGTGGTGGTCATCGCACTGACGAAGCGTTTGCCTCTTTCCGTCGCCTGAGCGCAGCAGGTCCGGGCCGCGATGCGCAGACGGTGGCAGCAGTCCCTGCCGTCGCTGACGATACACCGTGTTAAGCGCGATCGGGACCAATCCGAGCCTTTACGAAGTAAGTTACATCGCCTAGCAGGTGCAGCCCGGGTCCCCGCACGGCGTGCCAGCAACATTGGGCGGCAAGAGGCGATCCGAGACCGCAGCGACGGCCCGCCCCCGGGGTCATGGCGGGCGGGCCGATGGGGATCTGCAACTCGGCGGGAGCGGGCAGGGCGACGGGGGTCGCGGACCTGGTGGCCGAGCACTCCTGACCCCCCAGGCCAAGGAGCCGCTGGCCGTCCTGCCGCCAGGCGCCGGCCGGGCTGCGCTGTAGGGGCGGGATGCACCACCAGCACCTCGGCTACCAGCAGGAACGCCTCCCCTCCCCCGTCGCCGCCACCGAGTCGGCCGCCGACGACAGGACGCTGTGGAACGAGACGGCCACAGCCCTCGCGGCCGTCGGCATCGACATCGTCCAGGCTGGAGACGGACGCCCCGGGGCGGTGCTCCAGCTCGGCCCCCGCGGCCTGGCCGTGGCAGTGGCCTGGCAGCCCGCCGAGCAGCACCCGCTGCCCGGCGGCGTCCTGGCCGTCAA
>NZ_JAIZ01000227.1:3897-10329 GCF_000710465.2 Kitasatospora sp. MBT63 | reverse complement strand
CAGCGTCCGGGACGTCCTGATCGACCCGGACGGCAGCCAGCACGTCCGCTACGACCGCACCTTCGCGGGCCTGCCGGTGCTCGGCGGCGACCTGGTCGTCCACCTCGCACCGAGCGGCGCCTACCGGGGCGCCGACCGGGCCACCACCGCGCCGCTCGCGGTGCGGACCACCACCCCGGCGGTCGGCGCCGACGCCGCCGCCGCGCAGGCCGGCCAGGCGCTGCTGGCGGCCGACGGCCGGACCACCACCCTCCAGCCGGGAGCCGCACCGCAGTTGGTCGTCGACGCCGGACACGGCACGCCCAGGCTCGCCTGGCAGACCACCGCCGCGGGGCAGGACTACCTCGGCAACCCGGTCGCCCGTACGGTCCTCACCGACGCCACCACCGGCCGGCAGATCGCCGACTGGGACGGCCTGGAGACCGCGGCCGGCGACGGCGCCTCCCTCTACGGCGGCACGGTGCCGCTGGAGACCACCCAGTCCGGCGGCGCCTACCAGCTCAAGGACCCCACCCGGGGCAACACCTACACCGGCGACGCGGCCAACAAGACCGACCTGTGCATCGGTTCGATCTGCATCGTGCGCGCCCCGGCCACCCTGTTCACCGACGCCGACAACCACTGGGGCACCGGCACCACCGCCGACCGGGCCAGCGCGGCGGTGGACGCCCAGTACGGCACCAACACCACCTGGGACTACTACAAGAACGTGCACGGCCGCACCGGGATCGGCGGTGACGGCAAGGGCTCGTACAACCGGGTGCACTACGGCAGCAACTACAACAATGCCTTCTGGCAGGACAGTTGCTTCTGCATGACGTACGGCGACGGCGACGGATCGGTGTTCGGCCCGCTGGTGGCGCTGGACGTGGCCGGGCACGAGATGTCGCACGGCGTCACCTCGCGGACCGCCAAGCTCAACTACTCCGGGGAGTCCGGCGGGCTCAACGAGGCCACCTCCGACATCATGGGCACCTTGGTCGAGTGGTACGCGGCCAACCCCGCCGACCCGGGCGACTACCTGATCGGCGAGGAGATCGTGAAGCCCGGCTTCGGCAAGCCCGCGCTGCGATTCATGGACCAGCCGTCCAAGGACACCAAGTCCGCGGACTGCTGGAGTTCGAGCGTCGGCGGGCTGGACGTGCACTACTCCTCGGGCGTGGCGAACCACTTCGCCTACCTGCTGGCCGAGGGCAGCGGCGCGAAGGTCATCGGCGGCGTCAGCTACAACAGCCCGACCTGCAACGGTGCCGGCGTCACCGGCATCGGCCGGGACAAGCTCGGCAAGATCTGGTATCGGGCGCTGACCACCTACATGACCTCCACCACCACCTATGCGGGCGCCCGGACCGCCACCCTCAAGGCGGCCACCGACCTGTACGGCGCGGGCAGCGCCGAGTACACGGCCGTCGCGGGTGCCTGGTCCGCGGTGGCGGTCAACTGAACGACGGCGGCCCGTCCGGAGGTTGATCCGGCCATCGCACCCGGCGGGCCCCGCGGAGTGAGGACAATGCTGTGCCTGGGCAGTCCCCTCCCTGGAGGTGCCGGATGACCGTCGTGCTCGCCAAGGGCGCCAACGCCCCGCTGCCCGCCGCCCACTGCCGGGTGACCGTCACCGCCGGGCGGGACCCGGACGTGTTCGTGGTCCTGCTGGGCGCCGAGGGCCGGGTCCGCGGCGACCACGACCTGGTCTTCCACCACCACCCGGCCCAGGACGGCGTGGCGGTGGCCGGCCAGGTCGTCACCGCGGAGCTCTCGCTGCTGCCGGCCGCCGTGGTCCGGGTGGTGGTCGCGGTGGCCGGCTTCGCCCCGGGTGCGGGGCTCGCCGCGCTGGTGGAGAGCGGCGCGAGCCGGGTGGGTTCCCGCTGCCCGCGCTGACCGACGGGGAGACCTGTGTCGCCCTGGTCGAGCTGTACCGGCGCGGCGACGGCTGGAAGGTCCGGGCCGTCGGCCAGGGCTGGAGCTCGGGGCCGCGGGGCCTGGCGGACGCCTTCGGCATCGAGGTCGACGACTCCCCCGCCCCGGCGGCCACCAACCCGGTGGCCGCCACTCCGCCGGCCGCCCCGGCGACCACGCCGACGACCATGCCGGCGATCAGCCTGGAGAAGGTCGAGCGGACCGCACCCGGCCTGGTCGACCTGTACAAGGAGGCCGGCGTCTCGCTCGCCAAAGCTGGGCTCGGGCCACTGCGGGCAGCCGTGTACCTGGTGCTGGACCACTCCGCGAGCATGGGGTGGTACTACGACAACGGCAGCATGCAGCACCTCGCCGAACAGGCGCTCGGCCTGTCCGCCAACCTGGACGACGACGGCACCGTACCCGTGGTGTTCTTCGCCGACGACGTCCTGCTGATCGCCGACCTCTCGCTCGACGACTACCAGGGGCGGATCGGCCTGCTGCACGAGCGGCTGGCGTGGGGCGGGACCCGCTTCGCCCCCGCGATGCGGGCGGTGATCGAGCACTACCTGCACAGCGGCGCGAGCGACCCCGCCTTCGTCATCTTCCAGACCGACGGCGAGCCGTTCGACCGGCGGCAGACCCGTGAAGTGCTGCGCGGCGCCAGCTCGTTGCCGATCTTCTGGCAGTTCGTCGGCTTCGGCCACAGCCGGCAGCTGCGCTTCCTGCGCAGCCTGGACACGCTCGGCGGGCGGGTCGTCGACAACGCGGGCCACTTCGGTGCGGGCCAACGGCCCGGGTCACGCTCCGGCCCGCAGGTGTTCGACCGGTTGGTGCAGGAGTTCCCGGAGTGGCTCCGCGCCGCCCGCGCGGCCGGCATCGTGCGCTGACGCCGCCCCCGGACGGAGGGGGGTCAGACGCGGCCCAGCGCCCGGTCCACGGTGATCTCGATCACCACGCGGTCCGGGTTGACCCGGGGCTCCCGGTACCGCTCGGCGTAGCGCCGTACGCCCTCCGCCACCGCGTCCGGATCGGCGGACACCACCGCGACCCCCTCCAGGGTGGCCCAGCGCGCCCAGTCCACCTGGCACAGCGCCACCCGCAGGCCGGCCTCGCCCGCCGCCCGCACGTGGGCGGCCTTGCGGCTGGTCCGGTTGGTGATCACCCGCGCGATCCCGGTGGCCGGGTCGAAGGTGGCGCCGACCGGGACCACGTGCGGCGTGCCGTCGGGGCGCAGCGTGGTCAGGGTGCACAGCAGCCGTTCGCGCCAGAAGGCGAGGTAGTCCTCGCCGAGGGCGCCGATGTCGTGAGCCATACGTGGCATGCTGCCACACCCGCGGGCGGGCCCCGTGCGAGCGGGGGCCGGGCGGACGGTACGGTTCGTCGCTGCAGGAACCGGCGGGCCTGCGGGAACGTCAGCTCAGGGCATGGAAGCGGAACGGAGTCCGGTGGTGGGGATGGATCAGGACAGAACGGGCGGCGGGCCGTCGGCCGCGGGTGCGGAGCAGGGCCACGGGGCCGGGTTCGCGCAGTGGCCGCCGCAGGGCAGCGCCAAGGAGCGCGGACGGGCGCTGCGGGACAAGGCGCCGCGGGAGTCGCACGCCGCGTTGCGGCTGCCGGCGGACCGGCCGAGCGTGGTGGCGGCGGTGGAGCAGGCCAACGCGGGCCGGCTGTCCGAGCTGGTGCCGATAAGGATCGGCCGGATGGCGGCCTCGCCGTTCGCGTTCCTGCGCGGCTCCGCCGGGCTGATGGCGCACGACCTGGCGGCCACCCCGGCGTCCGGGGTGGTGGCCCAGCTGTGCGGCGACGCGCACGCGGCCAACTTCGGCGTGTACGGCGATGCCCGGGGCCATCTGGTGATGGACATCAACGACTTCGACGAGACCGCGCCCGGCCCCTGGGAGTGGGACCTCAAGCGGCTGGCGGCCAGCCTGGTGCTGGCAGGACGGCAGGCCGGCGCGAGCGAGCAGGTGTGCCGGCAGGCCGCCGCCGACGCGGCCTCCTCGTACCGCAGGACCATGCGGCGGCTGGCCAAGATGCCCGCGGTGGACGCCTGGAACGCCGTTCCCGACGAGCAGTTGGTGACCTTCACCGACGCGCACGAGCTGCGCGAGGTGCTGGACGGGGTGTCCGCGAAGGCGCTGCGCAACACCAGTGCGCGGTTCGCCGCGAAGTCCACCGTCCGCGGTGAGGACGGCCGCTGGCGGTTCACCGCCGCCCCGCCGGTGCTCAGCGAGGTGAGCCGGGCGCAGGCGGCCTCGGTCGCGGGCGCGCTGGACGGCTACCTGGCGACCGTGCCGGAGGAGCTGCACCCGCTGCTGGCCCGCTACAGCGTGCAGGACGTGGCGTTCCGGATCGTGGGCACCGGCAGTGTCGGGACCCGCTCGTACGTGGTGCTGCTGACCGACCGGCGCGAGGAGCCGCTGGTGTTGCAGGTCAAGGAGGCCAGGGCCTCGGTGCTGCTGGCGCCGCTGGCCCGGGCCGGGTTCGCGGTGGCCGGCCCGGCCGGGCACGAGGGCCGGCGGGTGGTGCTCGGACAGAAGCGGATGCAGGTGGTCAGCGACGTCCTGATGGGCTGGGCCACGGTCGACGGACTGCCGTACCAGGTACGGCAGTTCCGCAACCGCAAGGGCAGTGTCGACCCGGCCGCGCTGCAGCCGGCGCTGCTGGACGACTACGGCCGGCTGACCGGCGCGCTGCTGGCCCGGGCGCACGCGCACACCGCCGAGGCCGCGGTCATCGCCGGGTACACGGGCAAGGGCGACGAGCTGGACCGGGCGGTGGCCGCCTTCGCGGTCGCCTACGCCGACCAGAGCGAGGCCGACCACGCGGAGCTGGTGGCGGCGATCCGGGCGGGCCGGCTGCGGGCCGAGTTCGACGTCTGACGGGTGGTCAATCCTGCGTCGGGAGGCCGTGGTTCGCGCCAGTACGGCCTCCCGATGGCCGGTTCTCGTGCTGTCCGCCCGGGCCCGGCGCCCGTACGGTCGAGACGCGGGCTGCCCCCGCAGCCCGGCACGGCCGACCGCCAGGAGGACGGATGACCACCGAGCAACGCCCGGTACCCGACGCGCCGCTCGTTCCGCTGCACTGCCTGCGCCACGCCGAACCGGGTCCGCCCCGGTTGGCCGTCCTGCCCACCGGTACCCCGGTGTGGGTGTGCACCCGGCACGCCGACGTCCGCCAGGTGCTCACCGACCCGCGGATCGGCCGCGCGCCGCTGTACGCGCCGGACGCGCCGCCGATCACCCTGATCCCGAACATCCTCGACGACCCGGACTCGATGCTGAACAGCGACGGCCCCGAGCACCAGCGGGTACGCCGGACCGTCCAGCGGGCCTTCACCCCGCGCGCCATCGCCCGCTGGCGGCCCTGGGTCGCCTCGGTGGTCGAGGAGCTGATCGACCGGCTGGAGGACGCCGGCTTCCCCGCCGAGATCATCGGCTCGTACAGCCGGCCGCTGCCGGTCGCCGTGATCAGCCGGCTGATGGACCTGGACGGCCTCGACCCCGAGCGGCTCGGCCGCTGGAGCGACCACGCCCTGTCCGCCACGGCGTACACCGCCGAGCAGATCGGCACCGCGATGCGGGAGTTCGGGCACTTCGGCTTCCAGCTGATCACCGCCCGCCGCAAGGAGCCCGGGGACGACCTGGTCTCCAGCCTGGTGCAGGCCGCCGACCAGACCGGCGGGGTGACCGAGGAGCAGCTGACCTCGCTGGTCTGCGGGCTGGTGGTGGCCGGGCACGAGACCACCATGACCACGCTCGGCAACGCACTGGTCTACCTGCTCGGCGAGGACCGGGCGGCCTGGGCGCGGATCGGCGCCGACCCGCAGGCCGCCACCGCCGCGACCGAACAGCTGCTGCGGACCATCCCACTCGGCGACTCCACCACCTTCCCCGGGATGCTGCGCCGCACGCTGGCGGAGGTGGAGATCGGCGGGGTGACCATCCCGGCCGGCGCGGTGGTGGCGGCCGACTCGGCCGCGGCCAACCACGACCCGGACGTCTACCCGGCGGGACCCGTCGACCTGTTCGCCCCGGTCGGGACGCCGAGCCTGACCTTCGGCGCCGGCCCGCACCACTGCCTGGGTGCCTGGCTGGCCAGGATGGAGCTGGAGCTCGCCCTGCACTCGCTGGCCCGCCGGCTGCCCGGACTGCGGCTGACCGCGCCGGCCGACGCCATCGACTGGCGCCAGGGCCTGCTGACCCGCAGCCCGCAGACCCTGGAGGTCGCCTGGTGAGCACGGCGGACGGCGTCGGCGGCCCGGGCGGGGACCCGCGGGGCGGGGACCTGGTGGTCACGGTCGACCGGCACCGGTGCGTCGGCACCGGGCTGTGCGCCGCCACCGCCCCGGACGACCTCACCCTCGGCACCGACGGGCGGGCGCTGCCCCGGCGGCCGTCGACCGCGCTCTCCGAGGAGCTGGCCGAGGCCGCCGAGATGTGCCCGGTGGAGGCGATCGCGGTGCTGCGCCCGGCCACCGGGGAGCAGGTCGCCCCGGGGTACTGAGCATCCGGCACACCGGCCGTCGGGCGT
>NZ_JAIZ01000227.1:0-3802 GCF_000710465.2 Kitasatospora sp. MBT63 | reverse complement strand
CCGCCGCACCCCCGGGGCGCGGCGGGCCGCCGGTCAGACGTGTTCCATCACGATCAGCGCGGTGGTGCCGGGCTCGAGGGCCTCGAAGACGTGCACCGCGTCGCCCGGGTAGGCGATGTAGTCGCCCGGACCGAGTTCGACCGGCTCCTGAACGGGTCCGACCAGCGCCCGGCCGGTGCCGACCACCAGGTGCTCGACGGTGCCGGGCATGTGCGGGTCGGAGACCCGGGAGCCGCCCGGCTGGGCCTCGATCCGGTAGAGGTCGCGTCGGGCGTTCGGCGGGCAGGAGGCCAGCAGGGTGGCGGCGTAGTCGGCCCGCTCGGAGTAGGTGACCGGCCCTTCGCCGACCCGGATCACCCGGACGGCCGGACGCGGCGGGTCGACCAGCCGGCTGAACGGGACGCCGAGTGCGACGCCGAGTGCCCACAGGGTCTCCACGCTCGGGTTCCCGGCGCCGGACTCCAGCTGGGAGAGCGTGGACTTGGCGATGCCGGCCCGCTTGGCCAGTTCGGTGAGGGACAGGCCGGCCCGGCCGCGCTCGCGGCGGATCGCGGCCGCGATCAGCGCGATCAGGTCGAGGCGCGGCTCGGTCCCGTCCGGCGGGGCAGTCTCCATGTTCGCTCCAGAAGTCCACTTGTTCGGCTTGACGAACGCCCGGCGGGCGTTCACTGTAGTGGACATGAGTTCATCATGGCGAACGCTCGACCGTGGCACTCTCCACGACATCGCCCTCGTCTGCCTCGCCGACGCCGTGGTCGGCGCCTCCTTCGGCGCGATCAGCGTCTCCGGCGGCCTGCCCGCGTGGGTACCGGTCGCGATGTCGGTCCTGGTCTTCGCCGGCGGCGCCCAGTTCGCCGCGGTCGGTGTCCTGCTGGCCGGCGGCGGGCCGCTCGCCGCCGTCGTCACCGGCCTGGTGCTCAACACCCGCCTGCTGCCGCTCGGCTTCGCCGTCGGCGACGTCCTGCAGGGCAGCCGGTGGCGCAGGCTGCTCGGTGCCCAGCTGCTGACCGATGAGTCCGCCGCCTTCGCCCTGCGCCACCGGGACCCCCGGCGCCGCCGGGCCGCGTTCTGGCTCTGCGGCCTGGCCCTGTTCGCCTGCTGGAACCTGTCCGTGGTGCTCGGCGCGCTGGCCGGCGGGGCGATCGGCGACACCGCCGCGCTCGGCCTGGACGCCGCCTTCCCCACCGTCCTGCTCGCCCTGCTGCTGCCCGCACTCGGCGACCGCCGCACCCGGGACGCCGCGCTGCTGGGCGCCGCCGCGGCGCTGGCCGCCACACCGTTCCTGCCCGCCGGGGTGCCAGTCCTGCTGGCGCTGGTCGGCCTGCTCCCGGCGGCCGTCCGCGCCGCCACCCGCGACGCGGCCACCCCCGCCGCGGACCTCACCCCCGCGGCCCACCCCGTCAAGGAGGCGCACTGATGCTCCTGTACGCCGTCCTCGCCCTCGCCGCCTGCACCTACGCGCTGCGGCTGGCCGGGCCCGCCTTCCACCACCGGCTGCGGCTGCCCGAGCACCTGCGGGACCTGCTGGGCCTGGCCGCACCCGTGCTGCTGGTCGCCCTGCTGGCCACGGCCGCGCTCACCGCGGGCCACGGCTTCGCGGGCTGGGCCCGGCCGGCCGGGGTCGCCGTCGGGGCGGTGCTGGCGGTCCGCCGGCTGCCGTTCCCCGTGGTGGTGGTCGCCGCCGCGGCGACCACCGCACTGCTGCGGCTGTCCGGGGTCGCCTGACCGGCAGCGCCGCCGGCGTCGACCGCCTCGGGAGGGGCCGCTGCGGCCAGCCCGAGCGATCACCCGGACGGGCACATATGGTGATCGCATCATGACCCTCCGCACTCCGGTGCGACCCGAGGAGAGGACCTCCCGTGATCACAGCCCGTGACATCATGCACCGCGGCGCCCAGTGCATCGACGCCGACCAGACCCTCATGGACGCGGCCAAGATGATGCGCGACATGGGCGTCGGCGCCCTGCCCATCTGCGGCCCGGACAAGATGCTCAAAGGCATCATCACCGACCGCGACATCGTGGTCCGATGTCTCGCCGAGGGCAAGGACCCGATGATGATGAAGGCCATGGACCTGGCCGGGCACCTGCACTGCGTACGGGCCGAGGACGACATCGAGGCCGTGCTGAAGAAGATGGAGCAGCACCAGATCCGCCGGATCCCGGTGATCGACGACGGCAAGCTGATCGGCATGATCAGCGAGTCCGACCTGGCCAGCGGTCACCGTGACGGCAACCTGCTGACCGACCGGCAGATCATCGAGTTCATGGACAGCATCTACCTGAGCCACTGACCGTGGCCCGCTGACCGCACGTCACCGGCGGTACCGGACGGCGTGGGAGCCCCGCTCCCACGCCGTCCGCGTGCGTCGGGCGCCCGGCCTCAGACCCGGGCCGGAACCGGGGCGGGGACCGGCCCGGCCGGCCGCGGGCTGCGGCGGTCCGCGGCCCAGGAGACCAGGGCGATGACGCAGCCGAGCGCGGCCAGGGCGGCGCCGACCAGGGTGGGCGAGGTCCAGCCGAGGCCGGCGCCGAGCGCGACCCCGCCGAGGTAGGCGCCCTGCGCGTTGGCCAGGTTGAAGGCGCCCTGGACGGTGGCGGAGGCCAGCGTCGGCGCCCGGCGGGCCTTGAGCAGCACCAGGGTCTGCACCGTGGGCACGGTCGCGAAGCCGAACATCCCGATCAGCACCACCGTCACCGCCGCCGACCAGCGCGCGTGCGAGGTGACGGCGAACAGCGCGAGCGAGGCGGCCATCAGCAGGAAGGCCGCGCAGATGCTCGGCCGCAGCGCCCGGTCCGCCGCGTACCCGCCGACGGCGTTGCCCAGGGTCATGCCGACGCCGAACAGTGCGAGCACCAGGGTCACCGAGCCCTCGCCGAAGCCGGCCACCTCGGTGAGGGTCGGCGTGATGTAGGTGTAGCAGGCGAACAGCCCGGCGCAGCCGAACACCACCGTGGCCAGGGCCGCCCACAGCTGGCCGCTGCGGAAGGTCGACAGTTCGGTGCGCAGCCCGGCCTGCGGGTGGGCGGGCAGCTGCGGGACCAGCCGGGCGGTGGCCGCGACCCCGAGCGCACCGATCGCGACGACCACCAGCATCGCGGCCCGCCAGCCCAGGTGCTGGCCTAGCAGGGTGGCGGCCGGGACGCCGAGGATGTTGGCGACGGTGAGGCCGGAGAACATCACCGAGACGGCGCGGGCGCGCAGGTGCGGCGCGGCCAGCTCGGCGGCGGCGACCGCGCCGGCGCCGAAGAACGCGCCGTGCGGCAGGCCGGTGACCAGCCGGGCGGCGGCCAGCAGCGGGAAGTTCGGCGCGAGGGCGCAGAGCAGGTTCCCGACCGTGAACAGCCCGGCCAGCCCGGTCAGTACGGCCTTGCGGGGCAGCCGGGCGCAGGCCGCGGTGAGCAGCGGCGCCCCGATCACCACCCCGACCGCGTACAGCGAGATCAGCCAGCCGGCCTGCGGAATGCTCACCCGCAGGTCGTCGGCGACCTGGGGCAGCAGGCCCATGGCCGCGAACTCGGTGGTGCCGATGGCGAAGGCGGTGATGGCGAGGGCGACGAGCGCCAGAGGCATGAGGGGGCTCCGAGTGGTCGCCCGGTGGGCGGTGCGAGGTGACGGGCGATCGTCGGTGACCACCGGTGAGGGCGTACGGCCGGTCTGAGGGGTGGTCGGCCGGTGCGACGCCGCCGGGCAGTCTACCCGGCGGGCGACGGGCGGTCGGTGAACGGAGCGAGTGGGGAGGGCGTGGGGAGGGCGTCCGTCCGGGGGCGGGGGTGGTGGTCAGGCCGCGGTGGCGAGGGT
>NZ_JAIZ01000226.1 GCF_000710465.2 Kitasatospora sp. MBT63 | reverse complement strand
TAGTTGCAGTAGTGGTTCCCATGAACTTTGTGTGCGCCTGCTGATGTTCCGCAGGCGCCTTTTTGTTTCCCGGCTCTTCCCCGGGTGGGTGCTCATCGCGGCGACTCGAAACGTGCGCTGTGCGGGTTTCGGACAGCCCCTTGAAGGAGATTTCTTTATGGCTAATGGCACTGTGAAGTGGTTCAACGCGGAAAAGGGCTTCGGCTTCATCGAGCAGGA
>NZ_JAIZ01000225.1 GCF_000710465.2 Kitasatospora sp. MBT63 | reverse complement strand
GCCTCCGCCGCGCCCGGAACCGCCCGGACCGGCTCGGCGGGGCGGGGCGACACCGCGAGCGCGATCAGCACCGCCAGCCCGGTCCGCCCCCACGACTTCCAGGTCGCGTTCGAGGTCCGCCAGTACGGGGACCTGGTCGGCGCGGGGGCGGACAACCGCGCGCTCGCCTCGTCCCGGTTCTGCGACGGGAACCTGCACTGCAGCTCCACCGCGCTCTCGTTCCAGATCATCACCATGGGCGGCGACCACAGCCGGCTCCACACGACCAACGTCAGCAAGGCGAGCAACAACCACTGCACCGGCTGTCAGACCCTCGCCGGCGCCTACCAGTTCGTCCTGGACACCCCCGAGCCGATCACGCTCGGGCCGGACACCCTGCGCCGGCTGCGGGACGTCGAGACGGCGCTGCGCGCCGCCCGCAACCAGTCGCCGCAGACGCTCAAGGCGACCGTGGACGGCCTGGTCCAGCAGGTCATCACCATCCTCGACGAGGCGGCCGCGGCGCAGCCCGCGTCCCCGGCCCTCAAGGCGGCCGCGGCGCCGGCCCGGCCCAAGGTCACGCTCAACCGGACGCTCGACGGCTGGCCCGGCGCCAACTGAGCTGCCCCGGGCCCCCGTTCGGGCGCCATCAGGGCTGAGGACCCCGACCGCCCCGACGCCCGCGGCGCCCACCGAACCGGAGCCGTTCGCCCGCTGATCTGGCAGCGGGCGACCCCCGCGGACACCCGCCGCAGTGACCGCCACCGGCGCGGCCCGCGCATCCCGGGCGAGCAGTCCGGCCCGGCCGTCTCCCCCTCCCCGCCGCCCGGCTCCCGGCACGCACGCCGGGCCCGGCAGCCCGCCCCACCACTTCCCGCACGCAGCTACGCCCTGCCGTGCCCACTCAGCGAGGACCACACCCATGCGCCGGATCAGCGCGGTTACGGCCGCCCTCACACTCGCCACCGCCACCGCACTGGGCAGCGGCGCCCCGGCGGCGGCCCTCGATCCGGGCGGCGCCGCCCGTTCCGCCGCCCGACCGTCCGCCCGTCACGAGCCCGGAGCGGCCACCCCGGCACCCCGGCTGACCGTCACGGACGTCCCACCGACCGTCGCGGCCGGGGGCAGCGCCCGGTTCTCGGCGGAACTGCAGAACCCCACCGACACCGACCTGCTCTTCTACCCCGCCCTCCGGAGCGCCCCGGACCAGCAGGGCACCCCCGCCGACCGGATGACGCTGCGGTACCGGCCGGGCGGCGACGACCCGGTCCTCGTACCGGCGGGCACCACGCGGACGCTCGACCTCGAACTGGCACTGCCCCCGGACCTGGCGGACGGCACGCTCGACTTCACCCCCGTCGCGTACTGGACCCCCGCGGGGTCGGACGGCGGACGCGACGCGGCCACCCGCCACCTCATCACCGGCGGGCCGAAGTCCCTCTGCGTCGGACACCCCACGCCCGGCCCCTCGTCCAGCGCCGACGGCTCCCCGAGCGCGTCTCCCCGGCCGACCTCGTCGCCCACCGCCACACCCACCGGGCCGACGCCATCCGCGTCCGGGCCCTCCGCATCGGCGTCCCCGAGCGGCGCCGCCCCCAGCACCGAACAGCCCGGAAGCCGGCCCACCGACACGGTGTCGCTGGCGTCCACCGGCGGAGGCGCGAGCCCGGTGCTGATCAGCGTCGGTATCGCCTTCCTCCTCGCCGGAGCGGCATCGCTCACCGCGCTCCGCCGGCGCCGGGACGCCGGACGGCACCGCTCCTGACCCTGCTACGCCCCGGGTCCCGGACCACCGGGTCGGGGGCCGGAGAGCAGCGTACGACCGCCCTCCGGCCCCCGCCCGGCCGCTGACCGCCCGGCCGCCGACCGCCCGACCACCCGCCGAAGGACACCCGTGAACGCCCTGCACGTAGCCGTCCCGTCGCCGCGCACCGCCGGCACCGCACAGCCCGAAGGCGCGGTGACCGCCCGGACCCGGGGCGCCCCGCCGGCCGGTGCCCGGCACCGGCCGCCGGCCGGCCCGTCGGCGACCGCCGGCGGCCGGAGCCAGGTGGAGGACCTGGTCAGCCGGGCCAAGTCCGGCGAGGAGGAGGCGTTCGCCCGGCTCTACCGCCTCTACTCGCCACTGGTCAGCCGCTACCTCGCCCGCCGGATCCGCGATCCCCTGGCCGTCGAGGACCTGACCAGCGAGACCTTCCTGCGGATCCTCTGCCGGATCGGGACCTTCAGCTGGCAGGGCCACGCCTTCGAGGCCTGGGTACTGACGATCGCCCGCAATCTGGCGATCGACCACGCCAGGTCCGTGGTGATGTCCCGCAACCGCCTCGACGCCGATGCGCGCCGCCGCCGGCTGTCGCCCAGCGCGGAGGACGAGGCCCTGGTGCGGATCTTCCGGGACGCACTCGACGTGGTCCTCGAGGGCCTGACGCCGCCTCAGCGCGAGTGCGTCCGGCTGCGCCTGATCGCCGACCTGTCGGTCAGCGAGACGGCCCGGCTGATGGGACGGTCCGCGGGCGCCGTGAAGACGCTGCACTACCGGGCGATGAAGAAGGTCTGCGCGCAGATCGGCGAGGACTACGGCGTCCGCCGCGAGGCCGTCGCCGCGCTCGGGAGGAGGTGACCGGAGGTGATCCCGGAACCAGCCGGCCGAGGAGGACCGCGCCATGGAACCCGGCCACGCCGGCCCCCCGCCGGGAACGCCCGAACACGACGCCCCCGCCGCGCGGCCGCCGCTGCCGCCGCCGGAGACGGCGGCGGAGACGGCGGCGGACGGCCCCACCGGGCGGTTCGCCGCGTTCCTCTCCTGGTGGGCCCGGATGAGGATGGCCGACTGGACGGACGACGGCTACCTCTGAACGGCGGCCGCAGCCGCACCGCGGACCGGTGCCCGCACGGCCGCGGCCCCCACCCGAGAGGACGGGTGGGGGCCGCGGACTTCCACCGCCGGGGCCGGGCGCAACGGGTCCGACGCCCGCTGCGCCCGGGGCACGGCCGCGACGGCCCCGCGTCCGTGCCGTGCCGTACGTGGCCTGCCACGGGCCGCGTACGGCACGGACACCCCGGCGGTGGTGCTCAGACCCGGTCGGCCGCGATCAGCACGTACTGGAACGAGCCGTCCTGGTACGAGTTGATGAACGCCTCCTCGATGCCGGTGACCAGCGAGGAGGTGGCCCGCAGCTCCCAGTACGGCAGGGTCGCCGGGGTCAGGTCGATGACGGCCTGCGGCACCAGCCGGTTGTCGGCCATGGCCCGCAGGTACTCCCGGCGGGAGTGGATGTTGCACTCGAAGTGCGCGTTGATCTGCGAGACCCACTTCGAGGGCTGGCCGTAACGCGGGTTCCAGCAGCCGGTGATGGTCACGTACCGGCCGCCGACGCCGAGGATCCGGGAGTGCTCGGCGAACAGGTCCCCCAGGTCGACGTACATGCTCGACTCGTTGTTCCACGACGCCGCCGCCTGCCCGGTCTCGAAGGGCATCGAGAGCATGTTGCAGACGCGGGCGCGGACGGAGTCCGCGATGCCCAGCTCCTGGGCGCGGCGGTTCGCGAACTCGGCCTGCTTGGCCGACAGGGTGACCCCCTCGACCTTGGACCCGAAGCGCTGGTGGGCCATCACCATCGAGCCGCCGCGGCCGCAGCCGGCGTCCACCAGGGTGCTCCCGGGACCGACCGCCCCGAGGTGGTCCAGCAGGACCTCGGCCTGCGCCGACTCCAGCCGGTGCAGCTCGGCGATCAGCTTCTTCTCGTAGGTGCTGTCCTCGGTGTCGCCGAGCGCGGCGTGGTCGACGTCACCGATGCCGTAGTGGTGGTGGTAGAGACCGTCGACGTCACCCAGGCGAAGGTTCACCGGCCGGGCCTCGTGGTCCCAGTAGCGCGCGATGTCACCCTGGTAGGGCGTCGCCGGGGAGGGGATGAACGCAGAGGCGGTCGCGGTGGAGAGTTCGGTATTGGTCACAGAGGAAATCCGTTCTTACCAGAAATCGGGCAGGCTGTAGCGGTAGGTATTGGTGCAGTGCCAGTAGTGGTTGCCGTCGACCCAGGCGGCCACGCCCCGCAGGAAGCGCAGCACGGTGGGCACCGGGAGCTCCGCCGCCAGCTCCGCGGCCGCGGCCTCGAAGGCGTGCATCAGTTCGTTGTGCACCTCGACGGCCTTCAGGTAGGCATCGCGGACGGGGAGCTTCTCCCGTCGGGCGATCACCACCGGCAGGTTCAGGTGCAGGCCGGGGGTGGCCAGCTCCTTGGTGTACGAGTAGAGGTCGTTGACGATGGTGGTCGCGTTCCCGGCGAGCGCGATGACCCGCTGCATCGCGGGCAACGCGTGCAGGTCCGCCGGGAGTTCGTAGCCACCGACGGTGTCGGTGATGGTGGGGCAGGGACGGAAGTTGTTGAACTGGCGCATCGCCAGGTACTCCCACACCTCCGGGACGTGGCCGGTCTCGGCCCAGGCCGCCTCCGCGAGGTACCCCAGGTGCAGCCGGGCCATGTCGTGCCGGTACCGGTCGGCCTGCGAGTGCCCGGCCTGCCGGACGAAGTACTCCATCGCCGAGCGGTAGGCGCGCCGCGGCGCGTCCTCGTGCAGCGACGCCGCCCAGTCCGGGTGGTACTCCGCGGTGGTGTAAAGCGGGTCGAGCGCGGTGTGGGCCAGCAGCAGGCGGCTGCCGAGCCCGACCGGCGAGCCCCCGTGGTCCTCGCAGTAGACGTCGTCCAGGGCGTTCTCCGCCGCCATCAGCCGGGTGGCGACCATCAGGTGGTCGACGGTCGGTGCGTCAGGATGGCAGGCGACCATGTAGCGGCCCAGCGAGAACCCGTCGAACTGGTCCTCCCAGTCCGGGGGGAACAGCTCGACCTCCTCCACGGCCCACGCCTTGATCCGGCGGCCGACCTCCTCCACCCGGACGGGGTCGGGCTCCGCCACCGGGTGGTGGTACAGCCCCGGCACCGGGACGCCCGCCGCCGGCTCCGCGGCCGCCGCGGT
>NZ_JAIZ01000224.1:4757-18070 GCF_000710465.2 Kitasatospora sp. MBT63 | reverse complement strand
GGCGGCCCGGCGGCGTCCGCGGCGGGCGGCGATCCGGGCGTCGACGGCGGCGATCAGGGGCTCGGCCGGCGGCAGCACCAGCAGCACCAGCAGCCCGGCGGCCCAGCCGGCCAGCACGTCCGAGAGCCAGTGGGTGCCCAGGTAGACCGTGGTCAGGCCGATCGACACGGCGGTGGCACCGGCCAGCACCGCGCCGGTGCGCCGGAGCCGGGTGGCCAGGTACGCGAGCACGCCCCAGGTGACCACCGCGTTGGCGGTGTGGCCGGAGGGGAAGATGTTCCCGCCCGAGAAGAGTTCGGGGGAGCCCACGTAGTGGGCGTAGTGCGGGCCGAGCCGACCGGTGACGATCTTGACGCTGCCCACGGTGACGTTGAGCAGCAGCAGGGCCAGGCCCATCACCAGCAGCGGGCGCAGTGTCCCGGTGCGGTGCGAGCGCCAGCCCAGCCACAGGCAGGCGGCGATGGCGGTGGGGCCGCGCTGGCCGGCCACCACCCAGACGTCCAGGAAGGGCTCCAGCTCGGGCCAGCGGCGGTACGGCCGCAGCTGCTTGAACGCCCAGTCGAGGTCGACCAGCGGGGTGTCGCAGAGAATTCCGACCACCACGAGCAGGTAGCCGATGCCGGTGAGAGCGAACACCATGGCGTGCCGTCTGCTGATCGGCGGCCATCCCGACTCGGTGGCGGATCCGTCCTGGGCGGAGGCATTTTCGGAGTCGGTGGATTCAATTCTGGCTGGCACGCACCAGAGATTACCCGGGCCCGGCGGAGCGCTCCGGCGATTGCCGGAAATCTGCTGGTCAGAATGGTGTGATGATACTGTAAATGTGCGTGCGTGTCCCTCCGCGGGTCCTCGAGTGCCGAGCGGAGGAGGAATCTCCAATTGATTTCACGTCACCACCCGGGAATGGCCGGAAAATGGGGACGGTGTGGCCGGACGGCGGCCGCCCCTGGTAGGGGACGGCCGCCGTCCGGTCAGGAGCAGTGGAAGCGGGCCGAGCCCCAGTCGCCGTGGTCACCGGTGGCGGTGCCGACGCTGGTCACCACCAGGTCCACCCGCTGCGCGCCGCCGAGCGGGACGCCGACCGCCAGCGGCGCCGACGAGGACCCCAGGGTCGGGGAGGTCCACAGGGTGGCCCCGTCCGCCCGGACCGAGAAGGTGACGTCCCCGTAGCCGCTGATCTCGTCGTCGATCCCGACCGAGGCGGTGAAGGAGGAGCAGTGGCCGCCGGTCAGGAACTCGATGTCGGAGGCGGCGTGCGCGCCGATCCCCTTCTGGTGCACGGTGCCGTTCAGCGTGATCGGCCCGCCGTCCGCGGCCCCCTGCTCGCCGTTGCTGCGGTCCCGCTCGGCCGGGCCCCAGCCGTTCACCGAGCTGACCCAGGGCAGGTCGCTCGCCCAGCTGTCGGCCCGCGGGCCGCCCGGGTCGGGCGGCGTGGTGGTGCCGCCGACCGCACTCGCACCGTCCAGCACCAGCTGGAACGCGGACCCGGTGGAGAGCGCCGCGGTCTTCACGTTCACCACCCCGGCGCGGTCCGCCGGGTCGTACCACCAGCCCTCGGCCGCCGCGTCGAACGCGGCCTTGGAGGCCTGCTGCGGCAGGGCCCGGCCGCCCAGCGCGACCCGGGTGGGTGCGGTGGTGGAGTGCACGGTGAAGGCGTACGGCCGGGCGGTCTGTTTACCGGTGAAGTCGCCGACGCTGGCGCCGACGTCGATCCGCACCTGACCGGCGCCGCTCGCGGGGGCGTCCACCGTGGCGGTCTGGGTCGCGGACTTCCCGCTGCGGTGCTGCCGGGTCACGCCGTCGTCCTCGTACAGGGTGAAGGAGCTGTGGCCCTGCGGATAGACGTCCCAGGCCAGCGGCGAGGCGGCGGTGCGGTCGAGGTAGGAGCTGACGCCCGGCCACATCGGGACCGCGGCACCCGCCTTGACGAACAGCGGCAGGGTGTCCAGCGGTGCCTGGTAGCCGTTGACGGTGGTCGGGCCCTGGTAGCTGCGGCCGGTCCAGTAGTCCACCCAGGTGCCCTTGGGCAGGTAGATGCCGTCCCGCACCGAGGTGTCCGAGTACACCGGCGCGACCAGGAAGTCCGCACCGCTGAGGAACTCGTACTTCACCGCGTCCGTCGCGGTCACCGGGTCGTCCGGGTACTCCAGCGCCAGCGGCCGGACCGGGCCGACGCCGGTGCGGGTCGCCTCGGCGGCGTAGCTGTACATGTAGGGGAGCAGCGACTCCTTGAGCTTGAGGTACTTGCGGTTGATCGCGGTGTACGGATCCCCGTACCGGTAGGGCTGCTTGTCGCTGGGCGCCCAGCCGTCCATCGACATGATGGCCGGCAGGAAGGACTTCCACTGCAGGTCGCGGGTGTAGGTCTTGGCGCTGCCGCCGAAGATGCCGTCCACGTCGCCGCTGTTGTACGCCATGCCAGACATGGTGGCGCCGGCGTAGGTGGGGATCTGCCAGCGGATGTAGTCCCAGCTGCCGGACTGGTCGCCGCTCCACTGCACCCCGCAGCGCTGCGCGCCGGACCAGCTCTCCGGGGCCCAGGTGAAGCCGCGGGCGTCGCTGTTGTCCTCGATGCCCCGGTAGGCGGCCTTGCAGCCGTCGAGGGCGAACTTGTAGCCGGAGCCCACCCAGGCGACGTCCAGCTTGGCGATCCGCTGGCCGGCCTTCACCTGGTCGGCGAGCTGGGAGAGGCCGTTCTCGGTCCACAGGCCCAGCTGCATCTTGCGCTGCTGGAGGCCCTGGGCGGTCCGGGCGAGGTCCTCGTAGCCGCAGCCGTAGCCGTCGTTGACCAGCATCCAGCCGTTCGGCATGTCGTTGGCCCGGTACCCGTCGGCGACGGCCAGCGCGTCCAGGGTGTGCCGCTCGCCGCGGTTGGCGTTGTGCAGGTAGCAGTCGGAGTCGCCCATCTCCAGGCCGTAGACCGGCGGCAGGAAGGGCTTGCCGGTGAGCGAGGTGTACTGGCCGATCACGTCCTTGGCGCTCGGGCCGGCGAAGTAGTAGGCGTCGAAGCGCAGTTCCTGCTCGGTGGTGGCGACCGGGTCGGTGAAGGCGTAACTTCCGGGGGCGTAGGTGTTGCGGAAGACGCCGTAGCCGGCCGAGGAGAGGTAGAACGGCACCGAGTTGGGGTGGCCGCCCTCGTTCCAGTTGGTGTCCTGGCCGACCTGGACGGTCCGGCCGCGGTAGGTGAACGAGCCGTTCTGCTCGCCGGCGCCGAAGAACTGCTCGGCGGCGCCCCGGGCCAGCGTCTGGGTGGTGGCCTTGCCGTCCCAGCTGAGCGGCTTGGACTCGGACCACACCTGGCTGCCGTCGGCCCGGTACAGCGCGAACCGCAGGGCCGACTTGTAGACCCGCAGGGTCACCGCGGTGGTGGAGATCTCGTACCGGTCGCCGGCGTCCCGCCAGGTGGTGGCCGGCGGTGCGCCCTGCGGGAGGACGATGTCGCTGCCGGTCGGATCGGTGAAGGTGCCGTTCGGGGCCAGCTCGATCCGGAAGACCCGGTCGGTGGTGAAGCTGACCCGGGCCCGGGCGGTGCCCGCCGAGATCGAGTAGACGGCGCCGTCGGCGCTGAACGCGGTGACGGCGCCCGCGCTGGTGACCGCCGCCACGGCGGTGGGGGCGAGTGCGGTGGTGAGACCGGCGGCGGTGAGGGTCAGTGCGGCGGCGAGAGCCAGAGCGGCCGGCCGTATGAGCGGATGGTGCACAGATTTGCGCATAATCACCTCTCACGGTGCAGTAATGAGCAACTCTGAGCAGGTATAGCGCAGCCCAAGGCGCTTGACCACAGTTCTGACGTGAAGTGTCCATGTCTGGACATGCCAGAGGCCCCGCATCACTGCGGGGCCTCGGGTGCCGGACGGGTGCTTTACCGGTGCCGGTCAGGGCAGCAGGCGCTCCACTGCCGCGGCGCCGTACTTGGCCAGATCCTGCCGGGCCTTCTCGATCAGCTCCGGGGTGGGTTCGCGGCCCGAGGCGCGCACCAGGTCCTCGGGGTCGACGGGGTTCTCGGCGCCGGTGTGCAGCAGGTGGTCCGGGGTCGGCATGGAGTCGACGTCACTGGGTTTTGACATGTAGGGCCTCCGGGGAGAGGGTGTCGGCAGGCCGCCGGGCGGGCGACCGGCCTCCTCTCGAGTGTGGACCTTCCGGCCCGCCGCCCGCACGGCGAGCCGCCCGGCGTGTCGCGACCGGTGGCGCCCGCCGGGGGTGCTCAGTCGAGCGGGCCGCCGGCCACGTAGATGACCTGGCCGGAGACGAAGCCGGCGCCCTCGCCGGTCAGGAAGGAGATCGTGTTGGCGATGTCCTCCGGGACGCCGACCCGGCCGACCGGGATCTGGGTGGCCGCGGCGGCCTTGAAGTCCTCGAACCCCATGCCCACCCGGGCCGCGGTGGCGGCCGTCATGTCGGTGGCGATGAAGCCGGGTGCGACCGCGTTGGCGGTGATGCCGAACTTGCCCAGCTCGATCGCCAGGGTCTTGGTGAAGCCCTGCAGGCCGGCCTTGGCGGTGGAGTAGTTGGCCTGGCCGCGGTTGCCCTGGGCGGAGGAGGAGGAGAGGTTCACGATCCGGCCGAAGCCGGCGTCCACCATGTGCTTCTGCACCGCGCGGGTCATCAGGAAGGCGCCCTTGAGGTGCACGTCCATCACGGTGTCCCAGTCGGATTCGGACATCTTGAACAGCAGGTTGTCGCGGAGCACGCCGGCGTTGTTGACCAGCACCACCGGGGCGCCCAGCTCCTCGGCGATCCGGTCGACGGCGGCCTGCACCTGGCCGGCGTCCGAGACGTCGGCGCCCACCGCCAGTGCGCGGCCGCCCGCGGCGGTGATCCGCTGCACGGTCTCCCCGGCCGCCTCCTCGGCGAGGTCGACCACCGCGACCGCGTAGCCGTCCGCTGCCAGCCGCAGGGCGGTGGCGGCGCCGATGCCGCGGGCCGCGCCGGTCACGATCGCGACCCTGGTGATCTGCTCGGTCATGCTCGTACTCGTCTCTCTCGGTGGGGTGACGGGCGAGGCCGGAGCGTTGACGGCGGCCTCCCCCGGGTGCTCCGTCCGGGCCGGGGCCGGGGCGGGGGATGGTGGCGCTGCGTGTGCGCGGCCACCTTACCGGCGAGTAGTATTCCGGGCCAGAGGGCAGCGCCGCAGGTGACGGAGGGTGAGGGCGGCTCGGATCCGAGCGGGTGAACCACCGTCTGACACGACCCCGACAGGCCGGGGAAATATGCCAACTTCACCGAACATGCGTCTACTATTGGCCCCTGCCTGCCAGCACAGGCCGACCGTTTGTATAGTGTGCGCCAGCAGCCACCGGCTGCACGGCTGGCGTGCCTTCCATCACAGCGGGATGCTCACTCGCCGTTACTGCCCCGCTCGGGTGTCCCACACACACCGGGCGTGACACCGGGACGGATTTCATGGTGCTGGGGGAGATCCCGACAACCCGCGTGACCGGCCGACTGCAGCAGTCGCCCGGCCACCTCATCCGCGTGGCCCAGCAGGTACACACCCGCTTGTGGTCCGAATTCGTCGGTACCGAGCTGACGGCTCCGCAGTTCGCCGTGCTGCTCGTACTGGCCCTCGAACCGGGCGCCGACCAGCGCACGGTGGGCGAGCGGGCCTCGCTCGACAAGGCCACGATGGCCGAGATGGTCGCCCGCCTGGTGCGGCGCGGCCTGGTGCTCCGCCGCCGCGATCCGGCCGACGGCCGGCGCAAGCTGCTGGCCCTCTCGCAGAACGGCGCGCAGGCCGTGCGCGAGGCCACCGGCGGCGTGGTCCGCGTGCAGCGCACGCTGTTCGAACCGCTCAACCCCGACGAGCAGCTCGAAATCGTCCGGGTGATGTCGAAGATAGCCAGGCTGGAGCCTGCGGCGGTCGCCGTCATGACCGACGCCCGGCCGATGCTGGACGCCCAGCGGGCGATCGGCTATCTGATCCGGGTGGCACAGCAGGTGCACACCAAGCTCTGGTCCGAGAAGGTCGGCTCCGAACTGACGGCTCCGCAGTACGCGGTGCTCGACGCGCTGGAGACCGAGCCGGGTGCGGACCAGCGGACCGTCGGCGAGCTGGCCTCGCTCGACAAGGCGACCATGGCGGAGATGGTCAGCCGGCTGGTGCGCCGGGGCCTGGTGCTGCGGCGCCGTGACCCCTCGGACGGCCGGCGCAACCTGCTCTCGCTCTCGCCGGACGGCCAGGACCTCTTGCACCGCTCGGCGGCGGGCGTGCGCGAGGTCCAGCAGCTGCTGCTCGCCCCGCTCGACGCGGACGAGCACGAGCCGGCGATGGCCCTGCTGGCCAAGGCGGCCCGGCTGTAGCCGGTCCTCCTCGATCTCGACCGCGGATCGGCTGTAACGATTCGCCAGGGCGCCCGATGGGCCGTCACCCCTACGTGGGTGACGGCCCATCAGGCTTCGACCGCCCGGGTGCGGAGCCGGGAGGTCAGTTCCAGTCGAACCCCTGCGGGTCCGGGCCGATCCGTACGCCGGTCTGCACGGCGGCGATCGCGGCCAGGTCCTCGGCGTCCAGCTCGAAGCCGGTCACCGCGAGGTTCTCCCGGATCCGCGAGGGGGTCACGGACTTCGGGATCGCGATCACGCCGCTCTGCAGGTGCCAGCGGAGCACCACCTGGGCGACCGTGCGGCCGTGCTTCTCGGCGATCTTCACCAGCGCGGGCTCCGACAGCAGCTCGCCGCCCTGGCCGAGCGGGCTCCAGGCCTCGGCGGCGATGCCGTGCTGGGCCTGGAAGTCGCGCAGCTCCTGCTGCGGGAAGTACGGGTGCAGCTCGACCTGGTTGAGCACGGGCACCACCGAGCTCTCCTTGATCAGCGTCTCGAGCTGCGGGATGCCGAAGTTGGAGACGCCGACCGACTTGACCCGGCCGTCGTCGAGCAGCCCGGCGACCGCCTCCCAGACGTTCAGGAAGGTGCCGTGCATCGGGCGCGGCCAGTGGATCAGGTACAGGTCGAGGTAGTCCAGGCCCAGCTTCTCGAGCGACGCGTCGAACTCCTGCCGGACGGCCGCCCGGCCGGCCGCACCCGACCAGTCACGGGTGCCCGAGTTCCACAGCTTGGTGGTGATGAACAGCTCCTCGCGGGGCACGCCGGCCTCCGCGACGGCCCGGCCGGTGCCGACCTCGTTCTCGTAGATCGCGGCTGTGTCGATCGAGCGGTAGCCCGCCTCGATGGCGGTGCGCACGGCCGGCGTGGCCTCCGCGTCCGGGACCTGCCAGACACCGAAGCCGAGCTGCGGGATCACCGCGCCGTTGTTCAGGGTGACGCTGGGGATGGTGCTCACGAGAAGGGGTGCCCCTCTGGTCGTCCAATGATTCCGTCATTGGCGAACTCCCGGGGGCGGCGGATGATTCCCGCCCGGCCGGATTTCACCGGATCCGGTGAACCCGTCCGCGACCCCGGGGCCACGGCGCCCGCAACCGCACCACCCCGATCGGAAAACCTGTTGCGTACGTCACACCGGACCGGCACGCTCGGTGCCCATGACGTCCTGACGAGACCCCAGCCCCCCAGCCCCAGAGCTCCGCCCCAGCGCATCCGCGAACCGGGGCGCGTCGCCGCGCCCGCCCGCCGGAGCGCGACCCCGGCACCCTGCCGCGTAGCCCCGGCAGCTCGCCGCGTAGCCCCTGTCAGCACAGCGCAATCGGAGCGTCATGCCGCTCGAACCCCTGCCCATGCCGGATCCGGGCACCCCCGACATCTCCACCCCGACCGCCTTCCTGCGCTGGCTGCGCCGCAGCCAGCGCCGCGGCCAACTGCTCGCCACCTGGTGGGGCGTGCTGGAGCTGGGCGGCATGGCCGCCCTGCCCACCGCCCTCGGACTGGGCATCCAGGCCGTCGTCGAGCACGACCGGGCCGGACTTTGGCGGGCCGGAGCCCTCGCCCTCGTGCTGTCCGTCCTGCAGACCACCGGCTGCGTACTGCTGCACCGCCAGGCGGTGTGGAACTGGATCACCGCCGCCTCCCAGCTGCGCCAGCTGGTGGCCCGCCAGGCCTCGCACCTGGGCGCCGGGCTGTCCCGCTCGATCGCCACCGGCGAGATCGTCGCCGTCAGCAGCGGCGACGTCGAGAAGATCGGCTGGTACGTGGAGCTGGTCGCCCGGGTCCGCGCCGCGGTCCTGGTCTGGCTCGGGGTCAGCCTGGTCGTGCTGGTGCAGCAGCCGCTGCTGGGCGCGGCCGTGCTGCTCGGCGTCCCGGTCCTCGCGGTGGCCGTCTGGCCGCTGCTCGGCCCGTTCGAGCGCCGCTACGACGAGCAGCGGGCGCTCGGCGGCAAGGCCACCGAGCTGGCCGCCGACACCGTCGCCGGGCTGCGGGTGCTGCGCGGCATCGGCGGCGAGGAGCTGTTCCTGCAGCGCTACCGGGCCGCCTCCCAGCGGGTGCGGGCCGCGGCGGTGCGGGCCAGCCGGATCTGGGCCCTGATGCAGGCCCAGCAGGTCCTGCTGCCCGGCCTGTTCGTGGTCGGGGTCACCTGGTACGGCGCTCACCTCGCCGTGACCGGCCGGATCGGGATCGGCCAGCTGGTCGCCGTGTACGGCGCCACCGCCTTCCTGGCCGCCCCGCTGCGGATCCTCGGCGAGGCCGCGCACGCCTACAGCGTCGCCCGGGTCTCCGCCGGGCGGGCCACCCGGGTGCTCGCCCTGACCAGGGGCACCGACGGCACCGGTGCGGCCGCCGCGCTCACCCGGCCCGGCCACGGCGACCTGTACGACCCGGCCACCGGGCTGACCGCCCGGGCCGGCCGGCTGACCGCCGTGGTCTGCGGCGACCCGGACCTCGCCGGCGAACTGGCCGCCCGGCTCGGCGGCCACCTGCCACCGGCCGACGGCGAGCCGGCGGGGCCGGGGGTCCGCCTCGGCGGGACGGTCCTGGACGAGGTCCCGCTGGCCGACGCCAGAGCCGCCGTCCTGGTGCACGACAAGGAGCCGGTGCTGCTCTCCGGCACCCTCGCCGAACTGCTCGACGTCCCCCGCTCCGGCCGGGTGACCGCCGCCGAGGCACTGGCCGCGGCCCAGGCCGGGGACGTGCTGGGCGCCCTGGTGGACGGCTCGCCCGAGTGCGCGGGGGACGCCATGGCGGCCCGGATCACCGAGCGCGGCCGCTCCCTGTCCGGCGGCCAGCGCCAACGGCTGGCGCTGGCCCGCTCGCTGGTGGCCGACCCGCCGGTGCTGGTGCTCGACGAGCCGACCAGCGCGGTCGACGCGCACACCGAGTCGCGGATCGCCGCGGCGCTCGCCGGCCTGCGCGCCGGACACACCACGGTGGTCCTCGCGACCAGCCCGCTGCTGCTGGACCGGGCCGAGACCGTGGTCCTGGTGCGCGACGGCCGGGTCGCCGCCACCGGCCGGCACCGCGAGCTGCTCGCCGCCGACCCGCACTACCGCGCGGTGGTCACCCGCGAGGACGAGACCCCGGTGACCGGGGACCGACCCGTGAAGGAGCCGGTATGAAGCCGCCCGTCGTCGAGGAGAGCGGACCGGCCACCATGCTGCCGGTCGGCTCGCCGGCCGCGGTCCGCGCGTACGTGCGGCTGATGGCCCGCCGGCACCGCTCGGGACTGGCCGGGGTGGTGCTGCTGCACACCGTGGCCACCCTGGCGGGGCTGGTCGGGCCGTGGGTGCTGGGGTCGCTGGTGGAGTCGCTCAGCACGGGCACCGCCGAGGGCGAGGTACTGGCCGCGGTCGGCTGGTACCTGGCGGCGCTGGTGGTGCAGTCCGCGTTCACCGGGCTGTCCCGGCTGCGCGGCGGGGTGCTCGGCGAGGAGGTGCTGGCCGACCTGCGGGAGGACTTCCTGGTCCGCTCGGTGGCGCTGCCGCCGGGTGTCCTGGAGCGGGCCGGCACCGGCGACCTGGTCTCCCGCGGCACCACCGACGTCGACCGGCTCGCCAAGTCGGTCCGCGAGGCGGTGCCGGAGCTGGCCGTCGCGGTGGTCTCGCTGGTGCTGGTCGCCGGGGCGCTGGTGCTCACCTCACCGCTGCTGGCGGTCAGCGCGCTGATCGGCCTGCCGCTGCTGCTGGCCTCCTCCCGCTGGTACTTCCGCCGCGCCCCGCAGTCGTACCGCTCGGAGTCGGCCGGGTACGCGGCCGTCAACACCGTGCTGGCCGAGACGGTGGACGCCGGGCGGACGGTCGAGGCGCTGCGCCTCGGCGAGGAGCGGGTCACGCTGACCGACCGGAAGATCCGGGAGTGGCTGGCCTGGGAGCGGTACACGCTCTGGCTGCGGGTCACCTGGTTCCCGACCGTGGAGGCGACGTACGCGCTGGCGATGCTGGGCACCCTGGTGCTCGGCGGGCTGTACGCGCTGAACGGCTGGATCGGCGTCGGCCAGCTCACCGCGGGCGTGCTGTACGCGCAGGCGCTCACCCACCCGGTGGACATGATCCTGCGCTGGTACGACGAACTGCAGGTCGGCCAGGCCTCGCTGGCCCGGCTGGTCGGGGTGCGCGAGGTGCCGGACCCGGACACCGACGAGGGCGCGCACCCGGACGGGCTGCGGGTGACCGCGCGGGAGGTCGGGTTCGGCTACCGGGAGGGCGCCGACGTGCTGCACGGCATCAGCCTGGACGTGGCGCCCGGCAGCCGGGTCGCGCTGGTCGGTCCGTCCGGGGCGGGCAAGTCGACGCTGGGCCGGCTGCTGGCCGGGATCTACGCCCCCGGCCGGGGGACCGTCACGCTCGGCGGGGCGCAGCTGTCCAGGATGCCGGCCGAGCGGGTCCGCACCCAGGTGGCGCTGGTCAACCAGGAGCACCACGTGTTCGTGGGCACCCTGCGGGACAACCTGCGCCTGGCCCGCCCGGAGGCGGACGACACCGAGCTGCGCGCCGCGCTGGCCGCGGTGGACGCGGTCGAGTGGGCCGACGCACTGCCCGCCGGGCTGGACACCGAGGTCGGCTCGGGCGGTACCGCGCTGACCCCGGCCCAGGCGCAGCAACTGGCGCTGGCCCGCCTGGTGCTGGCCGACCCGCACACCCTGGTGCTGGACGAGGCCACCTCGCTGTTGGACCCGCGGGCGGCCCGGCACCTGGAGCGCTCGCTGGCCAGGGTGCTGGACGGCCGGACGGTGATCGCCATCGCGCACCGGCTGCACACCGCGCACGACGCGGATGTGATCGCGGTGGTCGAGCAGGGCCGGATCAGCGAGTACGGCAGTCACCCCGAGCTGGTGGCGGCCGAGGGGCCGTACGCGGCGCTGTGGCGGTCCTGGCGGGACGAGCGCTGACGGCTCGGGGAGGAACAGGAGCAGCAGCAGGAGTGAGGGCCCGGGCGGGCGCGGTGGCCCGTACGGGTGTACCGCGTTGCGCCGCCCGGGCCAACCCCGGGCGGCGCAGCCCCGGTCCGGGTGGGTGCGGCGCAGACTGCGGGGGTGACCAAGATTTCCGACGGCTCCTCGGGGGCCAACAAGCGCGGTGAGATCGCGGGCGTCCCGACCAGGGTGATCGCCATCGTGGTGATCGTCATCCTGGCGGTCTGGTTCCTGTTCGCCAACCTGGAGCGGGTGAAGATCCAGTTCTGGGTGTTCACGGTGACGGCCCCGCTGTGGATCGCGCTGGCGGCCACGCTGCTGGCCGGCGCGGCGCTGGGCTGGCTGGCCAAGGGCCGGCGCGACCGGTGACGGCCGCGGGTGACCGCCGCCGGTGACGCGGCCGGTCCGTGACGGGTGATGTCAAAGCGGCTGAGGGGACTTGACCTCGGTACCCCAAATTCTGCTTATCATTGAGGGGTGTTCGACTCACGGCACATCAAGACCTTTCACCAGGTGGTCACCAGCGGCTCGTACTCCGCAGCGGCCCGCGAGCTCGGCTACACCCAGCCCGCCGTCACCCAGCAGATGAAGGCGCTGGAGCGCACCGCGGGCGTCCCGCTGTTCACCCGGGCCGGGCGCGGCCTGCGGCTGACCGAGGCCGGCGAGGCGCTGGCCCGGCACGCCGGGACCATCCTCGGTTCGCTCGCCGCGGCCCAGCAGCAACTCGGCGCGCTCGCCAGGCTGCGGGCCGGGCGGGTCAGGATCTGCGGCTTCCCCAGTGCCAACGCCACCCTGATCCCCGAGACCATGGCCCGGCTGCTGGCCGAGCACCCGGGCGTACGGGTCGAGCTGACCGAGGCCGAACCCCCGGAGTCGGTGCAGCGGCTGCTGCGCGGCGAGTGCGACGTCGCCCTCTCCTTCAGCTACGCCGGTGCGGGGAGCGTCCCGGTCCCGGACGAACTCGCCGAGATCCCCCTGCTGGAGGACCGGCTCACCGTCCTGCTCCCGGTCGGCCACCCGCTCGCGCGGCGGCACGCGGTGCGCCTGGCCGACCTCACCGAGGACCGCTGGATCGCCGGCTGCCCGCGCTGCCGGGCCAATCTGCTGCAGATCTGCGCCGACCAGGGCTACGCTCCGGACGTGGTGTTCACCACCGACGACAACCTCGCCGTGCAGAGCCTGGTCGCCGCCGGGGTCGGCATCGCGCTGATGCCCTCGCTGGTGCTGGCCTTCATGTGCCACCAGAAGGTCACCGGTCGCCTGGTCGAGCCGCACCAGTTCCGCCGGGTCTGCGCGTACGTGCTGCGCGAGCACCTGCGGGTGCCCGCCACCGCGGTGGTGGTCGAGGAGCTCCGGCGGGCGGCCGCCGCCCGGTCCGGCTGCTGAGCGGCGCAGGACGCCGCCGGGACGGCCCACCCGCGGGACAGCTGTAGGACGGCCCACCCATAAGCGGGAAGGGGGAGTTCGCCAAGAATCCCTCCTTGGACGTGATGGGTCGTCCGGTCCGACCCTGCCAGCATGACAACCACCGCACCCAGGGCAGTCACCGCCGCCTGTACCCGGCGCATGAGCGGCCTCGTCGAGGAGATCCGGGAGACCGTCGGGCGCGGGCTGCCCCCCGAGCTGACGGCCTACCTGGTCGGTGAACGCATCGCCCCGCACCTCGGGGCGCCGGACCTGCTCGGCCCCGAGCACTGCGAGGGCGACCCCGACCGCTACCGCCAGCACCTGCTGCACGCCGAGACCGACGGCAGCTTCTCCGTGGTCGCCCTGGTCTGGCTGCCCGGCCAGCGGACCCCGATCCACGACCACCTCTCCTGGTGCACCACCGGTGTCCACCTCGGCGAGGAGAGCGAGCGCCGCTACCGGCTGATCTCCGACGGCCGCGCCGCCCGGCTGGTGCCGACCGAGGACGTGGTCAACCGGCAGGGCGAGGTCTGCGGCTTCGCCCCGCCCGGCGACATCCACCTGGTCCGCAACTCCGGCAGCTCCACCGCCATCTCCCTGCACGTCTACGGCGCCGACCTGGCCCGTCTGGGCAGCAGCATCCGCCGGGTCTACCGCCTCCCCGCCGACG
>NZ_JAIZ01000224.1:0-4635 GCF_000710465.2 Kitasatospora sp. MBT63 | reverse complement strand
CGCCCCCCGCCCCGCCCCGTCACCGCGCCCCCGGCCTTCCGCCGCAACGGCCCCGGCCTCGCCCTGGCCGCCCTCGGCGTGGCCACCGCCTGGGGCGTGCACGCCGCGGTGCCCGCCGTTCCCCGGCTCACCGCCGCCGTCGCCCTCGGTGTCGCCGCCGCCCACCTGCCGGGCCTGCGCGGGCTGGTCCGCGGCGCCGCCCGGCCCGGGCTCTCGCTCGCCGGGCGGCGGCTGATGCGGATCGGCATCGTGCTGCTCGGCTGCAAGCTCAGCCTGCACGACGTGCTCGGCCTCGGCTGGGCCACCGTCGTGATGGTGCTCGCGGTGGTCGCGGCCACCTTCACCGGCACGCTGTGGCTGGGCCGCCGCCTCGGCCTGCCCGGCGACCAGCCGCTGCTGGTCGCGGCCGGGTACTCGATCTGCGGGGCCTCGGCGATCGGCGCGGTCGGCGAGGCGGCCGGCAGCAACGAGGAGGACGCCGCCACCTCGGTCACCCTGGTCACGCTCTGCGGCACCCTGGCCATCGCCGTCCTCCCGCTGCTGCACCAGCCGCTCGGCCTGGACCCGACCGGCTTCGGCCGCTGGGTCGGCGCCAGCGTGCACGACGTCGGCCAGGTGGTCGCCACCGCGCAGACCGGCGGGCCGCTGGCGCTGCGCGAGGCGGTCCTGGTGAAGCTGATGCGGGTGGCGCTGCTGGCCCCGCTGGTGGCCGGTGTCGGACTCGCCCTGCGCGAGCGGCGGCGCACCGCAGGGCAGGGGGCGGGGACGACGGCCGCGCGCCGGCCGCCGGTGGTCCCGCTGTTCGTGGCGGGCTTCCTGCTGGTGGTCGTGGTGCGCAGCGTCCTGACGCTGCCCGACGGCCTGCTGGACGGCGCCCAGCAGGCGCAGGAACTCCTGCTCGCCGCAGCCCTGTTCGGTCTCGGCAGCGCCGTCCACCTGCCCACCCTGGCCCGCACCGGCGGCCGGGTGGCCGCGCTCGGGCTGGCCTCCTGGGTGGTGGTCGCCGGGGTGTCGTACGCGGGGGTGCTGCTCACCACCTGACGGCGTCTGCGGCCGGGCCGGCCGGCGGGGTGAAAACCGCTGAGCCCGCCGCACCCGCTCGGTTAGAGTCGGCTGATCGGCCACGACCGATGCCCGTCGGTGAGGAAGCCGCCCCAGCCCGAAGGAATCCCTACCATGTCCGAACTGCCCAGCCGGGACGGCCAGCAGACCCCCGCGACGCTCGACCGGCGGGACGGGCCGTACGGGGAGGTGGTGCTGCGGCAGCGCGGTGAGCACTACGAGATCATCGCCAACGGCTGCTTCCTGATGGACACCGCCGACGGCCGCTCGGAGCGGCTGCTGGTGCAGGCGGCCCTGGACGAGCTGGGCGGTGCGGCGCGGGGGGCCCGCCCGTCGGTGCTGATCGGGGGCCTCGGGGTGGGTTTCTCGCTGGCGTACGCGGCCGCCGAACCGTGCTGGCGGCGGATCGCCGTGGTCGAGCGGGAGAGTGCCGTCATCGACTGGCACCGCGGCGGCCCGCTCGGCGCGTTCTCGGCCGGGGCGCTGGCCGATCCGCGGGTGGAGGTGCTGGCCACCGACCTGCTGGCGTACCTGGCCGGGCCCGGGGAGCGCTTCGACGCGCTCTGCCTGGACATCGACAACGGTCCCGACTGGACGGTCACCGAGGCCAACTCCGGTCTCTACGGCCCGGCCGGACTGGCCGCCGCGTACGGCAGGCTCACCGAGGGCGGGGTGCTGGCGGTGTGGAGCGCCCGGCCGTCCGCGTCCTTCGAACGGGCGCTGGCGGAGGCCGGGTTCACCGGGGTCCGGACGCTGGAGATCGACGTGGTGCGCGGCGTGCCGGATGTCGTCCATCTGGCACGCCGCGCGTGACGCGGGCCGCTCGGGCCGCTGTCGAGGCGGCTACTTCAGGCCGTTGCTGACCGCGGTCATCAGCTCCCCGTTGGCGGTGTCACCGTCGAAGGACCAGACCATCGCGCCGGCCAGCCCCTGGGACTTGATCCAGGCGGTCTTGCGGGCGATCTCGGTCGGGTCGTCGTAGGTGTAGAGCACGCTGCCGTTGTAGATGTACGAGAAGCCGGCCACCGGGTCCCGGTAGATGGTGTAACCGCCGCTCGTGGCCATGTCCTTGAGCTTGTGGTAGTCCTCGTACCCGGGCTCGTAGGTGCCCGGGCCGGGGCCGGTGGCGGTCTGGAACAGGCCGTTGGTGGTGCCGCGCGGCACGCCCGTCCAGCCGCGGCCGTAGAACGGGATGCCGAGGGTCAGCTTGCTCTTCGGGGCCCCGCCGCCGACGTAGGCGTCGATGGCGATCTCCGAGCTGAACCTCTGGTTCGCCGGGCTCGGGTCGCCCGCCGCGAGCTTGATCGCGGACTGCTGGTTGGTGACGGTCTCCCAGCCGCCGTGGTAGTCGTAGCCCTGGATGGTGGCGAAGTCGAACGCGCCGAACAGGCCCGGGATGTCGATGCCCGCGGAGACCTTCAGCGGGTCGGCCGGCAGGAAGGCGCTCAGCGTGTAGTGCTTGCCGGTGGTGGCGCCCAGCGCGTCCAGCTGGCGGCGGAACTCCTGGGCCAGCAGGGTGTAGTTGGCCTTGTCGGCGGGCTTGTAGATGTTGCCGAGGTGGCCGTCGGAGTTGGGCCACTCCCAGTCCAGGTCGATGCCGTCGAAGATGCCGGCCGCCGAGCCCGCGCCGCCGCGGCCGTCGATCACCGGCAGGTTGCCCTTGATGTACATGTCGATGCAGGAGCTGACCAGCGCCTTGCGCGAGGCATCGGTGGCGGCGGCGTCCGAGAACCACTTGCTGTAGGACCAGCCGCCGATCGAGATCTGCATCTTCAGGTTCGGGTACTTCACCTTGAGCTGCTTGAGCTGGTTGAAGTTGCCCGCCAGCTTCTGGTCCCAGGTGTCGGTGGTGCCGGCCACCGAGGTGCCCGCGTCCCAGCCGCGGCCGAAGTCGGCCCAGGCGTCACCGGCGCCGTCGCCCGCGTTGGGGTCGGAGTCGTTGCCGGCGGCCTTGTTGGTGATGAAGCACTGCTTGGTGGTCGGGTGGATGTTGGCGAAGGCGTAGTTCAGCGTGGTGAGCTTCGCCGCCGTCCCGGAGGTGTCCAGCTGCTTCACGCTGTAGCCGCGGGCGTAGATGCTCCACTGCGTGAAGTAGCCGATCTTCAGTCCGCCGCCGGGGATGCCGGTGTCGGGCCGGGTCCGCGCGCTCACCGGCGCGGAGGCCGGGGAGGTGTTGCCCGCGGCGTCCCGGGCCTTGACGGTGAAGGTGTACGGGGTGTCCGGCGCCAGGCCGTCCACGGTGGCGGTGGTGCCGGTGACGGTCTTCGCCACGGCGCCGCCGCTGTAGACGTCGTACGCGGTGACGCCGACGTTGTCGGTGGCGGCGGCCCAGCTCAGGGAGACCGAGCCGGAGCTGGTCCCGGTCACGGACGGGGTACCGGGCGCGGTGGGCGGCTGGTTGTCGACCGGCGGGGTGGGCACGGTGACGGTGACCGGGCCGGCGGCGGCCGAACGGTTCCCGGCCGCGTCGAAGGCGACCACGGTGAAGGCGTGCGCACCCGCCGAGAGACCGGTGACGGTGGCCGAGGTGCCGGTGACGGTGGCGGCCTTGGCGGCGCCGTCGAAGACGTCGTACCCGGCCACCCCCACGTTGTCGGTGCTGGCCGTCCAGGAGAGCGCCGCGCCGCTGCCGCCGGACAGTGCGCCCTGCAGACCGCCCGGCACGCTCGGCGCGGTGGTGTCCGAGGGCGCGCCGGCGCACGGCTGGCCGTTCAGCTTGCAGTTGGCGAGCGGCTGGTAGGCGCCCGAGTAGGCGATGTTGAAGCCGAAGTTGTACGAGGCCCCGGGCGCGATGACCGGCTGCCAGCCCGGGTTCTTCACCGTGACGTGCGAGCTGGCGACCGTGTAGGTGGCGTTCCACAGCGAGGCGACGCTGTTGCCGCTCGGCAGGTCGAACTCCAGGGTCCAGCCGTTGATGGCGGTGGAGGTGCCGTTGTTGATGGTGTAGCTGCCGCCGTAACCGGAGCCCCAGTCCTGGTCCTTGGCGAAGGTGGCGGTGGCGGAGGCCGCGTGCGCCGAGGTGGCGGGCAGCGCGAGGGCGATGAGCGGGGCGATGAGGCTTCCCGCGGCGAGCAGGGGCAGCCGGGACCGACGTCTGCGCATGAAGGGCTCCTGTCCGGGAGCGCGCCCGGGCCGTGGCCGGACGGGCGGGCTCCCCTACCTGTGGGGGGAGGTGCCAGGTGCAAGGGTGATGCGCGCCCGGGCCGTCGGGGACGGCCGCGGGCCGAGGTGCCGGGCCGTCGGGGTGCCGCGGAGGTCCTCTGTCATAGGAGGGTAAAGAGCCGGGGCAGCAGTGGCAATAGGTCTGGACCAGAGCGTCCGGTGCGGGCTCCGACCGACGCGTCGCGCCGGAACGCCGAACGGCGGCCGGGCAGTTGGTACTGCCCGGCCGCCGTCCGCGGCGCCGCTGGGTCGTCCTGGTGGCTCAGCCGAAGGGGCTGTACGCCGGCGGCTCGGGGGCCGGGGGCTCGGCCGCCGCGGCGGCCGCCGGGGCGGCGGGTGCGGGCGGCGCGAACGGGTTGAAGTCCGGCGGGGGCACCCGGACCGGCGTCCCCTTGCCCGGTGCCGGCGCGG
>NZ_JAIZ01000223.1 GCF_000710465.2 Kitasatospora sp. MBT63 | reverse complement strand
GCAGCCGGGCGAGCGACTGCGGCACGATCAGCACGCCGATGCCGGCCGCCACCAGCTCGACGGCGTCCGCCGTGGTGGCGGGCCGCTCGAACGCGGGCCGGCCCGGCAGGCTCCCCCACTCCAGGGTGTCGTCGAGCGGGTGCAGCACGATCTCGTCGGCCAGGTCCTCGAGCGCGACCTCGTCGACGGCCGTCACCACGTGGTCCTTGGGGACGATCACCACCGTGGTCTCGGTGTAGAGCGGGATCGCGTTGAGCTCCGCCTTGTCCACCGGCAGCCGCAGCAGTCCGGCGTCGGCGTCACCGCCGCGCAGCGCACCGGCCGCCTCGGCCGCGCCCACCGCCGTCAGGGTCAGCGGGACATCGGGCAGCCGCTCGCCCCAGACCCGGACCCACTTGGTGGGAGTCACCCCCGGGACGTAGGCGAGCCGAAACGAGGAGGGTGCTTCCGAGCCAGTCACCCGCCCAGATTACCGGCCGTGGTCGGAGGTGGCGCACACGGTCGATACTCTTGACCCCATGAAGTCGCACCAGACCGCCCAGACGATGAAGCCCGCGACCGCGGCGAAGAAGCTGGGTGTGTACCTCGAGGCCACCCCCGCCGAGTTCCAGGAGGGTGTGGTCTCGCGCAACGAGCTGAACGCGCTCCAGGCCGATCCGCCCGAGTGGCTGGTGGAGCTGCGCCGCAACGGCCCGCACCCCCGTCCGGTGGTGGCGGCCAAGCTCGGCGTGTCCATCGCCGGCCTCGCCCGTGGCGGGGTCACCGAGGCGCTCACCACCGAGCAGATCGAGGAGCTGAAGAAGGACGGCCCGGAGTGGCTGCAGCGTGAGCGCGCCACCCAGGCCGACGTCCGCAAGGAGACGGTCCGGATCAAGGAGAAGAACGCGGCGCGGCGCGACCAGCCCCGCAAGCCGCACGCCTGACCGCCGGCCCACCCGGACGCCCGGCCACTTCGGTGGCCGGGCGTTCCGTCGTCACCGGCGGCGGCCGCAGGAGCCGCCGTCAGGTGGTCCGGGTGACCGCCAGTTCACCGGCCAGGGTCCGGGACGGCCGGGGGATCTCGCCGAAGTCCTCGTCGTCGCTGTCGACGGCCAGGTGGTTGACCACCGCCTCCAGCGTGGCGGGCAGCCGCGGGTCGAGCCCTTCGTGGCAGCGCGAGAGGATGTCCCGGCGTACGTCCTCCGGCAGCAGCGGCCGGGTCAGCCGCACCCGCCGGCTCGGCACCCGGACGGGCGGGGCCGCGAGCGCCTCGGCCTGCGCCCGCCAGTAGCCCGCGTCCCGGTTCTCGCCGAGGGTCAGGTGGTAGAGGTGCAGGCAGTACGCGGCGGTGTCGTTGCCGGAGCCGGCCGCGAACTGCCACCAGAACTGGGCGGCCTCCTCGCGGCCCGTGATGAACAGCAGACAGGCGAAGACCACCGCCCCCTGCGGGTGGACCTCCTCGCCGCCGGCCAGCAGCTCGAGCGCGCGGGCGGCCTCGGGCGCGTTGAGCACGAGCGCCGCCGCCAGGGCCAGCTCGTGGGCGGCCTGCTCGTGCTCGGACGGGAGCCGGGCCGGGGCCGCGGCGAGTCGGCCGGCCCCCAGGGCGGGCTGCCCGGACGCACCCCCGGACACCCGCACCGCGCCACCGGCGCCCGCTCCGCCGCCCGCGCCGTCCGTACCGCCGGCGGCGTCCGAGCCGTGGGCGCGCAGCCAGGACCGCAGCTCCGGCCCGTCCTTCCTGGTGGTCACTGGCCCGCCCCCAGTTCGGCGAGCCCGGGCCGGCCGAGCGTGTGGACGAGGCGGCGGCGGGCGTGCCGCAGGCTCGAGCGCAGGGTGGCGAGCGGGGTGCCCAGGTAGGCGGCGATGCTCTCGTCGTCGAGGTCCAGGCAGTACTTGAGGATCACCACGTCGTGCTGGCGCTCGGGGAGGTCGAGGATGGCGCCGAGCAGGCCGAGCTGCTCCGGCACGGTCTCCAGGCCGAGCCCGTCCCGGGCCCGGAAGTGGCGGACCGCGGTGTCGAAGGCGGCCGTCCTGACCAGGCCGGGGCGGGTCTGCCCGGCTGCCGCGAGCCAGCCGGCGATGTGCTCCTTCAGCAGCCGCCAGGCGTACGCCGCGGGGATCTCCTGCCGCAGTCCGATCGCCCAGTTGCGGGCGAGGTGGTCCTTCATCGCGGCCACCACCAGGGCGGCGTCCCGGCCGCTGCCGACCTGGGTGCGGGCGAAACCGGTCCACGCGGCCTCGTGGGTGGCGCAGAACGCGTCGAAGGTCAGGCGCAGCCGTGCGCCCTCCGGCGCCGTGCCGCTGGTGTCGCCCACCATCCGCCCTCCCCGGTCGCGGCCGGCCGCCGGTCGCGCGTCCCTGTCGATGGTCATCCCTGTCCTTCCGGACGAGCGGGCCCGGCCCGCGGCGGCCGTCGGCGCGAGGTCCCGACCTCGGGGTCGGCGGCCCGGCGGCGGGCTGCCTACCGGCGCGGGAACGGGACCGGTGGAGCGACTACCGACGGTACCAGTACGACTACAGGAATTGCTGTCGGGTGGTCAGATGTCTTTGCTTTCAGGCTATTTGTCGCATCGATGGTATCCCGTCGCGGCACCGCCACCGGTCCGGGCGGATTGGCGGGGGCCTGCCAGGGGCATGATGCCGGGCGCCGTGATGGCGTAGCGTGACCGGTCGGGCGAGCTGAGGGGGCAACAGATGGCGGCGGACGACGCCGAGGTGAGGCTGGAGCTGCACCGGGCGCACTCGGCCCGGATGTACGACTACTACCTGGGCGGGACGACCAACTTCGCCGCCGACCGGGAGGCGGCCGGCCAGGTGATGGCGGTCTTCCCGTGGGCGGAGACGGCGGCCCGGGTGAACCGCTCGTTCATGCACCGTTCGACGCGGCTGCTGGCCCTGGCCGGGATCCGGCAGTTCCTGGACATCGGCACCGGTATCCCGACCCGGCCCAATCTGCACGAGATCGCCCAGCAGACCGCGCCGGAGTGCCGGATCGTCTACACCGACAACGACCCGATCGTGCTGGCGCACGCGCAGGCCCTGCTGCTCTCCACCCCGCAGGGGCGCACGGCGTACGTGGAGGCGGATGTCACGGACCCGGCCGCGGTGCTGGCCTCGGCGCAGCTGCGGGCGACGCTGGACCTGGCGCGGCCGGTCGCGCTGAGTCTCAACGCGCTGCTGCACTTCGTCCCCGACAGCCGGGGCGCGAAGGACATCGTCGAGTACTTCAAGTCCGAACTCCCGTCGGGCAGCGCCCTGGTGATAACGCACGGCAGCCCGGACTTCGCGCCGGAGCAGGCCGAGCGGATCACCCAGGTCTACGCGGCCGCCGGTACCGCGGTGCAGATGCGCACCAGGGACGAGATCGCCCGTTTCCTGGACGGCTGGGAGCTGCTGGAGCCGGGCCTGGTCGCCACCCACCGCTGGCGTCCCGAGGGCGGGCGGCCGGATCCGGCGGTCACCGACTCGCACGCCTCGGCGTACGCGGCCGTGGCCTTCAAACCCTGACGCCGCCCGGGCGCGCCCGGTCTCAGGCCTCCCGCTCCCGGGCCTCGCGGCGGCGGCGCTCCGGCCCGGCGAGCGGCTCGGGCGCCAGCGCGAGCACCGCCCGGTCGTCGCCGTCCGGGCCGTGGGCGCCGGCCGACCAGCGGTCGGCGTCGGCCCGGACGAAGGCCGCCACCACCTGCGGCTCCGGGGCGTGCCGGCCGGCGAACCGCCAGGCCAGCCGGTCCAGCAGCGGGTAGAACACCCCGTCGGCGTTCCGGGCCTCGCTCACCCCGTCCGTGTAGACCACCAGGACCTCGCCGGGCCGCACCGGGTGGACGGTCACCTCGCCGGCCCCCGGGGCCAGTTCGCCCAGGGCGAGCGGCAGCGCGGGCGAGGTGGCCAGCCGGCGCGCGCCGTACGGTCCGACCACGACGGGGGCGGGGTGCCCGCGGTCGACGATCCGCACCTCGCCGCCGCCGGTCGGGAACTCCAGCAGCAGGGCGGTGACGAACAGTTCGGCGTCGGCCGCCGCCCGGGCGGAGTTGCGGGCGATGCTCAGTTCGAGCCGTTCGGCCAGCCGGCTCAGGTCCCTCCACTCGTGCGCCGACACCCGGAAGCTGCCCAGCACCGCGGAGACGGTCTGCACCGCGTCCAGCCCCTTGCCCCGGACGTCACCGACGATCACCCGCACGCCGAACGGGGTCTCGCACAGGTCGTAGAGGTCGCCGCCGACCAGTGTGCCGCCCTCGCCCGCCTCGTAGAACCCGGCGGCCCGCAGGCGGCCGAGCCGCTCCGGGATCGGGCGCAGCAGGGTCAGTTGGACCGCCTCGGCGACCGAGCGGGCGCGGACCAGGTGTTCCTGGGCGCGGATGCGCTGGCGGGCGAGGGCCACGCTGGCGACGCCGATCAGTACGGTCGTCAGGTAGAGGGCCACGTGGTGCTGCTCGGCGAAGTGGCCGGGGCGCCGCGAGGCCATCCACATCTCGAGCAGCACGCACAGCGCGGCGGCCAGGGCGGTGCGGCGCGGGCTGCGGGTGGCGGCCGCCAGCGGCGGTACCGCGATGAGCAGGAAGCTCACCGGCTCGCGGCTGTACAGGGTCAGTTCCAGCACCACGTCCAGCAGGACCAGCAGGACGGGTGCCCACCAGACCCAGGAGTGGCGGTCGGGGCTCGCCGGCCACCTCGGCGGTCGCCGGATCCACCCGGCTCCCCCGTCCCGGGATTGCGACATGGGCCCCACTGTAGGCACGGCACCGCCGGGTCGCCGGGACGGCCGGCGCTCCCCGGCGCGCCGTCCGCGGTCGGTGCTCAGGGGCGGGGGAAGCGCCAGCGGGTCTGGCTGTACCCGCCCTTGCCGAAGCCGAACACCGTGGCCGGTTCGACCCGGAAGACCAGGTCCGCTCCCCCGGCGCCGTGGAAGAACCCGTCGCCGACCTCGAAGTGCCACTCGCTGCCGTACTTGGCCTCGTACGCCGCGGCGACCGCCCGCAGGGCGGTGTCGTCGGTGAGCCGGACGGCGTCGCCCTCGACCACCAGGTCCAGGCCCTCGTGCAGGAGGTTGGTGCCGGTGGTGAGGACGCAGTGCGGGTTGTCGGCGAGGTTGCCGGCCTTGCGCTCGTGGGCGCCGGTGCAGAAGTGCAGCGCTCCGGCCACCCAGACGGCGATCAGCGGCGTGACGTGCGGGCGGCCGTCCGGGCGGACGGTGGAGAGCCAGTACAGTTCGGCCGCGGCGAGCCTGGCTCGGGCCTGCCGCCAGGGTGTGGGGGTCGCGCCCTCGTCGCTGTACCGGGCGTCGAGTTCGGCCTCCGGCTCCCGCTCCGCCATCTGCACCCCTTGTCCACGTGCCGTTCGCGGGCGACGCCCGGCGGGCCTTCGGATCGGCCCCATTCTCCCCGGTGGCCGCCGTCCGGGCCGGGAGGCCGCGTCCCGTGTCGCGCGCGGCCCGCGGCCCGGACGCGCGAAGGCCCCGCGCACCCCTCGGTGGGGGTGGGCGGGGCCTTGGTGCGCGGGGCGTGCCTCGGTGTTACTTGGTGAGGCCGGCCTTGACGGAGCAGACCGGCCAGGCGCCGGGGCCCTGGGAGGCGAGGACCTTCTCGGCGACGTTGATCTGCTGGGCCTTGGTGGCGAGGTCGGCGCGCGGGGCGTACGAGGTGCCGCCGAAGGCGGCCCAGGTGCTGTTGGTGAACTGCAGGCCGCCGTAGAAGCCGTTGCCCGAGTTGATCGCCCAGTTGCCGGTCGACTCGCACTGCGCGACCTTGTCCCAGGTGGAGGCCGGGGCGGCGGACGCCCCGGTGGCCGTGACGAGTCCGGCCACCGGCAGGGCGATGACCGCACCCGCCATGACGGCCATCCGAACGCGCTTGCGCTTGGTGGCGGTGGTGGTGGCAGCGGAAGTCTCGTTACGGAAGATCAATGCGAATCCTTTCGAAGGCCCCGGGTGGGTGGGCGTGCGGAACCAAGGCCACGGGATGGTCGGTTCGTTCGCCTCGCTCGGCGAGCGGCTTGCGCGGGCATCCGGCCCGTTCCGCCGCCCCGGTACTGCGCCGGACGTCCGCTCCGGGGTGAGCCGGTGGGCGGTGCGCCGGGAGTGGACCCGGGTGGTGTTCGTTCACCTGGCACCGAAGTTACGGGGCGGCCGGTGGGCGGTTCAAGGGTGGACCGTGAAGTCCCAGGTCAGGGGGCCGTTACCGGTGGTATGAATCGGCAAAATTGCCGCATTTATGGACACTTACCAGCCATTTTCATGATCGAACCACCGATTGCATGGCGTGGCTCACACGCCGGGGCCTGTGAGGCCGCCCACAGCGTCGACGGAGGGTGTCACCCGGCCGACGGTCCGCCACCGGATCGGGCCCCGGCCGCCATGTCGATCACCCGTCCGTGTGGCACCGGCCACTCGGACGCCGGATCGCCCGGCGGCGTGCTGCCGCCGGGCCGGTGGCTGCTGCGATGGTGGGGCCTCGCTCCCGGGCCGCCGGGCGCGGGAGGGCGGAGAGCGGAGCGCGGAGATGACGACGACCACCGGTACCGCGCTCACCGTCGACGACGCGGTCGCCCGGATGACGGAGCTGGCCGCGGGGGCGGCGCCCGGCGACGGCGTGGCGGTCTTCAACGGGATGTACCTGACGGTCACCGCCCTGGTACGGGACCGGCTGGCCGGGTCCTGGTTCGAGGACCCGGCCACGATGGCCCGCCTCGACGGCGTGTTCGCCGCCCGCTACCTCGACGCCGTCGACGACGACGCGGCCGGCCGGCGCCCGGCCGCCTGCTGGCGGCCGCTGTTCGAACTGCGCCGGCATCCGGGCATCCACCCGCTGCAGTACGCGCTGGCCGGGATGAACGCCCACATCGAGCACGACCTGCCGCTGGCCGTCCTGGACACCTGCCGCCAGCTCGGCCGCGAGCCGGAGCAGTTGTCGGCCGACTACCGGCGGATCAACACCCTGCTCGCCCAGGTGGAGGCGCAGGTCCGGGCGGAGCTGCTGCCCTCGCCCGCCGAGCTGCCCGCGGCGCAGCCGCTGCTGCACGTGGTCGGGGTGTGGAGCATCGACCGTGCCCGGGACGCGGCCTGGGCGAGCGTGCTGGCGCTGTGGCAGCTGCGCGGGCTGCCGTTGGCCTTCCGGGCGGTGGCGGCGGCGCTCTCCGGTTCGGTCGGGATGGTCGGCCGCGCCCTGCTCACCCCGCTGGACGGCGCCACCCCGCCGAACGGCCCCGCCGCACCGGACGCCGCGGGCCGGCCCCCCGCCGAAGCGGAGGGCCGGCCCGTACGGGACGACCTGCCGGGCCGGGTGCGCCCGGCCGCCGGTCAGGCCCAGCTGGAGTGCAGCGGCTTGCCCTCGGCGTAGCCGGCCGCGCTCTGCACGCCGATGACCGCGTTCTGGTGGAACTCCTCCAGGCTGTTGGCGCCGGCGTAGGTACAGGAGCTGCGGACACCGGCCACGATCGAGTCGATCAGGTCCTCGACGCCCGGGCGGGCCGGGTCGAGGAACATCCGCGAGGTCGAGATGCCCTCCTCGAACAGCGCCTTGCGGGCCCGGTCGTACGCGGACTCCTCGGCGGTCCGGTTGCGCACGGCGCGGGCGGAGGCCATGCCGAAGCTCTCCTTGTACTGGCGGCCGTCGGCGGCGGTGTGCAGGTCGCCCGGCGACTCGTGGGTACCGGCGAACCAGGACCCGATCATCACGTTGGACGCGCCGGCGGCCAGCGCCATCGCGACGTCGCGGGGGTGGCGGACGCCGCCGTCGGCCCAGACGTGCTTGCCGAGGCTGCGGGCCTCGGCGGCGCACTCCAGGACCGCGGAGAACTGCGGGCGGCCGACGCCGGTCATCATCCGGGTGGTGCACATCGCGCCGGGGCCGACGCCGACCTTGAGGATGTCGGCACCGGCCTCGACCAGGTCGCGGACGCCTGCGGCGGAGACCACGTTGCCGGCCACGATCGGGATCTGCGGGTCCAGGCCGCGGACGGCGCGCAGCGCGCTGATCATCGACTCCTGGTGGCCGTGCGCGGTGTCCACCACCAGCACGTCCGCGCCGGCCTCGATCAGGGCCTTGGCCTTGCCGGCCACATCGCCGTTGATCCCGACGGTGGCGGCGATCCGCAGCTTGCCGGCGCCGTCGACGGCGGGGGTGTAGAGGGTGGCGCGCAGCGCGTTCTTGCGGGTCAGCAGGCCGACCAGCGCCCCGTCCCGGTCGACCACGGGCGCGAGCTTGCGGTGGCCCTCGTTGAGCTTCTCGAAGGCGGCGCGCGGGTCGATGCCCTCCTCCAGCAGCAGCAGGTCGCGGGACATCACCTCGGAGAGGCTGGTGAACCGGTCGACGCCCTGGCAGTCGGAGTCGGTGACCACGCCGACGGGCTTGCCGTCCTCCACCACGACGAGCGCGTTGTGGGCGCGCTTGGGCAGCAGCGACAGCGCGTCCGCGACGGTGTCGCCGGGGGCCAGGGTGATCGGGGTGTCGTGCACCAGGTGGCGCTGCTTCACCCAGCCGATGACGTCGGCGATGACCTCGGTCGGGATGTCCTGCGGGATGGCGACCAGGCCGCCGCGGCGGGCCACGGTCTCGGCCATCCGGCGGCCGGCGATGGCGGTCATGTTGGCGACCACCAGCGGGATGGTGGTGCCGGTGCCGTCGTTCGAGGACAGGTCCACGGCCTGACGGGAGCCCACGGCGGAGCGGCTGGGGACCATGAAGACGTCGTCGTACGTAAGGTCGTACGCGGGCTTGAGGTCGTTCAGGAAGCGCATGAATGGGGCTCTCTGGCTGGGGAAACGTACACCTCGGGCGCGGTTGCGGCTCGGCCGCGGGGCGCACTCGGGCGCCCCGCACCCAACGTTCAATACTCGGTGATACGGGCGCGCAAAGCCAGCCACCGCGCAATCGTTGAAGATCACCACAAGCCGCCCGGGGCCCCACACGGCGATCTTCGTAGGAACATACAGGGCGCGCGGGTGCGGACGGCCGCCCGGAAGATCGGTGGCGGGTCCGCCCCGGTGCCCTCTAAGGTGCAGCTGATCATCCCGGCGGGCCGTGCCCGCCACATCGCTCTCCGGGGGGACTCCTTTGGCCTGCACGTCCTGCGACGGGGATCCGTACGCGCAGGCGGTCGGCGGCTGCCGCGACTGCACCACCGACCCGGCCGGGCCGCGGCCGGCCGGCGCACCCTGGCCGTACGGCGCTCGGCGGACGCTGCCGCCGGGCCGGATCACCGATCCCCTCGCCCTGGGCAGGGCGACCCAGGGGCTTCTGGTGCTGGTGACCGTTCTGCCGCTCGTCGCCGCGGCGGCCGAGGCCGTGTCCGGCAGCGCCACGACACCGGTCGGCCAGGCGGCGCGCCTGTGCGGGATGCCCGCGCTGGCGGTCACCGGCATCGTCTTCGTCTGCTGGTTCGCCCGGTACCGGGCCAACGCGGAACTGCTCGCGCCGGGCGGGAACCGCTACGGGCAGGGCTGGGCGGTCGGCGCCTGGGTGGTCCCGTTCGCCATGTGGTGGATCCCGCACCGGATCGCCCGGGACGTCTGGCGGGCCGGCGCTCCGCCCCGGGCCGAGCGGCTGGTCCACCTCTGGTGGGCCGCCTGGCTCGCCAGGACCGTGGGAGCCCTCGTCCTGGCCCGGCTCGGCATCGGGATCGGCGTCTTCGAGACGTACGTCCTGGTGGCCAACACGGTGGCGGGCGTGCTGGCGGTCCTGCTGGTGGAGCGGATCACCAAGGTCCAGTCGTGGCACGCCTCGGGCCGCCCGGCGGTCGCGGTCGCGACGTCCTGACCGCACGGTCCGACCCCCGGGGAGCGGCCCCGGGGGTGGGACGGGCGCCGCGCCGCTCCGCCCTGGTCAGGGAGTTCGCGGCGGGCGCCCGGTGTTCTGCGTCGGCGGCCCGGGCCGGGTCCGGCGAGGCTTAGTAGCCGCGCCAGCAGGAGCCGTAGCAACGGGCCTTGGCCACGTTGTCCATGCTGCCGTAGACGTGGTTGCAGTAGCGGGCGCTGGCCACCAGGTTGTCGACCGGGTTGCTGATGTCGGTGTGGCCCGGCAGGGAGTAGGCCTTGAAGGTCGGCTTGATCATCTGGGTCAGGCCGATCGACGGGATGCCCGCCTTGGCGTTGGAGTCCCAGCCGTTGACGGCCTTCGGGTTGCCGGAGGACTCGGACATCGCGGTGGCCTTCATCGCCTTCGCGGAGGGCACCCGGTCACCGTGGGCGGCCAGCACGTCACGGGCCTCCTGGATCCAGCCGTCCAGGTTGTTGGAGTAGCTGGGCGCGGCCGGAGCCGGGGCCGGCGCGGGGGCGGGTGCCGGGGCCGGGGCGGGCGCCGGAGCGGCGGC
>NZ_JAIZ01000222.1 GCF_000710465.2 Kitasatospora sp. MBT63 | reverse complement strand
CTGAGGACAAGCCCTCGGCCTATTAGTACCGGTCAACTCCACCCCTCACGAGGCTTCCATATCCGGCCTATCAACCCAGTCGTCTACTGGGAGCCTTACCCTCTCAAGGAGGTGGGAATACTCATCTCGAAGCAGGCTTCCCGCTTAGATGCTTTCAGCGGTTATCCCTCCCGAACGTAGCCAACCAGCCATGCCCTTGGCAGGACAACTGGCACACCAGAGGTTCGTCCGTCCCGGTCCTCTCGTACTAGGGACAGCCCTTCTCAATATTCCTACGCGCACAGCGGATAGGGACCGAACTGTCTCACGACGTTCTAAACCCAGCTCGCGTACCGCTTTAATGGGCGAACAGCCCAACCCTTGGGACCTACTCCAGCCCCAGGATGCGACGAGCCGACATCGAGGTGCCAAACCATCCCGTCGATATGGACTCTTGGGGAAGATCAGCCTGTTATCCCCGGGGTACCTTTTATCCGTTGAGCGACGGCGCTTCCACAAGCCACCGCCGGATCACTAGTCCCGACTTTCGTCCCTGCTCGACCCGTCAGTCTCACAGTCAAGCTCCCTTGTGCACTTACACTCAACACCTGATTGCCAACCAGGCTGAGGGAACCTTTGGGCGCCTCCGTTACTCTTTAGGAGGCAACCGCCCCAGTTAAACTACCCACCAGACACTGTCCCTGATCCGGATCACGGACCCAGGTTAGACATCCAGCACGACCAGAGTGGTATTTCAACGACGACTCCACAACAACTGGCGTTGCTGCTTCAAAGTCTCCCACCTATCCTACACAAGCCGAACCGAACACCAATATCAAGCTATAGTAAAGGTCCCGGGGTCTTTCCGTCCTGCTGCGCGAAACGAGCATCTTTACTCGTAATGCAATTTCACCGGGCCTATGGTTGAGACAGTCGAGAAGTCGTTACGCCATTCGTGCAGGTCGGAACTTACCCGACAAGGAATTTCGCTACCTTAGGATGGTTATAGTTACCACCGCCGTTTACTGGCGCTTAAGTTCTCAGCTTCGCC
>NZ_JAIZ01000221.1 GCF_000710465.2 Kitasatospora sp. MBT63 | reverse complement strand
CCAGGCGCACCCGGCCGTCGTGGGTGACCCGGCCGAGCGCACGCCCACGCTCGGAGGTGAGCACCAGACCGGTGTGCACGGGCAGCTCTTTGGCGCCGTCCATGTCGACCGCCCCGTCGTGCCCCGCGCCGAACAAGGCGTCCACCTCGTCCCCGGCGACGTGCAGCTCGGTCATCCCGGTCCAGCCGGAGGTGATGGCGAGCTCGGCCCGGTACTCCTCGGCGAGCAGGCCGACCGAGCTGGCCTTGATCCGCAGCGGAAGGTCCTTGGAGACGACGGTGACGTCGTACCCCTCGGCCTGGAGGTTGCGGGCCACGGCCAGGATGCGGGTGTCGGCCTCGCCGCCGGCGCCGCCGCGGAAACCGACCGGGAGGATCGAGGGGTCGGAGTGGTTCAGCTCGACCTGGACGGTGCCGCCCGACTCGCCGACCGGGATCGGCTCGTCGAGCCTGCCGTGCCGGACCCGGAAGTCGTCGAGCAGACGCAGCGCCTGACGGGCGAAGTAGCCCAGCTCCGGGTGGTGCCGCTTGGCCTCCAGCTCGGTGACCACCACCACCGGGAGGACGACCTCGTGCTCCTCGAACCGTGTCACGGCGAGGGGGTCTGCCAGGAGCACGCTGGTGTCGAGAACGTACATGCGGCGGCCGTGCTGGCCTGTGCGCGCGTGTCCGTCCTGCGCGCCGAGGGCCTGGCTGTGTTCACGCATATGTGATGGCGTACCCACGGGCGTGCCTCCCGTTTGCGGGTCCTCAGTCTACCCCTGGGGCTCGGAGAGCCCCATGTTCACGTCGACGCGGGCGCTGCAGACGGCAGTCGTCAGCCCGCGGACAACAGGGCGGTTCACCTTCCATGCAGGACAGACCTGTCTGTATCTCTGATGATGTCTGGGCATACCGCCGGCAGTGACGATCACGCTGCTACGAGGTGCCGTGAATCGATTCGTCGTGTCCGCTCCGAACGCGCGGGGACGAGCAGCGCGGCATCGACGGCGGGTGATGTGAGGCCGCATCTGGGAGGGGACACAGACGGACCGTCATCCGTCGCGGTCTGCCGGCCGGTGCCCGGTGCCCGGTTCATGGCGCGGGGCCGCCGGTCACTCCCGCCGGCGATCGGACAGCTTCTCCCGAGCCGCCGCCACGCAGATGAGCGGCCAGGCCACAGAGACGCCACCCGAGATGATCCAGGCCAAGGGCCGCGTGCTGACACCTCGCACGTGGTCGCCGACGACCTCACGTACCGCTGAAGTGATGAGGACCGGCCGCCCCTCCGTCATCCAGCTGTACAGCAGCCAGGCCGCCTGAGGCGCGGCCAGGTACGCGGCGACCCCGGCGCCCGCGCGGCAGATGACGCTTTCCACATCCACGGTGAATCCCCTTGGAGAGTGCTCTGTGCTTTCTCGGGTCGCCCGCAGTGGCCCCGCACCCCCACGGAACCCGGAGAACTTCCCAACCCGTCGCCTGAGATGACAGCCTCCGCCACGATGGTGCGACAGGTCAACGGCGCCCCGTACCGGCCGGGCCGATCAGCTTCGCGACAGGCCGGCGCGGATCCGGTTCGGCACGACTCATGAGCCCACCCGGACGCCACGACACCTGAGGCAGGTCGCCAGCCGGGCGACGGCACCGGTTCCTGGCGTGTTCCAGGACGTTACGGGTGTCGTGGTCCAGGCCGACCACGAGATCGGGGATCGCCTCCAGGCTCACCCGAACGAGGTCGACGTGCGGTACCGGGTCCAGGAGTTCGGCAGGCGGCGGGCCGGTCAGCGGATGGTCGCCGGGGGCCCGTACGAAGCCTCGTGCTGCGACAGGTCTTCGAGACGCAACGGCTCCGGATGGCTGATCAGTTCACCGAGCAGGCCATTGTCCTTCGGGTAGGGCCCGATCGCGGCGATCTCTTCCTGCGGTATCCCGACCGTCAGGAACTCGGCGAGCGACTCGCCGTCCGGACCGATCACCCCCAGTGCCGCGTAGCGGGCGCCGACCAGGACCGCCGCCGCCTCGACGATCCGCCGCAAGGCCTGGGTGAGGTTCAGCTCGCGCCCGACCGACAGCACTGCTTCGAGCAGGCTGTGCACCCGGTCCGTGGTCCCGCGGGCAGCGTCGATCCGCGCCCGTACTTCTTCGAGCAGCTCGTCGAGCCGAAGCTGTGGTGTCCGCGGGCGCGCCGCGTCGTCACCGTCCACGGCGGCCTCCTCCAGCCCGATGCCGGCGGCCGATTCGCGCAGACCGCCCGCGGCATCGGCGGCAGACCCTGCGTCGGTCGTCGCGCGTGCGGCCCGGCCCCCTGACGGGGTCATCGCCCACAGCTGTCCACCGTCACGGCGTGGGTGTGCCAGGCCAGGTATTCCTGGTGTAGGTAAGCGAGGGCGGCATCGGGTCCGGTGTGCCAGTGGGGGTCGTCGGGCCGGTGGGGGCCGGCGGTGTGCCGGGGGAAGGCCAGGTCGAACAGGAGCAGGCTGCGCGCGCTGATCCGGGCGACAGTGAGCGCATGGTCGTCGCGGCCTTGCCGCCAGTGCCGGTCGTCGACCGCGGCTTGCCGCAGGATGGCCTCGCGTTGCTGTGCGGCGGTGCCGGTGAGGAGATCTCGGGAGGCGAGTATCGAGGCGAGGCGGGTGGTCTCCTCCTCCAGGTCGGGGGCGTTGGCGTAGGCCTCGGCGGGGGAGGGGACGTCGGATGCGATGTGACTGGTCATCAGGCCTTCCGGGAGGAGACGGGGTGGTTGCCATCGGACAGGTCCCGTCAACGCGACCGCCGTGGGCGGGCGCTGTGCGGTCATGCTCCAACCAACGGACCGGCACCCGGCGTGGTCACGCGGCGGTTGCCCACCGAGCAGCCTCCGGGCGGACCGCACATCAGACCTGATCCGGCAAAGCACCGTCGGCGGCATGGTCGTCCCCGTCGGTGGTGAGCCCGTGTCCGGTGGGTTGCGTCCGGCCGGGACGGCCGGGCGCCGGGGTCGCGCTCCCGTCCAGGACGTGGGCCTGCCACTCGCTGGGGGAGAATCCGTAGGTCGCGCGGAACACCCTGCTGAAATGCGACGGGTTGACGAAGCCCCAGCGATGGGCGATGGCGGCGACCGAGTCCTGCCCGTGCCGGGACTGCCCGAGTTCACGCCGGCACGCCTCCAGCCGGCGCAGCCGCACCCACTGACCCACGGTGACGTCGCCGTGCTGGAAGAGTTTGTGCAGATAGCGCACGGAGATGTAGTTCGCCCGGGCGATCGACTTGGGCGAGAGCTTCGGATCCATCAGGTTCTCCTCGATGTACGACCGGATCCGGGTGAGTGTCTCGGCAGTGGCGCTCACGGGTGTCGGATTCTCCCGCTGGAGCAGATCCGTCACCATCAGCGCGACGAGGTCCGCGACGCTTCGGGCCAGGTGATTGCCCGTCACCAGGTGCGGGGCTTCGCCCGGATCGGCGAGCATCGTGAGGAACTGGGAGATCAAGGAGCCGATTCCGTCGCTGCCGCGAGCCATCAGCCCGCCGACGCGCCTCACCTCGGCCGGGGGCGTGCCCAGGTAGAAGCTGGGGATGCGGAAGTATGTGATCCTGCTCGAACCGTCCCGCCAGAGGCTCGCCGGGTGCGGCGTGCCGGTGACGAGAACGTCGCCGGGTTTCAGCGGCACCTCGATGCCGTTCCGTCGGAAGACGGCCCTGCCGCTGTGGTGCACACCCACGAAGAGGAAGTCGTCCGGGTACGATCCGGGCGGCTGCGGCAGGACGTCGATGTAACCGCGATCCTCGTGGGAGCGTACCCCGCCGTTCTCGTGCAGCTCTGTTTTCTGCGTGGGTGTAGTGCCCGACTGGATCACGGAAACTCCAACCGACTATGAGGTCAGGTGCATTGGTCCGGTGGCGAACTCCGGTTCGACCGGCAGGGCCGGCTGCCGCCTCACCCCGGGGAGGCGACTTCTCGACGATCGCCGGGGCGCACAGCGGGAGAGCCCGCCGGGGGCGACTTGCCCACAAGCAGATAGACAGGTCTGTCTATCTGCTTGTATGGACGCTACGGATTCCGGGGCCCATGGGCAAATCCACGCACGATGATATGTGTCATGGTTTGTGATGAATTATGGCCGGGCATATCGGACCGGGGACCAGGCGCGGCTTCGGGAATCCGGGCACCCGGCCCGGGGGTTCACCCCCGCCGCATCACGGCATGCGTCACGAGCGGCTCGCTCCGCACGAAAGCCCTCGCCGTGTTCTCGAATTCATGATCGAGGCCGGTGTAGCGCTCGTGATGCTGGGCCAGGTGCTCTCCCCACGAGGTCACCGTGAACGTCTCGACGAACAGGTCCGGCTCCGCCGCGTCCCGGTACAGACCCCACGCGCTGGCCCCGGTCCGCCGCCGGGAGGCTTCGACGTCACCCATCGCACGGACGAAAGCCGGCACGTCATCGTCCGCGACCCGGTACGAGACGGTGACCAGGACCGGACCGTCCTTCGGAGCCGGCTCGACGATCAGCTGAGGTTCGGGCCAGGTGTCGGACAGCGACGGATCGACCCGCCCGTCCAGCAACGGAAGCCGCCGCAGGGAGAGCACCCCCAGCCCGAGCAGCGCGGCCGAGGCACCCAACGCGGTGGTGAGCCCGGCGTGCTGTGCCAGCTGTCCCCACACCAGGGCGCCCAGGGCATTGCCCCCCTGGAAGACGAGCAGATAGAAGGCGCCCGCGCGCGCCCGGACCCAGTTGGGCAGTTCGAGCTGCAACGCGGCACTGAGGGTGGACAACCCCCAGACCCACGCCGCGCCCGCCAGCGTGAGGACCAGGCCGGCCAGGACGGCGTTCGTGGTGACGGCCAGGACGACGAGCGTGCCCGCGATCAGGGTGCCGGCGAATGCCAGCATGCCGCCCGCCCCGAGGCGGGCACTCAGACGGGGCAGCGCTCCCGCACCCAGGATCGCCCCCACCCCCACCGTGGCGAGCAGCACGCCGTACCCGGCGGAGCCAAGGTCCAGTCGTTGCACCGCGGTCACCGGCAGCAACGCCCACAGGCAGGCGGCCGCGGGAACGAACAGCGCGTTGCGCAACAGGATCCGCCGGACCCTCGGCGCGCTTCGCACGTACCGCCCGCCGGCGCGGAGCGCCGCGAGTGCCTGTTCGCGCTCCTGACCACGCCGGGGCGCGTTGCCGAAGGTCCGCCGGTTCAGCAGGACCAGGAGGATACCGAGGAAGGAGACGGCGTTGAGCGCGAACGTCCAGCCCACGCCGGCGCCGGCGACCAGGGCGCCACCGAGTGCGGGCCCGACCGCACGGGCGACGTTCATGTTCACCGCCCCGAGCGCCGAGGCCTGCCGTAGCTGCTCGCGGGGGACCAGACTCGGCTGGAGCGCCTGCCAGGCCGGGCCGTTCAGCGCCGTCAGACAGCCGAGCAGGAAGGTGAGCAGCAGCAGGACCCACGGCCCGAGAACGCCGAGCAGTGCGAGTACCGCGAGAACGGACGCCACCGCGGCCATGGCCGTCTGCATCACCAGCAGCAGCTTTCGGCGGTCGAGGAGGTCCGCGAGGACCCCGGCCGGCAGGGCGAGCAGCAGGACGGGCAACCCGGCGGCGACCTGGACCAGCGAGACCAGCGCGGCGCCATGGCCGACGAGCAGCCACTGCGCCCCGACGGTCTGCATCCAGCCGCCCGTGTTGGAGACGAACTGGGCCAGCCACAGAGCCCGGAAGGTGTTCTCGCGCAGCGGGGCCCAGGCGGACCCGCCGGCCGGCGCAGGGGGACTGTGCTTCATCAACTCTCCGCCGGTCGGCTGAAAACAGGGCCCGGTACGCCCGGGCGAGGCGCGCGGAGCGACGGCACCGGGACCTCCCTCGACCGCTCCGGCCCGGGACCGCCACCCGGCCCGAGCGGTCGAGGTAGGTCAGCGCAGGCGCCGGTGCAGGGCGTGCCGGGTGGCCAGGCCACCGCCCACCCCGAGGGCCACGGCCACAGGCAGCCACCACAGCGGCCAGGTCGTCAGGCCGAGGGCGTTGTCCAGCGACCACCGACCGGGGCCGGTGGCCGCGAGCACCGCGCCGAACATGATCAGCACGAGCGGGTACTCGTACCCGTCGTGCTGCACCCACAGCCCGTGCGGCCACTTCACCGTGAGCGCCACGGTCATCACACCCATGACACCTGCCCCGGCCAGTGGGGTGAGCAGACCGAGGGCCAGCAGTAGTCCCGCTCCGATCTGGGTGCCGCCCGCGGCCAGTGCCGTGAGCTTTCCACCACGGAAGCCGTCGCCCCGGAACTCCGCAGCGCCGCCCACCAGGCCGTTGCCGCCGAGACGGAAACTGACCTTCTGGACGCCGTGACCCGCGATCAGCAGGCCGGCGACCACACGCAGCAGAAGAAGACCCGTGTTCATATCGGACTCCGGTCAGGGGTTCGGTCGCCGTCCGTCAGCCGGCAGCGTGCGGGTCGATCATGGTCTGGGCGTAGACGAGGCCCGTGCCGTAGGCACCGCCGTGCTCCTTGACCAGGTCGGTCACCGGGACGTAGGTCTCGCCGCGAGCCCAGTCGCGCTGGAGCTCCAGCAGCACCTGCAGCCACGTGACCGGCACGGCGCCGGCCGCCACCATCCGCTGCAGGGCGTGCTCGTGGGCCTGCGGGCTGACACCGCCCGAGGCATCCGCGACCACGAACACCTCGTAGCCCTGCTGCAAGGCCGACAGCGCCGGCAGAACGACGCAGACCTCGGTCCACAGACCGGCGAGGACGATCTTGCTGCGGCCGGTCGCCCTGACCGCCGCCACCAGCCTCTCGTCCTCCCAGGCGTTCATGGTGGACCGGTCGATGACCTCCTGACCGGGGAAGACCTCACGCAGCTGTGGCAGGATCGGCCCGGAGAACGACTCCGCCGCGACGGTGGAGAGCACCACCGGCACGTCGAATGTCTTCGCGGCCTTCGCCAGACCCACGGTCGAGTTGATGATCGAAGTGCGGTCACCACTACCTGTGCCGAAGAACATCTGCGGCTGGTGGTCGACGAACAGCACCATCGCGTTGTCCGGGGTGATCAGGTCAGGGCTCGGCGCTGCGTGGACCGTGGAGAAGTCGACCATGGTTGTTCTCTTTCCTGGTGATGTTCCTGGGAACGGATGGTGGATCGGGCAGCCGTCCGGGTCATCGGGGTGCCACGCTCTCGACGCTAGGCGCATCGCCGCAGGTCCACTGCTCGCTGAGCGCCCGGAGCTGTTCCGACGCTGCACCGTCGGCGCTCACCGCGTCGGCCGACCGCATCTGTGCACTGCCGGACAACCGGTGGTGCACTGCGACGGCACCGCGCACACCGTCGCCTGCCTAGGTTGGCAGGGCGGCCCCACCGTGGCGGGAGCGGTGACCCGGGCTCCGCAGCCCACCGACGACCCGGGCAGCGCCGCTCGCCCCAATCAGCCGCACCCGGCGCCCACCCCGGCCGAGTACACCGGCCCACCAGTCGCCACGCCCGAAGGAGAACTCAGTTGACCACCGTGCCCGTCGCCGGCATCCGCCCCGGCACCCCCGATCAGCCCGCCGACCTGGTCATCCGCAACGCCAAACTGCACACCAACGACCCGCGGCGCCCGCGGGCGAGCGCCCTGGCCGTCCGGGACGGACTGATCCAGGCCGTCGGCGGCGACGCGGACGTCGTCCCGCTGGTCGGCCCCGGCACCCGGGTCGTCGACGCGCTCGGCCGCCGCGCCGTCCCC
>NZ_JAIZ01000220.1 GCF_000710465.2 Kitasatospora sp. MBT63 | reverse complement strand
CCGTACCTGCCCCTGGCCCCGCCGCCCCCGGCCCCGGCCCCGCCCCGGCCGCCGGGACGGCGGTCCGCAGGCCGCCCGTCCGTCGGACCCCGCCGCCGCGGGCACGCAAGGCCCCGTCGAAGCAACCGGCCGCGCAAGCCCCCGCGGCGGACTGGGAGCAGGCAGCCGCAGCCCGGTTCCCGGCCGGCCCGCTCGCGGTACTCGACATCGCCGTCGACGGCCGCACCCTGGCGGCACACCTGCCCGACGGCACCCCTGCCGCGCAGGAACCGACCGGCCGCACCCTCACCGACGTCCTCGAGTGGGCGCTCACCGCCGGGCTCGGCTCCCCGCGGCTGCACCGGCACGGCAAGGACGGCGACCCGCTCCTCGTCCTCACCGACGCCGCCGCCACCGAGCTCGGCCTGCCCCCCGCCGGACGCGAGAGGAACGACTTCGACCAGCGGGCCAACCGCCTCCCCGACAACCACCGCGTCGTCAAGGCACTCGCCAAGGCGGGCTGGCTCCTCACCCAGCGCGGCCTCGGCCCGTGGGCACGCGTCTACCGCACCCCCGAGGGCGGACGACGCGAATGCGTCCAACTGTGCGTACCGATGTGGGGAGCCCTCGCCTCGGGCGGCTGGCAGATCCCCGACGGCCTCGACGCGTCCGGCCTCGCCCGCCTCCTCGGCGGCTACGCCGAGCGCGTCCTCACCCCCCGCGGCTCCACCGCCGTCTGCGGACTCGAACTCATGACCGCACTGCGCCCGCCGACCAGGGCGGTGCGCACCGATTCCGGCTGGACCTCCGGCACGGTCGAGGGATCGCTGCACACCGCCGTCGACGCGGCGCCGCCCGAGGTGCCGGACGAGCACCCCCTCGCCGAGGGACGCGCGGCGGGCGACGTGCTGGACGAGGAGGCCTGGGACTGGTTCCGCGCCCCCGACGAGGTCGGCGACGCGGAACGCGCCCTGCCCTACGCGGTCGGAGTGGACGTCAACACCGCGTTCCTCGCGGCCGCCGGCCGCCTGTCCGTCGGCCTGTCCGAACCGGTCCACGAACTCCACCCGGCCTTCGAGCGGAAACTGCCCGGCTCCTGGCTGGTCGACCTCTCCGGGATCGAACTCGACCCCCGGCTGCCGAACCCCTTCACCCCGACCGGCGAGCGCCCGGCCGGACCCGCCTGGTACGCCACACCCACCGTTGCGTACGCGGTCGAACTCGGAGCCGCGGTCAGGCCGCTGGAGGCCTGGCTGCGCCACGAGGCGGGCCCCTACCTCGACCCGTGGCACAAGCGCCTGCGCGAGGCCTACGTCACCACCATGGCCGGCCTCGGCGTCCCGCTGACCCTGGCGGACGAGGACCCGCAGGCCTTCCTGGACGCCATGGCCGCCCTCAAAACCCACGGCGACCCGGTCGAACTCGCCGTCCTCACCGCGGTCAAACAGACCGCGAAGGGGGGCATCGGCAAGCTCCGCGAACGCCCCCGCGGCCACGGCTACCGGCCCGGCCAGCGCTGGGCCGCCCTGGAACGCCCCACCTGGCGCCCCGACATCCGCGCCGCCGTCATCGCCACGGCCCGCGTCAACTTCCACCGCAAACTCGCCAGGACCGCCGCCGCCACCGGCCGCTACCCGCTCGGCGTCCTCTCGGACTGCGCCGTCTACGCGGCCCCCGGCCCCTCCGCGCTGGACATCCTGCCCATCACCCCGGACGGCAGACCGGTCGCCGGGGCGCTGCGCCTGGGCGCCAGCCCCGGGCACGTGAAGTCCGAGGGCACCCGCCCGATGCCCGACGTGCTGGAGATGCTCGCCGAAGGCGTCAACCCGGCCCGCCACATCAAGACCGGCGGTGCGGCCTCCGCCGACGAGTAGCCTCCGACCGTCAGCCGGGGCCGGTCCACGGCCCCTGCAGGCCCCCGCCCGGGCCACCGACCGCACGACCACCGGCCGCCGCACGGCCGTCAGAGAGGAGCCCCGCCGTGGGGGAGATCGACGAAGGCCTGGAGCGGGTCGAGCGCACCAGGCCCATCCCGCAGTCGCTCGGAGCCCGGATGCGATTTCTGCTCAAGGGCGTCAGAGGCTCCACCAGAGCCCTCGCCACCGAACTCGGCGTCTCCCAGCGCACCGTCCAGCGCTGGATCAAAGGCACCTCCACCCCCAAGCCGCAGGCCGCAGCCAAGATCGAGCAGCAGGTCCGCTCGAAGTGGCAGCCCCGCGTCAAGAACCGCGTCCGCAGGAACGCCGAGCGCAACGGGTTCGTCCTGCACGTCCAGGCCCAGTTCGGCTACGCCTCCGCCGCCGGTTCCACGGACGACCCCCGCCTGCGGACCATCACCCAGAAACTGCCCGGCGACGTGGCCCGCCGCCTCTACGCCGCCCGCGACGCCGGAGCCACCCACACCCAGCAGGAGCAGCTGCTCGCCCAGGCCCTGCAGGAGCACTACTTCAAGGACGGCGGACGCCGGGCCTCCGGCCTGACCGCCGAGATCAACGGTATGAACTGGGCCGACTTCGAGATCGACGGATGACCCCCGGCCGGGGGCTCCGGCGGACCGCGTCGGCCGGGCGGCCGGCACGAACGCTCCGGCGTCCGCGTAAACGTGAGACAACCCACAGTGACTGAATTGTCATGCGCATGGCATGCTCGGTGCCAATCAACCGGCTCTGATTCAAAGGAGAACAGTGCCATGATTTCCCGCATCGCAGGTCTGATGGTGACGGCGGCCGGGGTCCTCGCCCTCACAGCGGCCCCATCCAGCGCCACGGCCCCGGTGGAGCCGTCCTGTTCCACCCTCGCCAACATCCCGTGCGCCTGGCACCAGCTGACCGACAACGGGATCGTCGGCTCGGCCCAGATCAGCGCCGCCGACAGCCAGCTGACCACCCTCAGGGTCGAGGTGAAGACCCAGCAGGCCTGGGGCAGCCCCTGGGTGACGGTCGCCTCGGCGACCCTCACCCGGAACGGCTCGGTCCAACTGAGCACCCCCGCCGTCACCACCAGACTCCGATCCCTGGTCTGCGCCACCGGCGGCCCGGCCGAACAGCCCGAACTCCAGACCACCTCCTGCACCAGCCCGCACTGACCGCCGGCCGCACACCCGCAGCCCGCCCCGCCCTGACACGGGCCCGTCGGCCGGACCGCCCGGCAGCCCGTGCCCGCCGGTCCCCGACCGGCCGGGGATGACGGACACGTCCAGCGCAGACAGCGGCCCGACCCCTGGAGAGCACCACCAAAACCAGCGGGTCGGGCCTCTGTGCCTGCCCATCTGTGCCCGTCCAGAGGCGGATCACCGCCGAAGAGGACAATGGGTCACAGGCAGGACGGCTGCGTTTCGTGGCCGCGGCTCGAGAGGTCCTGCCCGTGGAGGGATGAAACGGTGGAGTCGGGTGGCGGGGAGTGGCAGCAGGCTTTCGCAGGGCGGGCGGATGAACTGCGCGTGCTGGCCCACTGCCGTGCCACGGCCGCGGCGGCCGAGCCGTGGGTGGTGGTCGTCGAGGGGCCCGCGGGCATCGGGAAGACGGCCCTGGTACGGCAGGCACTGGGAACGGGGGCGGACGGCCTGCAGGTCTGCTGGGCATCCTGTGACCGGGGCGAACGGGACTTCGGGTACGGAGTCGTGGGACAACTGCTGCGACACCTGCCCCGCGAGACGCCAGGACTGCCGGAACTCGTGCGGGGCCTGGCCGGGGCGGGTTCACCGCTCGCGGTGGGCCACGACCTGTTGGAGGTGGTGACGGCAGCCGCCGAGACGGCACCGGTGGCACTGGTGGTGGACGACGTGCCGCTCGCCGACGACCAGTCGCTGGACGCGTTGGCCTTCGTGGGCCGCCAGCTGTTGGCGGAGCGGGTCCTGATGGTGCTCACGGCCCGCATGCCCTACAGCGGCTCCGAGGTGTCCGGCACGGACGAAGCGGAGGAGTGGTCCCGGACGTGGCGGGGCACCGAACGGGTGCGCCGGCTACGGCTGGGCGGGCTGGACCTCAAGGAGGTCGGTGACCTGGTGCGATCCGCAGGCGGCCCGGCACTGAGCCGCGCCGAGCTGAGCAGGCTGTGGGAGCAGACCGGCGGACACCCCCTCTACACCCAGACGCTGATGAGACAGGTCGGTGCCCGGGACCTGGCCGACACCGCCCGGTCACTGCCCGTCCCGGCCTCGCTGGAGGCCTCGATCCGCCAGGTCCTGGCGGAACTGCCCGGTCCTGCCCGAGACCTGGTGTGGGCGCTGGCCGTTCTGGACACCAAGACGCCGCCCGCCCTCGCCTACCGGCTCGCCGACGTGGACCCGGCCGCCGCACTCGGCCCCGCACTCGCCTCGGGCCTGATCAGCCGCGAACCACATGACCCCGAGGCCCGCATGGGCATCCACCACCAGCTGCAACGGGAAGTGATATACCGGGCACTGTCACCCACCAACCGCCGCGACCTCCACCGCCGGGCGGCCGATCTGGTCGGCGGCGATGCCGCCTGGGCCCACCGGGTCGCCGCAGCAGGTCCCGATGCCGCCCTCGCCGACCAGCTCGCCGCCGAGGCCGACCGCCATGCCACCGCGGGCCGACCTGCCCGTGCCGCGACCCTCCGACTCTGGGCGGCCGACCTGTCCCCCACCCGCGAGCAGCGCGAGCAGCACCTGCTCACGGCCGCCACACTCCTCGTGGTCCACGAACGACACGGACGGTTCAGGACACTGCACGGCGCACTCGAAGCGTGCAGCCCCACACCCCGCCGCGACGCACTCCTGGGCTTCCTCGCCGGACTGCGCGGCGACACCGCCACCGGCGTGAAACTCCTCGCCCGGGCCGCAGCCGGCACCGACACCGAAACCGGCATGCTCGCCGCCAGCTGGCTCGCCGCCGTCCACATCCTGCGCGGCGACGGACCTCAAGCCCTTGCCGCACTGCGTCCGGTCATCGACCGCCTTCCGCCCGGCCACACCGGCATGGCACTCGGCATGCAGTCCTTCGCCGCCCTCTTCACCGACGGACCCGCCGCAGGGCTCACCGTCCTGAGCAACGCCGGCCTCCCCGACGACGCCGCGCGCGTGCCTCACCACGACAGCTTCCTCCTGATGTTCCGCGGCACCCTGAGCGTGCAGGCCGGCCTGCTCAGATCCAGCGCCGCAGACCTGACGGCGCTGATCTCCCGCCAGGAAACCCACCCCCAGCTGTCGCTCTCACCCACCGAACGCTACGCGCTCGGCTTCGCCCACTACCTGGACGGCAGCTGGGAGGACGCCCTCATCGCCGCCGACCAGGCACTGGCGGTCTCCCAGATCAGCGACCACCGCCACGGCGTGGCCCCCTCGCACGCCGTCGCCGCGATGGTCCACGCCCAGCGGGGCCAGGAGGACGAGGCCCGGTCCCACCTCGACGCCTGCCGCCGCCATGTCCCGCCCTTCACGGAACTGGGCGCCGTCTACCCCGCCATGGCCGAAGCGGTCCTGGCCCAGGCCCGAGGCGATCGGCAGGCCATGGCCCGGGTCCTGAAGCCGCTGGACCCCACCGCCGGCGGAAACACCGGGGCCTGGCGGGTGATCTGGCTGCCTCTCCTGATCCAGGCACTCACCTCCAGCACTCCGCCCGCCGCGCCCCTCCACCCCGACGACCTCGAGCGCCTGCAGACCACCCTGGCCCTCTTCGACGGCCTCGCCGCACAGGCGCCCTCCCTGACGCCGACCGCGCACTGGCTCCGCGCCCGCGTCGCGACGGCCCGAGCAGACACCCCCACCGCCCTGGCCCACTACCAGGACGGCCACACGGCACCCCGGGAGCCCGACGGCGACGTCCCCTTCCACCGCGCCTTCCTCCACTACGACCATGCCCGCCTCCTGCTTGCCGACCCGAACGCGCGCGCCGCCGCCGTCGACCACCTGCAGGAGGCACACCGCCGCTTCACCGCTCTCGGCGCAGCCCCCTACGCCCAGCGCGCCGCCGGCTTCCTCGCAGATCTCACCGGCACCGCGGACACCGGTGGCGGCACTCCCGACGGATGGACCGTCCGCACCGGGGCGTCGGATCGCCTGACCGGGCTGACCGGGCGTGAACAGGCCGTCGCACACCTCGTCGTGCAGGCGCTGACCAACCAGGAGATCGCGAGACAACTGCTCATCAGCTCCAAAACCGTGGAGTACCACCTCGGCCACGTGTATTCGAAGCTCGGGGTCACCGGGCGGCGGGAACTGCGGCGCGAATTCCAGGAACTCGGCTGAGGCCCGCCGCCCGGGATTCCTGGAGCGATGTGCTGCCTCTTGGGGCAGAGGCCGGACGCCCTTCGCTGCGCATAGTGGTCCCCAGGCCAGGCTCCAACCCACACGGGGAGACCTCGATGTCTTGGACGGACGAGATCGATCGCGTCATCGAGATCGACCACGTGCAGATCGCCCTGTGCCTCCCGGCCGGTGACCGGGGTTTCGCCGACTTCCGCGCACTGTGGCTCGCGTCGGCCGCCGACGAGCCGGCGTCCGTGATCGCGGCCCCCGCCGGAAGGGTGCCGGGCCCCCTCCGTTCGACCGGCCGGTGCGGGCCTTCCCCGCCGGGAGACCCCCCCGGGCCGGCGGGCACGGCGCCTACGGCGTACGCCGTCGTGGTCCGGATCGATCCCCAAGATGACATCGATGATGTGCGGCTGGCCTCGCATGGCTGTGGTTTCCAGCTGCCGGGAAAGGGCTGCGACTCTTGGTGCAATTGTCTGGACGTCCCTTGACGGGCGGCTCGCGCGAAACTGAGAATAAAGTTCCGCGCGCCGTTGTATTTGATCGCGACAATACGCTCGTCGAGCTGGATCGAAAAATTGCCCACCGTTACAGGTGTGAGATTTCCTCGGCAGCTCCCGGCCTCTCCTTGGAAGCTTTTTCCGAGTTGTGGTCGGGATGGCAGGGGGGTTGGCCGCGCGCAAGGGAGGATGAGCCGGAGTTTTGGTCGGAGTTCTGGGGAACCCTCGCTGCCCGGCATGAAATATCCAGCTCATCAATTGCTCGTCTCGTTGAACTCGGATCGCTTTACCACCGATGCTTCCGGGCCTTCCCGGACGCTCTCGAATGCTTGACGACTCTTCGCGCCCAGGGATTTTCCCTCGCCGTCCTCACGAATTTCAGGCTCCCCAGCATCGACCTCGTGCTCGAAAGCTCGGGAATCGACCCGGGCCTGTTCGAGGTGATGGAGTCCAGCAGCTCTCTGGGAATCCGGAAGCCGGACCCCGGATGTTATCTGGCGATTGCAGAAGTTCTAGGAGTTCCACCGGAGGACTGTGCGTACATCGATGACCTCGCCGAAAATGTCAGAGGGGCAATCTCTGCCGGACTGTCCTCGTGCTGGGTCGTGGATCGAGATCGGCGCGACAGTTCCGGAGATATCCCGACGATCGGCAGCCTGAGACAGCTCCCGCCTCTTCTGCTTGGATGAAATTTCGGAAAATCCGGGGAGCTCCGAACCGAGACCGACCGCCCGCTCTCCAGTAATTGGATCACACATGCAGCCGCCGATTCCCGACAGAGATGATTTCATCAGGTACCCGATCGATAGAATCCACCGGATGATCTATGATCAGAAACTGAGCATCTCGCTCCTGCTCAACGGGACGCGTAGATGGTACATATCCACACGCCTCACGTCGCCGCCGACCGATGATGCTTACCTGACGGACTGCCTTGACGCAACGCTCTGCGGCCTGGCGGACCTCATTCTTCTGCTGACCGGCCATGGAATCCACCGGATATTCTTGCCGACCTACTCATGGCACCAGTCACCGGAGAACCCGAACCCGACACGGCCGCCGGAAGTGCATAAATTCCTCATCGAGGGAATCAAATCACTGGTGACTCACCCCAGGCTGGTCGATGCCTACAGGGAATCCGGGACCTCGCCCAGGTTCTACGGTGATCTCGGGCGGTCAGCGCCATGGATCAGGAAATTGGTTCTCGAGCAGCCGAACTTTACCGTGGATAGCCCCCGCCACTACGTTCACTACGGCGTGGACTCCGACAGAAGCCCTCATGGCCACGGTCTGGAGATCGCCTACGAGTTCGGGAAGGAGAACGGCAGGGCGCCCACCCGGGAGGATATGATAGGAGCGTACTACGGCGACCGTGGTGTGCGTCC
>NZ_JAIZ01000219.1 GCF_000710465.2 Kitasatospora sp. MBT63 | reverse complement strand
CGACGGATTCGGCCTCGCCCTCAAGAGCGACGGCACGGTCGTGGCGTGGGGCGACAACCGTTTCGGGCAGACCGCGGTCCCGGCGGGGTTGGGCGGTGTGGTCGCCGTCTCCGCCGGGGACGGGTTCGCCGTGGCGTTGGACAAGAGCGGGTCGGTCCGTGCCTGGGGCCGTGACGACCTCGGTCAGACCACGGTCCCGGACGGGCTGGGCGGGGTCACGGCCGTCTCGGCGGGCAGGGCCCATACGCTGGCTCTCGTCCAGTCGTACCGGATCACCACCGCGGCACTGCCCGGTGCGGTCACCGGTACGCCCTATGTGCGGACCGGTCTGGGTGTCTCGAACGGTGCGCCTCCCTTCGGCTGGGCCGTCACGTCGGGGGCGTTGCCCCCGGGGTTGTCCTTGAGCCCGAAGGGGGTGGTCACGGGGACGCCATCGCAGTCGGGGACGTTCAACGCCGTGCTGCGGACGACCGACGGCACGGGCCAGCGGGCGGACCGGATGTTCTCGGTCACGGTGCTGGAGGCGCTGGGGGCGCAGTTCTCGGCCCAGCTCCCTCCTGGGACCTTCCAGGCCGCGTACTCTTCCCCGACCAGCAACGCTCCGCACGGGGGTACGCCTCCCTACGCCTGGACGGTCGCCGGCGGCAGTCTTCCGGTCGGGCTCTCCCTGGATGCTGCGAGCGGGCGTCTGTCGGGGACGCCGCGGGCGGCGGGCGACTTCGTCTTCACGGTCCAGATCGCCGACCACTCCGGTCCGGGCCGGCCGGTGACGCCGCTCCGGCAGGAATTCCAGCTCGTCGTGCAGCCGGCGCCCTCTTCGATCGGGTTCACGTCCTCGCCCGCTCCTTCGGTGCCGGGGCAGTCGGTGACTTTCAAGGCCACCGTCCGTGGGGACGCGGGTGTCCCCACCGGTTCGGTGACCTTCACCGACGGGCAGACCCCGCTCGGCTCGGCGGTGGCGCTGGACGGTAGCGGGACCGCCAAGCTGGTGACCTCGGCGCTCATCCCGGGCGGCCATGCCGTGGTCGCCGTCTACAGCGGGGACGCCACGTACCAGCCGAGCACCAGCCCGGTCGTCACCCATACGGTCAACGGTGCGGCCACGCTCAGGGTGAGCCCGGCGGTCGGTTCCCCGGGGTCGGTGATCGCGGTTTCGGCGACCGGGCTGCCCCCCGGAGGCAATGTCAGCCTGGGGCTCGACGGCCCCGTGGGTCAGGCGGGGACGGCGACCGTGCGCAGTGACGGCACGCTCGACGTCCGGCTTGTGCTGCCGTCCGACATTCGGCCGGGACGTTTCGCCTTGACCGTGCGTGCCGTCTCCTCGTCGCAGGCTCTGAGCACCACGCCTTTCCTGGTTGTGTCCGGTTCCTCGGGCCCGCCCGATTTCGTGGCGCGGCACTGAGGGGGTTCCGTTTTCGGCTCTCAGCCGGGGAGCTGGTCGTGCCGGCCCACCGAGAGCTTGTCGAACTTCGTGTCATGGCCTGCGCGTCGTGCGAGCGCGCGGCTGGTGAAGCCGAGCAGCCAGCGCCAGGTGTGTTCGTGGGCTCCGATGTTCTCGTCCTCGAGCCGGCGGGCGGCGTCGGCGTAGGAGACGCCGGCGTCCGCGAGCCGGTCCAGGTCGTCCTGGGCCTGCGGGTAGGTGCCGTTGATGCTGTCGCCGACGACCAGGGCGTGGTCGGCCGCCGCCTCCAGGGTGGCGCGGGGCATGGTGCTGACGGTGCCGGCGGCCACGAGTTCGGTGATGTAGCGCGTGTCGGACGCGGCCGGGGCGTGCGTATCGGTCGACGACCACAGCGGGCGCTGTGCGTTGGCGCCGAGTGCCTCCAGCGCGCGCCATCGGGGTGTGGTGAGGGCCTCTTCGTGAAGGTGGTAGAAGAGGCGGGCCGCGGCGATGCCCGCCCGGCCTTTGAGTGTGCGGCCTGCGGGTCCTGCCGACCGTTCCAGTCTCCGGTCGATCTCCCCGTCGACCTCGGAGGCGGAGAAGGAGGCCACCGACTCGATCCCGGACAGGTCGATTCCGGCTGCTGCCGCTCTTTCCAGGCCTGCCATGTGGGCGTCCATGACGGCTCGGTAGCGCTCGGGCGAGAAGATCAGCGTGACGTGGACGCTGATGCCCATGGCGAGGAGTTCGGTGATGGCCGGGAGGCCGGCTTCGGTGGCCGGGGCCATGATGAACAGGTTCGGCCGTCCGACGAGCCAGGCCAGTTCCCCTGCCTCGGCGATGATGGTCGAGGTGTGCCGTGCCGAGCAGGGGTCGACCTCGATGGAGACGCGTCCGTCGTGTCCGTGGGTCGCGTCGAACACGGGACGCAGGATGTCCGCGGCCTCGCGTGCGTCGGTGGCGGCGAGGATGTGCAGTGCTTCGTCGGCGGTGACGCCCCGGTTCGAGAGTTCGGCGAGCTGCCGTCGGTAGCCGGCGCCTTTGACGCCTTGTCTGAGGACGGCCGAGCTGGTCGTGGCTCCCACCACGTGCCGGTGGTGGACGAGATCGTCGAGATCTCCCGAGGCGATGCGGTCCCTGGACACATCGTCCAGCCAGATGGCCACGCCTTCGTCGGTGAGACGTTGGAGGGTGTCCGTCATGTCGATACCTCTGCGTACTTCAAAATCACGGCCGTGCCCCGCTGGTGGGGGTCACGGCCTGGACTTGCTGATCCGTTCTCTGCGTGATTCGGTCCAGGGGCTTCGGGGTTCTCTCCGCTGCCGTCGACCTGTTGTCGTTGACTCCCAGCCTTGCCCGGACAGCGGGCGGCCCGGCTTCCCGATCGGGCAGCCACGGAGGCAGGCCCGGGGGTGGGGAGGCCTGATCGCCGTCCCCGCGTCGTCGTGCGGGACCGTTTCCGACGTGGCGGGACGTCTGTCCGGGAGCGATCGCCGGCCCGATGAGGGGGCCTTTCGTTCTCTCTGTCGCTCTTGCCCGCGCGGCATTCTGGAGTCTCCGAGGAACTTCTGTTCCGAGGACCGCCGTCGAGACGACAAGGAAAACGGTTCCGATGTGCACACACTCTCCCCGCTGCCCGTCCGCTGATGCGGCCGACCGTGATGCGGCCTCCCCCACGGCGTGCCACCCCGACCAGGGGTGGAGCCTTCTGTGCAACGGGGTGGTCGTGTTCGACGACCTCGGTGATCTGTTGCCCGGGGGGCAGGTCGTCTCCCCGCGCTACGAGCAGGCCGTCGCCCACGACGCCCGCCCGGGTGGCGCGTAGCCGCCCACATGCGGCGCCCGCACTCCGGGCAGGGGCTGAGGGGCAGCCGAACGGGCAGGACCGAGTGGCCGTTCCGCCCGGCCGGATCCGCCCGAAGGTGCTCGTGGTCCTGCGGGCCGGTGCGCGATAGTGGAGGAAGCCGGCCATCCGCTCACCGTCGAGCGAGATCACGCCACGCCGAAGGCCGAACCGGTCTTCGAGGTAACGGGGGGCTGAACCGACTGCCGAGAAGCCGCCGAGGCGGCCCGTCCAGGGCTGCCCGGCGGCCCGCTGGGGGTTCGGACCCGGCGGGGCGTCCCGAGGTTCCTGGCGTCGGCATCAATCGACCAGCTATGGTCTCTGAAAGAGACAGAACTGTCTGTCTTCTCTAGCTTATCAAATTTTTACCGCCTCGCCCTGAAGAGAATCCGGGTGCGAGATCCGGGCAGAGATGAAACGAGTGGAAATGAACGGCGCCATCCAGAATCGGGTTCCCATGATCCTCAGGGTCACGGACGACCTCGAGATCCCGCTGATGTCCGAGCTCAGCTACGACCCCGGCGACCCGCTCGCGGTCTCGATCACGTTCAACCTGTCACCGGATGAGGAAATCCCCTGGGTGTTCGCCCGTGAAGTCCTGCTCGAAGGCCTGACCAAGCCGAGCGGGCAGGGATACATCCACATACGCCCGGCCGGACGCCTCGGCACGCTGGGGGATGTCCACATCACCCTCTTCGGGCCGGCGGGCCCGGTCGAACTGGCGGCGCCGATACCGCCCCTGGTGGCCTTCCTCGACCGGTCCGACCAGACGGTGCCGATCGGGGAGGAAACCTCGATCATCGACGCGGCGATCGACTCGTTCGCCCACGCCCTGTTCGCTCCGCCCCGGGAGAGCGGTTTCCCCCCGGCGCCGGACCCCCTTCAACCGCAACAGGACACCACGGACGGGCCCCCCGGCCGCGCCTGGCGCAGGTGGCTCTGAACCGGCTCCGGCTCAGGAGTCTCCACCGACCAGGCTGTGGATGGTGTCGTGGAGAGTGAGCCGGACGGTCGAGGCGTCATCGAGGTACCCGGCCGTCTTGACCCCGTCGACGAGCATCATCAACACTCCGGCGACCGCGTCGGGGGTCGCATGGCCCATCTCGGCCAGGAGGTCCCGCAGCAGGGACTGCAACCACGCGCGGTTGACGGCGACGGCCTCACGGACCGGGTGGTCGGCCACCGGGAACTCGGCCGCGGCGTTCAGGAACGCACAGCCCCGGAAGCCGGGCGCGCAGGTGGAATCGCCGACGAGCTCGAAGATCCGCTGGAGCGCCTTCTGCGGAGGCAGGCCGATGAGCGCGGACTCGATGTACTCGCGCTGACGCCTGTCCTCCGCCTCCAGGTAGGCGACGACGAGGTCGTCCTTGGCCGCGAAGTGGCGGTAGAAGGTGGCCTTGGTCACGCCGGCCTCGCCGATGATCCTGTCCACGCCGACAGCCCGGATGCCCTCGGCGTAGAAGAGGCGGGTGGCTGCGTCGAGGAGACGGTCCCGCGGGGCCATTGCCTGCACGGCGGGATCCGACACCTTTCGAGTCATACTCACATCATTCATTGTGCTCTGTCACAGACCGGTCGTTCCCGCAAGGGTGCCCCATGACACGGCGGGTTGTCGCCTCGCGAGGGGCGGAACGTCAGAAGCATCACACTTAGGCCGACCTCACCCCCAAAGACTGCCCCTTCAGCTAACCGGGCCTCGGTACCCGCGCGGTACTTTCGCCAGGAGAGCGTCACGCTCGCCCCCTCCACTCCCGTCCACCCGATCATCAGGTGAGAGATGTCGACTCCTCCGTCCGAGACGCTACCCGGTGTGACCCCGAAGATGCCCGACGTACTCATCGAGGCTGCCGCAGACCTCTTCTACTGCAAAGGGGTGCGAGCCGTCGGCATGGACGAGATCGCGGCCCGGGCCCGGATCGGTATCGAGGAGCTCAACCGGATCTTCCCCACCAAGGACGACCTCGTGGTGGCCTACCTCCAGGACCTACACGGCCAGGTACGTGCGGGGTTGACCACGGTCATGGCCGGCCTGCCGCCCTACGAGGCCCTACAGGCACTGTTCGACGAGGTGGCCGACTACGTGTGCCGGCCGAGGTTCCACGGGTCTCCGCTCATCAACGCGGCCAACGAGTACGACGATCCGGCACACCCGGTACGGCAGGTGGTGGCCGATCACCGCTCGTGGTTCCTGCGGCTCCTGGAGGACCTGCTCTCCCGGCTCGACCCGCCCCGGCCCCGGGGGGTCGCGCAGGCACTCCTCATGCTCTACGACGGAGCGGTGGCCACGGGGTACCTCAGCAACCTCGACGCCACCCGCACCACTCTGCAGAACGCGATCACCACGCTGCTCGGTACGCACCCCGTTGCGGAGGAGGACACCCGGTCAGGACCGTCCTGACCGGAGCCCGGGACCCGGTCCGCGGCATCGCCCGCACCCGGGTGACGGTCCGACAAGACCTCACGCCCGACGCGTCGTCCGGCCGATCGGCCGTCTGGCGCCCATCACCACATACCCCCGGCCGCCGACCACCCCCGGTACGTCCGCGAACCCCAGGGACTCGTAGAAGACCCGCGCCCGGTCCGACGACGCCCGGCGGGTGAGTCCGACCCAGCGCTGCCGCACCGGGCGGCACAGCCGCTCGACCAGGCTCGTCCCTATACCCCGCCGCCAGCAGGACGGGACCACATGAAGCTCGAGGAGCCAGAACGGCCGACCGAGACCGTCGAAGCCCCCGATGTCCCTCAGCCCCTCCTCCATCTCGTCCGCCCAGGGCCAATCGGGGTCGAGAGGGGCACCGTAGGCGAACCCGACGAGCCGGCGGCCGGCGAACGCCCCGACCGCGCGCACCCGGGGCTCCGCGGCACGCCGGCCGATGAGACACCGACGTGACTCGGACTCCTCCTCCGACAGCGCGTTGGCCACCCGCTGAACGGCAACGGTCTGATCGAGCAGGGCCGAGAGGTCGAAAGACCCGTACCGGAGTTCCGCCGTCCGGACCGCGCCCGGCGGAGTTCCCCGGACGGGCTCCGCGGTGAACGTGAGAGGGATATCAGGCATCATTCCGCCGTCGGTCGGTTTCTCGCCAGCGCCGAACGCTCCTGGCGGTCTCCTGTCTACCTCGGCGAGGGACCGCAGCCAGTGCCCTGGAGGACATTCAGCGGGGAAAACAGCCGGTCCGTCCGGCGCTACAGCGTGTGGACTTCCCACCGACGCCGCCGCGACTGATAGACGATGATGTCGACTTCATCCACGTACGGCCCGTCACCGGGCTCGTAGAACCATTCGTAGGAGAGTCGGAACCGAAAGGCCCTGTCGCTCAGATCCCGGCATTTCTCCTCGCTCACCTCGACCCCGCAGATCTGCTCCCCCGGATCGAGGGTCTCGTGAGCGATACGGACGAGCTCCTTGACCGCCCATACCGGAACTGCATCGAACCCGTCCGAAGGGGACTTCTCCCCCGAGGACGCCGGGCTCACGGTCTCGTCAACAGAAATCACAGCACCCACCTGACTCCCGCCCCACCCTGTGCGGGGCGTCACCACGAACCTAAAGGGCCCGCGAGGCACGGACCGGACCTGCGGGGCAGACCTGCGGGCAGCAGACCCGCATGAGGCGGTCAGGTGGGATCGTCGGACAACTCGTCGATCATTACCTGTGCCAGCGCCTCGGAATTCCTCTCCTTAGCCACCACGGCCTGCCCTTTCGGCCATTCAGCAGCATCGTTCGGAAAGTTCCGACGGAGTTGATCGGACCAGTAGTAGACATTGCAAGCAGCCCCGTAAGCATCCTGCATGATTTCCAGATGAGACCTTATTTCGGAAGCTTCAGGAGGCTTCACCTCGAGCTGTCCGGAATTGATCAAATCCGCCAGATCGCTAAAGGCATCCGCCTTGCCCGCCACCCCCTCCGACATGCCGAGGTCGACGGCATGGGCCAGTCCCACCAGGCTCGCCTCCGATCTGCGCTCGACCCGAATATCGGTACCGCCGGATTCGACCACCTTATAGAGTTTCACATATTCACCCTCCGCACTTTCGATGAACTTGTTCAGCGCGACACCGAACTGCGCCATCCCGGTGCATGTGAAATATCGATCGGCACTAGTGATAAATTGCAAGAAGGATTTGGACTCCTGGATCAGGCCATCGCCGATGGCGAGCAGTGTCATCCCATCGCCACGCGCGGGGGCACCGGCCCGGGGTGGTGCCGGCGACCTTCGCGCCGATTCCCTTCTCTTTTCCTGAATCTCATCCCAGCGGTTCACCACGAGCGTCCATTGGGCGACGCAGGACTGGAGCGCCTCATGGTACTTGCGCCTGGGACCGGCCCCGACCGCGGAAGCTCGACCGACGTACGGAATACTCGCGAACTCAAAACCGGGCTCGACCACCTGCGGGGCGACTTCGGCACAGAGGCTGTACACCTTGTCCAGGTACTCACCGACCGCGGTGAACTCCTGGTCGGTCCACGAGCCGATATCCCCCGTCTCCAGCGCCCCGCCCACCCAGAGATACGGCCGTGCTTCGTCGCCGAAGCCTTCATCCACCCGGTTCGACAGCCGGCACACCACCGTGCACGCCATCCGGTAGAGATGCAGCGCCGTTCGATCCGACGGGTGCATACTCTCCAGCTGGCCGACCAGCTCCGCCAAGACTTCTGCATCCTTCCGCACAAGGCCCGCCAGACTCTCCATCCTCTTCGTATTGCCGGCCACGGACTTCGGGAGACCACCCCCGTGCATGCTGCCGGCGATCCGGCTCAATTCCGACTGGTAGGATTTCGCGGCCATGGCCACCCCACTGCAGACGGCGGCGGCCTCCCGCAGCCTCCTGCGCGGCACGACCACCTTGTTTTCCGTCCCTCCGACGAGCATTTCGGCCGCCGCACGCGCCTTCTCCTTGGCGGAAGGCCTGACGATCTTCTTTATCGCGACAACATCGTCATAGAATTCGCCACTGCTCACCATGCGATCGACCCGGCGGATCGCAACCCCCCTCCTGCTGATGTCGCCCGGCCCGGGATTCTTGGATCTTTGCTTCATCGCACGGAATGCGCAGTAGACGTTCCATATTTCCTTGGCGTCCTCTTCTCCACCGACCGCCATTCGATTGACCACCAGGGCGCACCAGGTACTGTTCCGCTTCTTCCACCACTCCTTGCCGCTCCGCGGCGTTTCATCCCCTACGAGCCCCTTGAGCCTTTCGAGTGAAATTGGGCCACCCGGGCCGCGATAGAGCCAGGGGAAATTCCTCTTCAGCGACTTTTCGCGTTCATCATCGCGCATTGCGCCACCTCCTCACCGTCGCATCCGGAAACCGTCTGCCGACACGCCACGCGGCAGATATATTTTAAGCCGCCCCCGAGACGATTTCTATCGACCACCGGGCAGGCTGCCGACGTTGACACGTGCCCTTTCGTCTGCACCGAACGCCCGGCGCAATATCGACCAGAAACGCAATTGTTTCTCACCGAAGCGCACGGGTGGCAGGCCCGTGCGGCGGCCCTGGACGAAGCTGTCCCGGCTCGGTGGTCACCCCGGGTCCCCTGGGGGGCACCCCAGGGGACCCGGGGTGAGCCGGAGGGCAGGGCCCGCGCCCCGGGAAAACGCGCCCCTGGGGACCCGGGGACGGCGGCTGCACCAGGGAAGGAGCGGACCCTGGGGTCGGGGTCGGGGGGGTTCCCCGGGATGGCAGGGGCCCCAGGGGGCCAGGGGTTAGGGGCCCTGGGGACGAGGCTAGGGACAATCCCCGATGTTCACGCCGCCCCCCTCCCGTAGAACTGAATTAGCAAGCAGGACCAAATGAAAGCCTTCTCCCTCCGGACGTGATCGTCATGGACGCCACTCTCACCACCACCACCGCTGAGCCTCTGACCCACGGGTCGGGCACTCCGGCGGACACCGTGCCCGACTCCCCGTGCACCGCTGTTCAGGTGGCCGCGCTTCCGTGCCTCTGGGTTCTGCCGCACCTGCCGGAGTCGGCCGGTACCGCCCGCCGGATCGCACGTCATGCGCTGTCCGAGTGGGGTGTCGGGGAGGACGCCGCGGACCAGGTGCTGCTGGTCGTCTCCGAGCTGGTCACGAACGCCGTCGAGCACGCGCTGCCCCCCGTGGCACTGCGCGTGGACGTCCCCGACGAGGGGATGGTGCACGTGGAGGTCGCGGACGGCGGCCCGGCGGAGCAGGAGGGTGAGTGGATCACCAGCTGCGCACCCGACGAGCACGGACGCGGCAGCGGCATCATCGACTTCCTGGCGGCCTCCCACGGCTGCTGCACCCGTGCCGGGCGTTCCACCCACTGGGCGGACATGCCCACCGCGGCCTAGACCCGGGACGCGGCGCGGCCGACTCGAGGCCGTCGGAGAAGTGGGACGCTTGCTAGGTGGGGTGACCGGGGGGGGAGGGGTGGGGCAGGAGGGAATGTCCTGTGGAGCGCAACCGGGCGCTCAACGGCCGTGAATGGAGATACCGATGCCTGGGACAGAGGGGTTTCGGGGGCGAGGGGGAACAGCTGCGGACTATCTCCGCGTCGTGCGGGTGGCAGGACTTGAGACGGTCGCTCACGCGGTCTCCTTCCGGGCCGCCTTCGTCGAGGCCTCGGCCGGTGTCACCGAGGGCGACCACGATGCCGCCGTCCGACGGGCCCGTCGCCATCATCTGCGGTTCGTGGAGCTCCTCGACGTTCAGATCGGGCGGGCGAGGGAGGTCTGTGCCGGGATCGGCGACGGGCAGCCCGGCAGCGACCGGAACACCCCGCGACGGGTGGCAGGAGCTGTGGGCCGGCTGGCGCGGCTCATCGACGGAGGCCATCCGGAGCCCACCTGCTCGTCCCGGCTCCCTTCGCGGCCCGGGGCGGCCGACGTCGGTGCGGACGTGGCGGGCGTCTCCCGGGTGCTCCTGGAACGGCTCATGGTCGCGTACTCGCACGCGGTCAAGGCGGTCGACCAGGCCAACGCCCTGTGCGCTCTGGTCGATGCGTACTGGCCCGGCACGGGCCCTGCGCCGTGGAGGGCCCGACGTGCGGCCGGAAGTCTGCGGGTCAGCCGAGAGATGATGGCGCAGTTCGACGAGACAAATCGGGCGGCCGGTCCGACGTCGGTGCCCTCACGGGTCGGGCGGGCGATGAGCCCGGTGGGCTGACCCGCCCATGACGGCTTGCGATGCGTCGCGCCGTCAGATCCAGTGGACGGTGAGCACGTCCTCGCCGGCGAGGAGGATCAGTCGGCTGGCGACCAGGTACTCCAGCCGGCTGAGGGTCTCCGGGTTGCCGGCAGTCACCCGAAGGTGCAGAACCCCGGGTCTCGCCCACACCTCGACCGTACCGTCGAGGGCCGGTACGAAGTCGACGCTGCCCCACGTCGTGTCCCAGTCGGCGTCGTACCCCCGGCCGAGGCTGCCGATCAGGCGCCGGCCGTAGTCGCCGGCCGCATCGGTCGTCACCGTCGCCTCGCTGCTGGGCCGTGGCGCAGGGGTACGTCCGCCCATCTCGCAGACCTCACACGATCCCCGGGGCCGGCAGCGGTGGTCCTCCGCCACACCGGTGAGGCAGGAGCGGTGGATCAGATGCCCGCAGGCCAGAACGGCAATCCCCTCGTGCTCCTCCCAAAAATTCCCTCCATTTCGCACATGGTGATTCACAGGAGCACTCCTTTTCAACTTCAGAGCGGGACCCGAGGATCACGCACAGTGTGCATCGGCAGACAAAATACGCTGCTACGAACGGTATCGTCCGGCATCGGGCCCGCCTGTTCCCGTTCGGGCATTGATCAGGTCGTTTCCAGGCTTCCCGTTGAGGCATTGCGGGAGGTGGTGGACGGACCCGTTGATCCGGTTGAACCAACGAGCCAGGTGCTGCCCGGCCTGTCAGGGCAGGGCTGCCGAGCGGACCGGATCCGTTGCCTCATCCGGCAGCCATCTCTCCCACGGGCATTGATCGGGCTTGTGGTGCGCTAGCGTTGCATTTCCCAAAATCGCTCTCACACACCGCCCGTCGCCTCTCGACGGGCGGTTCGGGGGTTCGGAGGTAAAGCAGGATGGACAAGCCTTCGAAGCCGGGCCGCCCCAGACTACGATCATCGTTCGAAGGAATAGGGCTGCTCGGGGCCGCCGTCCTTCTCGTACTGCCCGGGACTGCTGCCTTCGCCGACTCCGAATCCCCCGATCCCGCTGCCTCGGTTTCCGCCTCGGCGGAGTCGTCGGAGGCCGCCTCGCCCGCTGCGGACGGTGCGGCACGGACGCCGTCGCCGACGGAGGCCCCGCAGGCCGAGGTGCCCTCCGAGGCACCGTCCGAGGCGCCGTCCGCCGAAAGTCCGGTCCTGGAGCCGAGCGCCGCGCCGGAGTCGAGCGCAGCGCCGGAAGCCACCGTGGAAGGCACGGCCGGCGCGGGGACCGCCTCCTCCTCTCCCGAGGCCACGGACCCGGCACCGTCCGCGGCCGTGGCGGACCCGGCAGTGCCGTCCCCTTCCGACCCTTCCGGGTCTTCGGCCCCGCCGTCACCGGCGGTGGCCGCATCGTCCGATCCCGCCGCCCAGCCGACGCCGAGCGCTTCGGCCCTCGCCCCACAGCTCCCGTCCGCCGCACCGGTGGTCTCGATGTCACCGTTCGCCTCGCCGAGCGTCACCCTCACCGGATTCACGCCGTCCCCGGCGGCCGCGCTGGGCGGGAGTTCCTCCGCAGGAACGCCGTACGGGTCGTCATCGACCGCGGTGATGCAGCCGATCAGTCGCGGTGCGGTCCTCCGGCGTGCCCAGCAGTGGGTACTGGAGGGCGTCCCGTACAGCCAGAGCGCCTGGTGGACGGACGCCCTGGGGACGTACCGGCAGGACTGCTCCGGGTACATGTCCATGGCCTGGCACCTCGACCAGCGGGTGAACTTCTGGACCGGGAACCTGGCCGTGGTGTCGCACCCGATCCAGGTGAGCGAGTTGCAGCCCGGTGACATCCTGCTGTCCTCCGGCCACACCGTGCTGTTCGCGGGGTGGAGCAACTCGGCCCACACGGCCTTCAACATGTACGAGGAGTCCCATCCGGGGACACGGGCCCACTTCGTCAAGGGCGCCTCTTACCTGTACTACGCGGTGGGCGGCTTCGTGCCCTACCGGTACAACCTCATCCAGGACGGCGGATCGCTGACGGAGGCCTCGTCCTCCGAAGCCGGCGCCGGTCCGCTCCCGTCGTCCGCCGCGCTCCCGCCGGGAGCCGTGACCGTGACTTCCCCGCTCCTGGCGGCCGGCAGCGTCCCGGCCACTCTCCCCGAGCCTCCGGCCATCGCCTGGACGGACGGCGGTGGCACCGTCACGGGCCCCGACGAGGCGACGGTGACGGCCTCGACGGGCGACCCGGGGCTGGTGTCGGCCAAGAGCTCGTCCTCCGACGGCACCACGGTCGCGATGATCGGCACGGCGTGCGCCGCGATTCTGACTGCCGGCGCTCTGCGGCTGCTGTGGCGGACCCGGCAGGGGCGGCCCCCGGCCCGCAGGAGGACGCCGGGCGCATGACCGACTGCCCGGTGTGACGCCCGGGACGGTGGTCACCGGGACGAGTACCGGGCCGGTCACCCGACGCGTTGCGCGTCGGTCCCCCGGAACCGAGGCGGAGGGGGAGGCCACGGCCGAGCGCCCGGACCGGGTCGCGGACCCGCCGGGCGCTCGTGCGCGGACTTCTGGGACGAAACCTCGAAGCGGTGCTCAGATCAGCCCCTCGCGGAGGGCGTAGGCCACCGCCTGGGAACGGTTCTTGAGCTGGAAGCGGCTGGTGATGTCGTGGAGAACGTTCTTGACCGTCCGCTCCGAGTAACAGAGCTTCTCGGCGATCTCCCGGGTGTCGAAACCGTCCGCGACCAGCCGCAGGACCTCGACCTCCCGGCTGGAGAGGCCCGTCAGATGCATGTCCATCGGGGACAGCACCTGCCGCTGCAGACGCCCCACCTGCTGCAGGAGCCGTCCCAGCAGGTCCGGCGGAAGAGTGCCCTCGCCCGCGGCCGTGCTGACGATGAGTTGGGCGAGCCGAGGTGCGGTCGCCTCCGAACGCCGGACGACTGCGCACACGCCCACCTCCACGACGTTCAGCAGCCCCGCCTCGTCGAGTGAGCCGATCACCAGAATGATCCGGCGGCAACCTCGCCGACTGAGGCTGCGCAGTGCGCGCATGGTCTCGTCGGTCAGGGTGTCCGTTGCCTGGATGACGACGGTGTGCTCGTCCACTTCGTCGGCACTGGCCAGGCAGACCTCCGGCCGGGGCCGTAGGGCGGCCTCCAGACCTGACTGGGATATGGGGTCGGCGGCCTGCACGAACACGGGAATCCTGGTGATCATCAAACTGCTCCTAGCTGATCGGCCCACTGCGCGGCAACGGCCGAAGACACTTCCACTGTCATCTGGGCGCTCTCACCGCTTCGATCCTTACCGCCGAGTCCTTCGCCGAGCTCTGCCCTCTCTGCGGTACTGCAAGCATGGCAATTCACCCACCCCCTGCGCCCCAGGGAAACTCCCTAGGCGATCCCCTGGGAGTGCGGCCGACTTTGGGGCAGGGTCCACCAGGTGGTCGTCGGTCCGAGGGGCTGCCCCGGCGGCTTCGGCCCGTCCCTGCAACGGTCCTCGCGGCTGCCCGGGCGGTCTCGGGCTGAGTGCGCATCACGGCCCGTCGCCGAAGGCACCACCCTGACCGGGACTACCCTCGACGCATCGGGCGGCGACGGCCCGGCCGCCGATCGGCCGCCTCCTGCTGGGATCGCCATTCGGAGTGTTGCCCATGCCGTCCGGCCACCGACCGACCGCCGTCGTCCGCGGAGCCCTGTCGGTTCTCGGCGAGCTGCTCCTCACCTTCGGCCTGGTGCTCGGACTGTTCGCGGCCTACGAACTGTGGTGGACCGACGTCCTCGCCGACCGCCACGAGGCGAAGGCCCAGCAGGAGCTGCTACGGACCTGGCAGGCCCCGCCGGACGCGAGCACCCCGGGCACGGGCGTCGCCCCCGCGTACGACGTGGGCGGCGCCCTGGGGATCCTGCACGTTCCCGCGCTGGGACGGGGGTACTCCGTCCTGGTCAAGGAGGGGACGAGCACCGCTGTGCTGAACCAGGGGGTCGCGGGCCACTACACGTCGCCCCCGTCCGCACTGCCTTGGGACGCTTCGGGGAACTTCGCCCTCGCCGCGCACCGGGACGGTCACGGCGCCAAGTTCCACAACATCGACAAGATCGGTGCGGGCGACGCCATCGTCTTCGAGACCAGGACCGAGTGGTACGTGTACCGGGTCGACAACACCTTGCCGAAGACGTCCAAGGACAACGTCGGTGCGATCACCCCGGTCCCGGCCGGCTCCGGTTACACGACGCCCGGGCACTACATCACCCTCACCAGCTGTACCCCGGTGTTCACCTCGCTGTACCGCATCGTGGTCTGGGGCCACCTGACGGAGACCGTCCCGGTGGACCAGCAGCGCACACCGCCGGCGGCCCTGCGCTGAACTCCCTGGGGGTACCCCAGGGGAGTCGACTAGGGCCAGTCCCTGGGGCCAGAGACAGGTCGGCGAACGCAGGATGGGGGTATCGGACAACCCTGGCCGGTCCTACGGGAGCCGGGACCCAGCTGAAAGGCCGGAGCCATGACCACGACCATGCAGCGCGTACGAGTGCAGCAGACCCGTACCCCGCGGCGGGAACAGCCCCCGCTGGACCTGCGCACGCCGAAGGGCCGTCAACTCCCCTACTGAAGAGGGGAACGGGAACCTGGCTCAGCGAGGCCGGCACCATGAGTGATTCCCTGTTCACCGGCGGTGATGACCCACTGGGCGGTACACCGCCTTCCGTCGGCCGCGCCGGTTGGCGCGGCGGCTTCGTGGGGCGGACGGACGAGTTGGCGGCGATCGAGCGCTGTCGCGCGGCGGCGGTCGCGGGGGTGCCCTGGGTGGTGGTGGTGGAGGGCCCGTCCGGGATAGGGAAGACGGCCCTGGCCCGCCGTGCTCTGGAGGATCGCGGCGACGGTCTGCAGGTCTGCTGGGCTTCGTGCGACGCGACCGAGAAGGATCTTCCGTACGCCGCTCTCGATCAGTTGCTGCGTCGTATGCCCTGCGATGTCCCGGGGCTGCGGGAACTGCTGCGTGAGCTGACGCCTGACGCCTCGCCGCTGGCCGTGGGCACGGACCTGCTTCCGCTTCTCGCGGTTGCAGCCGACAGTGCACCGCTGGCCCTGGTGCTGGACGACGTCTCCTGGGCCGACGATCACAGCCGTCAGGCACTCGCTTTCAGCCTGCGCCGGTTGTGGAGCGAGCCCGTCCTCATCATCGCCACCGTGCGGACCGGTGGGGCACTGGGGCCTCCGGTCGACGGTGAGCACGACTGGCGGAGCCTTTGGAAGGGTGTCCAGCACCTGTTGCCTCTGCATCTGGGTGGTCTCACCGAGCAGGACGCCGGCGGCCTCGCCCGCGAGGCGGGTGCCCCCGAGCTGAGCCGGGCCGCGCTGCGGCGTCTGCAGGAACGGACCGGTGGGCACCCTCTGCACCTGCGCACCCTCCTGTCCGAGGTTCCGCCTCCCGCGCTGATGGACCTGTCCCATCCGCTGCCCGTCCCCTCCTCGCTGGAGTCCGTCATCGGGCAGACCTTGCGCAGGCTCCCCCACGATGCGCGGCGGCTTGCGGAGGCGCTCGCGGTGCTGGACCTCCCTGCTCCGCTCACCACCGCCGGAGATCTGGCCGGGCTCACGGACCCGACTTCGGCCCTGGCTCCGCTGCTCACAGCCGGGCTGGTCGAGTGGGATCCCCTGCAGCCCACCGCGCCGGTGCGGATCCGCCACCGGCTCCAGCGGGACGCGGTCTACCACGCCATCAGTCCTTCCCGCCGCAGCTCGCTGCACTCCGCCGCCGTCACCTTGGTGGCTCCGGATGCGGCGTGGAGCCACCGGGTGGCCGCCACCACTCGTACCGATCCCGGCCTTGCCGCCCGGCTGGATGCGGAGGCCGATCGTCAGGCCGCCCATGGGCTTCCCGGTCGCGCGGCCACTCTGCTGTTGTGGGCCGCGGACCTGTCGACCAGTCGTGACCAGAGCGAGCAGCGTCTGCTGGCCGCCGTCATGCATCTGCTCACCGGTCAGCTCCACGGCCGCGCCGCGGCTCTGCGGAGGGCCGTGGAGGGTTGTGCCTCTTCTCCTCGCCGGGATGTGATCCTGGGGAGTTGTGCATGCCACGTCGGAGACCTCGACACCGCGGAGCATCACCTCACGCGGGCGGCGGCCACGGCCACCGACCCGGCCACCGCCGCGGTAGCCGATCTCTCGCTCGGTGTCACCCGCATTCTGCGGGGCGACGGAGTGGGCGCCGCCGCCGTTCTGCGGCCGATGGTCGATCAGGAATGTTCCACGGTGTTCGCCCGGGACGCTCTCGGGATGCTGGCGTTCGCCGTCGGTCACACCGACGGGCCGGTGGCCGGGCTGGACGTCCTCGCGCCGGCCCGGCTTCCCGCCGCCGCGGCGGTGGTCCCCCGCACCGAGAGCCACTGTCTGCTCTACCGCGGCATCCTGCGTGTCCTGGCCGGGCAGTTGCGGGCCGGCGGCGACGATCTCACCACTCTCGTCACGCGGCAGCACTCCGCGGGTGACGTCTCGGTCGAGCCCACGCCGTCGGCCTACGCGGGGCTCGCCCACTACTTCACGGGGCGTTGGGAGGAGGCCGTCACCAGGGCGGAGGCCGCCGTGCTCACCGCCGACACCGACGGTTCACCGTGGGGGCTGTCGATGGGTCACGCCGCCGCCGCCCTCAGCTACGCGCAGCAGGGCCACCGGAAGCAGGCCGAGTCCCATCTCGCGTCCTGTCGGCAGCACGCGACCGTCTTTCCGTGGCTGAACTCGCTCCACCCACCGGTGATCGCCGCGACGCTGGCCCAGGCCAGGGGGGACCGTCCGGCGATGATCCGTGCTCTGAGGGCGGTCGAGGATCCCGGTGTCACGGCCCCCGGGTTGCTCACGGTCGGGCCGCTGCTGTGGGCTCCGTTGCTCGTCGATGCGTTCACCGCGGGCGCCGATCCTGCTCCCGGCGACGTCGAGCGCGCCGGGGACGCTCTCGCCCGGATCGACCGACTCGTCGTGCACGCGCCGGGCCTGGCGCTCACCTCGCACTGGCTCCACGGCAGGATCGCCGTGGCGACCGGGGATGTTCCCGCCGCCCTCGCCGAGTACCATGCCGCGGACCGGTGTACCGCGTCGGACGACGACATCCCGCTTCACCGCGCTTTCCTCCACCACGACTTCGCGCGGCTGCTGCTCTCCGCGGCGGGTTCCCGCAATCGCCGTGACGCCGCCTCGCATCTCGAGCAGGCCCACCGTCTCTTCAGGGTCCTCGGGGCCACGCCGTATCTGGAGCGGGTCGCCCGCGACCTCGCCGACCTCGGTGCCACCGACGGCGACGGTCCCGGCCGTCGACTGCCGGACCTCACGGAACGCGAGCACGCCGTCGCCCGTCTCGCCGCTCAGGGCTTGACCAATCAGGAGATCGCCCGGCAGCTCTTCCTCAGTCCCAAGACCGTCGAGTACCACCTGGGCCACGTCTTCACCAAGCTGAGCCTCAGTACCCGTCGGCAGCTCCGTACCCTGCTCCGGCCGTAAGCACTGACGCCGGTTCCGGTCCCATCGAGCGTCGGCCGGCGGCCGCCGGATGATCCGGTCATCAGGCGATGCTGGTGACCGGGTCCGGCGGCCGCACGGTGCACTGTCGGGATCAATCGGTTTCCAGCTCGGGCCACCTCTCCAGGCTGAACCTGGCGTCGAGTTCGTCGAGCGGCATTCTCAGGACTGTGCCGCTGAGTTCCTGGCAGATGGCGGAATGCCCGTGCAGGAGGGTGTAGTCGATCTCGTTGATCTGAAGCTGCTCGGGGTCGTCCTTGTCATCGCTGATCCGGCTCCAGACCTGCCCGGGAGCGGCGACGACGTAAACGCACCCGTTGGCGTAGGCACTGCACGCCACGGACAGGGCGGCCCGGTCGGGCAGCAGGTCCTGGTCGCGCAGGCGTGCGCGGTAGGCGTTGATCAACCGGGCTGCACGGAGCCCCCCGACCACGCGGTCGATTCGAGAAATCATCGCGACCACCCCCACGGTTGTCCGGTCGGAATACGGCAGTACTCGAAAGGCATAGGATCACACCCCTGGGAATGCCGGCGAACCGGACGTGAACTTTCTTCTGGAAAAGCTTTGTAGCCTCGATTATCGATCGGCCAGACACCCTCCGGCTTCGTCCGGCGACGCACCGCGGAGTCCCTGAATCACCGGACCGAGGGATGCCCGATCGGCCATCGCCTGAGCGGCACTCTCCTGGTCAAGTGGAGTCAGCCGTCGCCAGATCTACCTCGATGCGACGGCCGGCTAGCATGCGGGACCTATGGGCGACGTGAGACTAGGCCGAGGTCCAGCCGTCACCTGAGGAGCAGAAATTGTCTGACCCGAACAGCCAGAAGGACGTCCACGGAACGGTGAAGTGGTTCAACGCCGAGAAGGGATTCGGATTCATCACTCCAGATGGCCAGGAGCGCGATGTATTCGTTCACTACTCCGCGATCGTGGGTTTCGGCTACCGCTCCTTGGAGGAAGGCGAGGCGGTCATCTTCGATGTTTCCCAGGGCCCCAAGGGACCGCAGGCCGCGGACGTGCGGAAGGTGCACGACGATACGCAGAACGACCACCGCACCCCTCATCGGCCGACGAGCCGGCGCCCTGCTCAGCGCTGACGGCTGATACGCGGGAGCCCCCGGAGGCCGAGCGAGCCCGCACTGCGCGGCCGCCCGGCTTCCGGCGCCGGTTCCCCTTTCTCCGCCTCGGGCGTTCAGGTTCGAGGCGGCGCGGCCGCCCGAGGCCTACCGACCCCGGGCGGCCCGAGCACGGAACGCCGCAGGTCCATCAGCGGGATTCTTGCGGTACGACCCGGTCTTTCGGCACTCTGCACATCTGACGCACGGCACGATCCGAGCCGTGTGGCAGCCTGAGGAAATGCGGACCAGCCCCGCCGGGAACGCCGGTCGATGCCGAGACACGAACTAGCAGCACTATCAACTGGTGGAAGACCTCATGCTGGGAATAGAGATCGCTCTTCGTCAGGCCCTGAACTCACAGTGCCGGTACAAGATGGGCGCGGTACTGGCGTCAGGCAGCCGGATTTTCGCCGCAGCCCCCAACAAGCGCCGGAACTCTCCCACGATCGACTTCCGGCACAGTACCTTCCACGCCGAGGAAGCGGTGGTCAGGAAAGTCAGGAGGACCTCGGGCCGGGAGATCTACGTCGCCCGGGTCGACGCATCCGCCCACCCGGCACTGGCGCGGCCGTGCCGCCGTTGCCTCACCATGCTGGCCAGGGCCGGCATCGTCCGGGCCTACTACACCGTCAGCTCGGACACCATCGGTGTCGCTGTCCCGCCGCGGGGTTATTGCCAGCCCCATGAGGACGCTCTGCTGTCCTGGTCCTTCTGACCCCGGCCACAGACGCCGCGCCCACGACCGCCCTGCGGGGTGATCGTGGGCGCGGCGTCGACGCAGCCGGAGGAGCAGTCATCGTCCTCAGCGGGAACCGCAACCGCCGGAGCCGGGCTGGCGCGCGATCCGTGCGCCGTGCCGGTGGGGCGGCGGGAGACGTGTCGGGGCCGCCGGCAGAGGGGCTCGCGCGGGATGCCGGGCTTCCGGCGAGCGCCCGCCGCACCACGCTCGGCCGGCTTGTCCGGCGGCCGCCGCAGATGCCAGGAACCGACGGTCCTGCGGGTACGGCCGGCAAGCCGATCGGGCCTACGACGCTGCACCGACGGGGTCTCGGCGACGAGATGCTCCTCCGTCCCGACGCCATCGGCCAGTGGGAACCACGCGACCAACGCGTAGCCACAGAGCTCCGGTACCGATTCGACGGTCAGCGTGGCGGACCGCTCGGCCGCCCCTCGCAACCCGGGTTCGGTCAGCCCGGCGGGTGTCACCCAGCCACTGTCCTGGACCTGGTGGACGGACAGCGCCATACCGTCACTCCGCAACGCCAGCGCGAGGCGGAGGGGGCCGGTGGCGTGGCGGACAGCGTGGAGAAGCACACCCGAGAGCAACTCCGTCGGGTCCTCGCACAACCGGTCGATCTGCCAGATCACCAACTGCCGGCGAACCACGTCGCACACCGCGTCCACCGCACCCGCAGGATCCGGCACGTGCCACGTCAACGCCACGCCGAGGACACCACACATCGGCGGCAACGGCCAGATCATGTCCCGATCACTACGCGCGTTACGGGTGTCGTCATTCATGGCAGGCGATCCAATCAGGCGCGTTCGGAACTGCCGATTCCAGCTGTCGACGGTCAGGACGGGGTTGATCTCGATGCCGGTTGCGGGTCTATCGCCACCCCCGCCTGAGATTCAGCCGGCGCGTTCAACGGCGACTGTTCGAAGGTGACCACGGGCATCGGCACACCTCGATACTCCCAGCCGGGCCGCCGTTTCCGTCCCCCCGGGGAGCGGGCATGGAGGCATCTCACGGCGGACGAAAGGGCACCGCGGACCGGACGAAGCGGGCAGCGCCCCGGGCGGCGCAGGGTATCGGGAGGCTGCGCCGACCCCCGACACGACGATCCCGCCCCGGCCGCGCCGCCGGGGCGATCATGGACGGACCGACGCTACTTCCTGGTGAAGAGCTCCACCTCGCTAAGCGCCACGTTCTTCCCGTCGAGTCCGGGGATCTTGTCGGTCACATATATCCGCACCCAGGTGACCCCATGAGCATTGGGGATCTTTATCTGCTGTTCTTTGCGCTGATCCTTGAGGGTGACATCTGCAGACTTGTCGTTGGAGAAGACGAGATGCAGCTTCACAGGTCGACCGACTGCATCGAAGTTCGCGCTATCACCGTTGTGGATGAGGGCCGCGTCCAGGTTCACCGGGTTCGGGAAGGTCAACATCAGATACGGATCGGTTGCCGACTGGGGGTACGTCCAGGCGGTGGCCTCGTTCCCGTCGACGGCCAGCTTGGGCGGACCGTCCGGGACGTCCGGGCTCGATGTCGCCCCGGTGGCCGCGACCGGCTCGTAGTCCGGGTGAATGCGGTAGTTGATCTGCTTCTCCTTCGCCGTGACCTGACCGTTCACCCAGGTCCGCAGCGGCGGGTAGAGGCTGTAGACGATGCCGAGCAACAGCAGGGTCAGGCCGAGAATCCACCGCAGTGGGCGGAGGATTCTGGAGAGTTCCGGCATCCGCACGCCGGTCTTCACTCCTGGTTGTCCCGGCCTGCCCCCGGCCTTGAGCGTCCGGGGCTTGGGCAGGATGCGCCTCCACCACGGGTCCTTGACCAGGTGGGCGGTGGCGAGTGAAGTCCCGCAACGACTGCAGAACTTCCGGGCCGGGGGGTTGCCCTCCCCGCATTCGCCGCAGATGCGGTCTCCGGGGTTGAGTCTCCGGTTGGCCTTGGTACGCGTGACCGCATGTCGACGCTTCTTCGGGGCTTGAGGAGCGACAGGCACCGGTTGGGTGGAGGTCTCCGGCTCGGGAGCAGCCGATCGCTGCCCCGGCCGCGGCGGAAGCTGGGGGCCGGGGCCTGACGTCCGGGGCGCAACCGGAACTACGAGAGCTTCGGCAGCGGTACGAGAGGGCTTCTGGAGTGAGGGTTTTCCGTCCTTGGCCTCAAGGTCCAGGTCGTCATCCTCGTCGTCGTCCTCGTCGTCATCTAGGTCGAAGTCGAAGTCGTCGTCGTCATCGTCGTCCTCGTCCTCCTCGTCATCGTCATCGTCATCGTCATCAAGGTCGAAGTCGAAGTCGTCGTCATCGTCCTCCTCGTCCTCCTCGTCCTCCTCGTCCTCCTCGT
>NZ_JAIZ01000218.1 GCF_000710465.2 Kitasatospora sp. MBT63 | reverse complement strand
CCACCGGCTGATTCTTCGAGAACGACCAAGCTCTTGAAGGAGTCACAGCACGATGACCGCACCCGACAGTCTGCCCTTTGCCGCCCTGCTGGAGGAGAACCTGGCCTCGGCGAGTCCCGACTTGTTGCGGGCGATGGTGAAGACCTTCGCCGAGGCGATGATGTCCTCCGACGTCGACCGGGCCTGCGGCGGCGAGTACGGCCGGCCGAGCGAGGACCGGATCAACTCCCGGAACGGATACCGGAATCGGGACTGGGACACCAGGGTCGGCACGATCGACCTGGCCATTCCCCGAGTCCGCTCGGGTTCGTACTTCCCGAGTTGGCTGCTGGAGCGCCGACGCCGGGCCGAGCAGGCTCTGATCAGCGTCGTCGCGACGTGCTACCTGCTCGGCGTCTCGACCCGGCGGGTGGAGAAGCTCGCCGAGAGCCTCGGCGTCACCCAGCTCTCGAAGTCGCAGGTGTCGGAAATGGCCAAGCACCTGGACGAGCGGGTCGCCGAGTTCCGCAACCGACCGCTCGACCAGGGGCCCTACACGTTCGTCTGGGTGGATGCCCTGACGCAGAAGGTCCGCGAGGGCGGCCGTGTCGTCAACGTCCACTGCCTGGTCGCGGTCGGCGTCAACAACGAGGGCCAGCGCGAGGTGCTGGGCCTGGACGTCGCCACCAGTGAGGACGGCGCCGGCTGGCTCGCCTTCCTACGGTCGCTGGTCGCCCGCGGCCTGAGCGGGGTCAAGCTCGTCGTCTCCGATGCCCACGCCGGCCTGGTCGACGCGATCGGCGCGACCCTGCCGGGCGCGTCCTGGCAGCGATGTCGAACCCACTACGCGCGCAATCTGCTCTCGCAGGTCCCGAAGTCCGCCCAGCCCTGGGTCGCCACCCTGCTGCGGACCGTGTTCGAACAGCCCGACGCGGGCGCGGTCCGCAAGCAGATGGCCACCGTCGTCGCCACGCTCGACGAGCGGTTCCCCAAGGCCGCGGAGCACTTGGAGAACGCCCGCGAGGACCTGCTGGCCTTCGCCGTCTTCCCCCGGACGGTCTGGAAGTCGATCTGGTCGAACAACCCGCAGGAGCGGCTGAACAAGGAGATCCGCCGTCGCACCGACGTCGTCGGGATCTTCCCCGACCGCGGCTCGGTCATCCGCCTGATCGGCGCGGTGCTGGCCGAGCAGAGCGACGAATGGGCCGAACAGCGCCGCTACATCGGCTCCGAGATCCTCGGCCGCTGCCGCCTCCACCCGATCGAGGGAGAAACCCCCGACGAGACCATCACCACAGCCCTGACCGCCTAGCCTGAAACAGGATCACCGAGTGGCCGTCGATACACCACTCCAACGGACGTGACCTCCG
>NZ_JAIZ01000217.1 GCF_000710465.2 Kitasatospora sp. MBT63 | reverse complement strand
AGTTGCATGCCCAAGACCCGAAGCGGAGTGATCTAGCCATGGGCAGGTTGAAGCGCGGGTAAGACCGTGTGGAGGACCGAACCCACCAGGGTTGAAAACCTGGGGGATGACCTGTGGTTAGGGGTGAAAGGCCAATCAAACTCCGTGATAGCTGGTTCTCCCCGAAATGCATTTAGGTGCAGCGTCGTGTGTTTCTTGCCGGAGGTAGAGCACTGGATAGGCGATGGGCCTCACCGGGTTACTGACCTTAGCCAAACTCCGAATGCCGGTAAGTGAGAGCACGGCAGTGAGACTGTGGGGGATAAGCTCCATGGTCGAGAGGGAAACAGCCCAGAACACCGACTAAGGTCCCTAAGCGTGTGCTAAGTGGGAAAGGATGTGGAGTCGCAGAGACAACCAGGAGGTTGGCTTAGAAGCAGCCACCCTTGAAAGAGTGCGTAATAGCTCACTGGTCAAGTGATTCCGCGCCGACAATGTAGCGGGGCTCAAGTACACCACCGAAGTCGTGTCATTCACACATATAGGCCCAACGGCTGTGTGGATGGGTAGGGGAGCGTCGTGTGCCGGGTGAAGCAGCGGAGGAATCCAGTTGTGGACGGTACACGAGTGAGAATGCAGGCATGAGTAGCGATACAAGAGTGGGAAACTCTTGCGCCGATTGACCAAGGGTTCCTGGGTCAAGCTGATCTGCCCAGGGTAAGTCGGGACCTAAGGCGAGGCCGACAGGCGTAGTCGATGGACAACGGGTTGATATTCCCGTACCCGCTTTGAAGCGCCAACGTCGAACCTCTGAATGCTAAAGCCGTGAAGCCGGCCCGGAGTCTTCGGACAAAGGGACGTGGTGGAGCCGCTGACCCAACAGGGTAGTAGGTGAGCGATGGGGTGACGCAGGAAGGTAGTCCAGCCCGGGCGGTGGTTGTCCCGGGGTAAGGGTGTAGG
>NZ_JAIZ01000216.1 GCF_000710465.2 Kitasatospora sp. MBT63 | reverse complement strand
CCGTCGGCGCGACGGTCCGGGGATCGACCGCCTCCGATGGTGCCCCCGACGCGTACAGGCCGTCCGGCTGCAGGTCGCGGTCGTGCGGGAGCAGCCAGAACACCCGTCGCCTGAAGGTCCCGGAGGCGCGGGAGGAACGAGCCTCGGGGCCGAGCATCGCGTAGCCCACCATGCGACCGTCACGGTGGTACGGGGGCCTGCCCTTGCGTGAGGGAAGGCGTTCCAACGACTGCCTGACGTAGTCCAGTTGCTCAGGATCCTCGAGCCAGCGGATCTCGATTTCGTGCGCGAGCTCGGCGGGATCGATCAACGCGCTCACTGCTGCGGCTCCTCGGCGGCCAGGTCTGCGGCCACTAGGCCGATACCGGGATAGTACTTGCGGGAATTGGAGAGGATCATTGCCTTCGGTGATGCCATCCCCAGTGTCTCGCGAACACGGGCCGCGAAGCTACGGGCACTCACCGGGTTGGCTCCTTCGAGAGCGCACCAACCGCCGTAGGCGGCGTAGAGCTGCGCCTGTTCGGCGCGTAGGCCGTCGGCGAGTTTGCAGCACTCCGACAGGAAACGGCCGACGCTGTCCTCGGTCTCGGCGTATGCGGTGGTGGCGACCTGGACGCTCTGCGGGCCGGCGAGGTCCTTCTCACCGGCGAAGTAGCGGCGGGCGCCGGCGATGAGCCAGGCCAGGATGCCCGGGCCTTCCTCCGCGACGAGCAGGCTCGCGAGATTGTCGATCTTTCTGTCCTCGGCGACGACGCGTGCGAAGGGGATCAGACGCATGCGGCGCCAGAAGGCCATGCCGCCCGTACCGACCTCGGGGCGGTGGTTGCCCAGGAGCCAGAGCTTGTGCGTGGGTTGGAAGCTGAAGAAGTCCTGACGCATCCGACGGGCTTTGATCTTGTCGCCACCGGTCAGGAGCTTCACCCGGGCTTCGTCGAAGCGGTCACCCGGCTTGAGCTCCGAACACATGATGACGCGGCGCCCGTGGAGCTCCGCGAGGTCTGTCGGATGTCCTTCGAAGGCCTTGGCCATGAGGAAGCCGGGGGGCGCCGCGTCGGCGTAGTCCCCCAGCAGTTGGAGCATGACGTCCAGCAGAACGGACTTCCCGTTCTTTCCCTGGCCGTAGAGGAAGGGCATGACCTGTGCGCCGACGTCCCCGGAGATGGAGTAACCCAGCAGGAGATGGAGGAAGTGGGTCATCTGCTGGCCTTCGGTGTCGGTACCGAAGGTGTCGTCCAGGAACCGTTGCCACCTGGGTGTGGGCATCGTCTGTGGCGCGATGGCGGTGGAACGGGAGTGCCGCTGCCGCGCCGGGTCCGGGGGGGTGATGAGGCCCGTCCGCAGGTCGACGACGCCGCCCGGGGTGCAGAGGGCGTACGGATCGGCGTCCAGCGTGGAAGCGTGGAGCACCATGTCGGGCGAGGCCTTCGCCTGTTCCAGCATCGCGTTCATACCCGATGTGGACAGCGCTCGGCGCCGGTGGCGGCCGAGCTCGGTGTTGGTGAAGGCTCCGATGGGATCGTGCGTGGCGAGTTGCTCCGCCATCTCACCTGCCGACCACAGCACATGGTCGGTCTCGTCGATCTGCCACCGGTGGCCACTCCAGATGTACCAGCCCAGGCCGGGGACGTAGCGGTAATCCCCGCCGTAGAGGCGCGCGAAGAGCTTGGCGTTCCCCCGGTCGCTGAGTGAGTCCGGCAGCAAGCCGTGGGGAGTCGCACCGGCGGGGGGGACGGCGGTCGGATCCCGGTAGGGGGCAGGAGGGTCCTGGGGGGAGGCCGCGGAGAGGCCCGCGAGATCGAGGAGACCCTGGACGGGCTGGGGGTCGGTCTGTGGGATCGAGGTCGGTACGGCCAGTCCGTTGTGGCGGGAGGACGAACCGAGGATCTGCTGGGCGGTCGCCAGGGGATCGAAGCCTCCTTCCAGCGGACCGTTCGTGGGTTTCATGAGCGTCCTTCAAGATGAAGCGGGCGCCGGCTGCCGGCAGCCATGGCACTGCGAATGATCGAGGAACAGCGTCGTTCCTGCTCGGGACGTGCCTGGCGAGCGGCGTCGAGGAGAAGGCGTTCGGCTTCAATGAGCGTTAGGTATCCGGCAGCGGCGAGACCTCCTGCGGTGTAGGCGACCCGGTTCAGTTTTTCGGTGAACCCGGCTCCCTCCGGAATCACCGCGCAATCGGTGATCTCGGTGAGCAGGGAGGCAAGGGTGCGGGTGGCGGCGTTGCCACCACCACCCGCGGCTATGACGGCCTGGCGGGCACGGGGGGGAACCGTACGGCCGGACACCGGGACCTCGGAGGTCTCGAGATGGCCAGTACGGACAAGCTCCTGCGCAAGCCAGTCCGGCAGCGGAGCGGGCATCCGTGCCGTTCCTACGGGAGAGTAGCGTCCGGCGGACGTCACCGTGCCCGGTGCGACGATGTAGCCACCTCCGGAGCGGACGTCGACCTGCCAGGCGAGCGCGCGGCGTTTCCCGGATCCGGTGGAACTCCGGAAGGCCTGCCACGGCTGCGTGCGGTACCAGATGTGGAGGCCGCCGGAAGGGGTGCGTACCCGGAGTGTGGTCTCGTCGTGGCACGGGTCGGTTGCCGAGCGAAGGGCGGCCAGCAGGCCCATCGTGTGGTGCCCGGTCGAGAGCCCGTCGAGGTTGATGTGGTCGGCGATGGGGATTCCCGGAAGCAGACGGCTTCGTTCCGGCACGGTGGTGGTGTGGGCGTCGACGTCGATGACGAGTAGGCCGGCGGGCCCGCAGGCAACCGCCACACCGAAGGACGGATTCTTCGTCCACCACTGGGCCAGCCGGTCCGGGTCGGTGGTGGCGCAGAGCAGTCCGTGACACCACCGCCCTGCCGGCAGGCAGGGGCAGCCCGTCGCGGTGTGGCCCGGGGCCTGGCACTCCCCGCAGTTAGCGGCAGGGGTCTTGTACCGCGGAGTCAGAGGATGGACCGGCCAGCCCTGGGCGGCGCACCACAAGGCGATCGCCAGCGTTCGCGGGGGGCGCACATCGTCGAGACGAAGCTCGGCCGTAGTCGCCCTCACGTCCATCCTTGCTGGCTCCGTTGCCGATTGTTGAGTCGCTTTCGGTGTATGTGCTGGTCGCGGGGGTGCCAGCGACTGAAGCGAC
>NZ_JAIZ01000215.1 GCF_000710465.2 Kitasatospora sp. MBT63 | reverse complement strand
AGCTGCCCGCCCGGCGCCGGCTCGGCGCTCCGCCGGACGGCCGCCGTCCGGCCGGGCCCCGCTGCTGCGCCCCCGCCCCCGTGCCTGCCGGGTCGCTCCCGGTCCTGCCCCGGACCCCCGCCGCTGCTCCACCTCCTCCCCGGCCCGGTGGCCGCAGCCCGGCCGCCGCTCCGGCGCCGTCCCCGGGCGGCCGGGTCCCGGCCTGAACAGGTGCCCTCGCCGCCCGCCGCTGGACCGACCGGGGTGTTGCCCGACGCTGAAAATGGCTCTGGCCGCGGTTGCGTGAAGCTCACGCCTGGATGATCATGCGGGTGCGGAGGAGGCGAAAGGTTGCTCGCCCGTACATGGCTCGCTTGATCGTTTTTGCTCTGTTGACGTGGCCTTCGACGATGCCGGAGCTCCATTCGAGGGTGAGGCCGGCGGTGACCGCGTCGAAGTCCTGGAGCAGGGAGTTGGCGAAGCCGCGCAGTGGCTCGGGGCCGTCGTGGTTCGCCTGCCGGATCCACTCCATCAGCAAGGTGCCGCGCCGGTTGCGGGTGATGTCCGTGAAGGCCCAGGTGAGATCGCAGGCCCGGGTGATGTCGGGGCAGGCGAGCCGGACCCGGAGCAGTTGGGCCTCCTGTTCGTCGGTGAGTGCCTGTCGGCGGCGGGTGACCCAGGCGGCGATCGTGCTGGGGTGGGGCATCGGCGGGTGCGGGGTCTCGGCCTGGCCGATGGTCAGGCGTGCGACGTACCGCTGGACGGTCCTCACGTGGCCGGAGAATCCGCGTTCGCGGAGCTCTCGGTGGAGGCGGTGGCCGGTCGCCTGGGAGCCGAGTTGGGCAAACCGCTCGTGGAGGTAGGGCTTGTAGGCCGCCAGCTCGGTGTTCGGGCGTCGGCTGGCCGCCGAGGCAAGCAGATCGTCCAGTGGTGTCTTGCGGTACTTGTTCACCGTCCGCCAGTCCAGGTCGAGTTCGCGTGCGACGGCAGCAACCGTCCGGCCCTCGTCCAGGAGGCGGTGGACGTCCGTGTAACGGTGGCGGGTCCGCTCGACGAGCGCGGTGCTGGGCAGTTCCTGCAGCGGCGCCTCGACATCGGGTGGAGCGGGCTTCGCCTCGCGCTCCGCGTACTTCCGCAGGCAGGCACGGTGCTGGCGGCAGGTCTTCTCCAGCGCGTTCGAGAGGTTCTGCAGGAGATGCCAGCGGTCGGCGACTTCGAGAGCCTGCGGTGCGGCCTGCCGGATCGCCTTGCTGTAGGCGCTGGCGCGGTCCCGGCAGATCACCTCGGCACCGGGGTGCGCGGTCAGCCAGGCGGCGAGCGTCTCCGCCGTCCGGTCAGGCAGTACGTCCACCACCCTGCTGGCCTCCACGTCGACCAACACGGTCGCGTACCGGGTCCTGCGCCGCAGGGCGAAGTCGTCCACTCCCAGAACCCGCGGCGCACGGTCGGGAACGGGTGGGGCCTGCAGCAGACCCAGCAGGAGAGTCCGGCCGGCCCTCAACTGCACCTTGCGGCAGAGCCGGGCCCCCGGACGCCCACCGAGCTCCACGGCGACGGCGTGCAGCCGTTCCCTCATGCCCAGGGTGAGGCGCCCGTGCCGTTCGGTGAGACCGGTGACCTGCTCGGCGAAGGTTCGCCTGGGGCAGGACTTCCGGTCGCAGAAGAACCTGCGGGCCTTGAGCCGGACCACCACCTGTCTCTGCCCTACCGGCCTCTCGGCAAGCCGCCGGTAGTACGAGCTGTGCACCCGCCCGGCGACAACTCGGCAGTCCGGGCACCGGCCTGACGGCCCGACGGCCACCGCTTCAACCACGAGTTCCCCGGAGAACTCCTTGACGCTCCCAACCCGCACAGCGATGCCGGGAAAGAGCACATCTTCAATCGAGCACGCCCCCATGATCGAAAACTGCCCCGAGTGAACGTTCCTGCATTCGCTCTGTGACCTGGGAATTCACGCAACCGCGGCCAGAGCCATCTTGAGAGTCGTCCAACACCGGGGCCCGGCCGCTGCTCCCGGCCGCCGTCCCCGGCTGCCCCGAGGACGGCAACCGTTGCCCCGGCCTGGGGGGCCGTGCTGCCCCTCGGCCGCCGTGCCGGTGCTGTGCCGGCCCCGTCCGGCTGCGCCCTCTCAGCACCCACGCCCGGCCGGCTCCGACGGCCCACCCGGCCCCGCCTCCCGGCGGTGCTGGGGCCCGGTCCCTGCCCGGGGCAGTGCTGCTTCACTGCCTTCCCGCTCCAGGAGGTCCGCCGTCTGAGCTGTCCGGCCACTGCGGTGCTGGCCGCCGCTCTGGTCCACCGGGGCCGAGAACGCTGTCCGGTGCCGCCGCTCGGCCGCCGCCGTGGCGTGCCAGGCGCCGGACCTGGCTGCCCCGGCCCGGGGCACTGGTTGTCCCGTGCCCGCCGCCGACTGTCCGGCGCGGTGGCGGCCGCTTCGCAGTCCAGTCGCAGTCCAGCGGTGCCGCCCTCAGCGCCGGCCCGGAGGTGGTCCGGCTCACCGGCCGCCTGCCGGCCGGTGATGCTTCTCGGCGACGCCCGCCCGGTCCCGGACGCAGCCCCTGCGGCCGGACCGCCGCCGTGGTGAGCCCGCCCGACACCAGGGAGTGCTGCCCCCGCCCACCGCTCCGGGGAGCCGGCCGGGTGCCGCCCTGCAGAACCGCGGCCGGGGCAGGGGGCCGATAGCTGCCCGCCGACCGCGTACCGGTGTTCTGGAGTTCGCGCCGGCCGGCCCCGGGGTTCCTCTTCACAGCCGCAGCCACACTGCGACGGCCGAACACGGGCCTCCGCCCCTCGGCCGCTCCGGCCGGCCGACCAAGACACGAAGCCCCGCCCCAACCCCAGCCGAAGTCGCCTCACCAGAAAGAAAGTTGTACCGCTCCACCACCGCAACCCGCCCGCCCGCGCGCCGCTCCGACAACCACCCGGCCGAGCGCGAGAGGGCACCGACGACCCCCACCACGCACAGCTCCGCCCGCCCGCGCGCCGCTGCGCCCCTGGTGGGCTCCACCACCGCGCCGGAGCCCACCAGACCGTCCCGCTGCAGCCCAGGCCGGACGGTGCCGCGCCAGGCCGCTGCGGGGTGCTCCGGTCGAAGGCCGGCCACCGCCCCGAAGGCCAGCCACCGGCCGGCGCCGCTGGTCCACTACGCGGTTGGCCGCCCACCACCCGGCCCCATGGAACAGCTGGACCGCCCACGGGCAGCTGCCGGTGCCCGCCGCCCCGGTGCCGCTACCGCCCTCCCGCTGTGTGCCCGACCCCGCCCAGGTCCGCCCCGCCAGCCGACGGCCGGGCCGGGCCGGTCGCCGCTCTGCCGCCGCGGGGCGGCCGGCCCCGGACCGGGGACGCACCAGGGGCTGCCTGCCACCGTGTCCCTGGCCGGACCCGGCCCCGGCCCGCAGGCCCAGGGCGGGCCGGACCACCGTGCTGCCCCTGCCCGACTACGGCGAGAGTGTGGAGCCCACCGCCAACCGACCCGCTGGCCCTGCCCACGCCCGGCCGCCGCTCCGCCCGGCCGCCGTACCGACAACCGCCGGCCCTGACCGGGCCCGGAGGGCCTGAGCACGCCACCAGGCCACCGTGCAGCGCTCACCCTCCCCCTCGGGCCAACCACTGCTCGTGGAGCCGCCGAGGCCCGGCCGAGCCCCCGGGCGCCGACGCGCTACCCGAACCCTGCCGCCGGGACCGGCCCAGGCCCGCTCCTCCCACCCCGGCCCGCTCGCCCGCCGCTGCGCCGCGCCGGATCCACCACCGCGCCGTGGCCGGCCTACCCGCTGTCCGCCCGGCCGACAGCGGCGCACCGCCCCCGGGCCACCCCTTGTGTGCCCGCCCGACTCCCAAGGCTTCAACGAACCCCGCCCCCGCCGCTGCGCCGCTCCACCAAGGCCTCCGGCCCTGGCCGCCGAGCCGGGGGCCAGCAGCAAGCCAGCAAGAGCCCTTCCACCCAGAGAGAAGGGTCCGCGGAGCCGCCCGCCCGACCAGCCCAGCAGCCACCCCCTGACCACACCAGAACGACGACCCATCCGATCCAACACGTCACCCCAGCAAGCAAGTTGGATGAACCACGTGAACAACTGGAGCTCACAGAACAGAAGTTGAATCACAGCGACTACAAAAGACCACAGATAAAACCAACTTGACCCCGCATGATGCGAATGGAATCACTCCGAAATGCCAACCGGAAAGGCAAATGAATATCGAAGCCGAGGGAATTGACCAACGAAATCAATAAACAATCAAGAAACACAACACAACGGCCACCAACAAATCAAATCCTCAACAGAACCCCACCGACACCACCAGAAACCCACCACAACAACCCCATCAAACCCCGAACACGACAAGGGAAGCGCAGCAATAGAACCAAAAACGAAGCCACCGCGAACACCTCAAGAAAACCCGGAAGAGCCACGCAGGGAAAGCACCACCAACAAACCCACAAACTCCCCCAACACCAGCACCGCCAATAACCGGAACCGAAAACCACCAAACCAATCAACTGACCCACCACCACCCAACCCACCCACCACCACGCTGCGCCCCCTCAGAGGCCGTCGACCGAGTCCTACAGCGCGACTAGGCTCGTATCATGGGGAGAGCGAGGCAGATGGCGGGCTGCCGCCCTACGGGCCCGCGACGGCACCGCGCAGAGCTCGTGAAGCCAGAGAGCCCGGCGGCCGGCTACGGATCGAAGCCCTCGGAATGGGGACAGAACATCCGGCGGGAACTCCCAACACTGGTATTCTGATACAGAGCCGGCGGGCAGCCGCGACAGGCAAACTGCCGAAGCCACGATCTGATTCGGGAGCCAAGCCCCTTGCAAATCGATCGGGCTTGGTACAGAATTGACCTCATCGCCCCTGGCACATACTCCAGGAGCTTCTAATTCCAAATTGGAGCCCGTAGACTGGCTAGGTGGTCCAGACCATAGGTTGCCCAGAAGATGTGACAGAAAGTCACAGAACGATGGTTGTACCGCCGGTACATCTATGCCATACTGATGGTACAGAAAGCGGCAGGCCGAGGATGACCCGCCGAACCCGCACTGCTCAAGGCCGGAGCCACCTCCCGGCCCGGCGATCCGGATGGTCTCTCGAAGGAGCACAGAGTTCGCATGAAATGGCAGCTCATAGGGCCCATGACGTGCCCTCAGCTCCCTTTGGTGGGTGAGGGAAGGCAGGCCGGCGGAGCAAGGAGAGGCACCGGCAACCCCTCCGTCTGCACCACTTCCACCGGTACAGAAAGGGGCGGCAAGGTGTACCACCCCGTCCATCAGTTGGCTGGAGCCACGGAGTGGCGATACAACATTCCGTCACGTAGTGACGGCGCGTCATGTCTCCGGAGGAGACGGCG